>NZ_JAJAEF010000001.1:0-426962 GCF_020447145.1 Shewanella sp. SR1 | reverse complement strand
GCGGGCGAGTGCTTCTGAGAGTTGCATAAAAAAATCCGATGACATGAGGTCATCGGATTTTGATCTTTTCAGCGAGATCGTCAAGCGATCTGTCTTAACTGATCGGCATTAGGCAAATGGCGGCACTTTATTACTCGATGAAATTGGTGAAATGCCCTTGCCGTTGCAGGCAAAGTTACTTCGGGTGTTACAGGAGCGTGAAGTCGAAAGACTCGGCGGGCAGCATGTTATACCACTGGATATCAGAATCATTGCCTCTACCAATCGCGACTTAAGACAGGCCGTTGAGTTTGGGCATTTTAGGGAGGATCTGTTCTACCGTTTAGATGTTTTGCCTTTAAAAATCGCGCCTTTAAGAGAACGTAAGGCTGACATCCTCCCTTTAGCTGAGCATTTCTTAGGTTTATATTGTCAGTCCGATAACGCAAGTCGTTGCTATTTCAGTGAGCACGCAAGGCAAGTGCTTGTGACCTATGATTGGCCGGGAAATGTTAGAGAGCTAGAAAATTGTATTCAGCGGGCATTAGTGATGCGCAGAGGTCAGGCAATTCAAGTTGCTGAACTCGGATTAAACATTCAAGAAGAAACGCTCGAGTTAGAGCCTTTGGGCGCGACAGAAGGGCTTAAAGCTTCAAAACAACAGGCAGAATTTCAATATATTATTGATGTACTTAAACGTTTTAATGGACAACGCACGTTAAGTGCGCAGGCACTAGGGATGACGACTAGAGCCTTAAGATATCGCCTCGTGCAAATGCGAGAAGCAGGGATTGATATTGAAACGTTATTAGATCAAGCAGCGTGAGCAATCAAAAAAGTAATAGGAATGGAATATGTCTAATGGAGCGATTGGTAGCTCAAATATGTTGATGGAAACCTTAAATATTCATCGTGAAGTGGCTAAAGGTGCTATCAACATCACTTCAAATCCAGCCGACAATGGTATGGCTTATGGTTCATTCACTGAGCTAATTAAGAGTAAAGTTTCTGCCGTTAACCAAGATCAGAATCAATCCTCTATGGCGATGGCTGCTGTCGATAGTGGTAAGAGTGATGACCTCGTCGGTGCCATGGTTGCTTCGCAAAAGGCCAGTTTGTCCTTTGCGACTATGCTCCAAATTCGTAATCGTCTTGTGCAAGCATTTGACGATGTAATGAAGATGCCTATTTAAGGAATTGTGTGAATGTCTACCACTTTTGTTCAATCAGGTCAGGATATTACCGGGACTGAATCTTCGTCAGGATTCATTGCTGGCATGACCCAAAAATGGCATCGTTTTAACCGTGGTGATCGTCAGGTCATCGCATTAGCTTTACTCGCTGTGGTTGTAGCTAGTGTCATAGTGCTGATGTTATGGACGGCAACGGCCGGTTACCGACCTTTATATGGTAGCCAAGAAAATGTTGATACTTCTCAGGTTTTAAATGTTTTAGATGCAGAAGGCATTGATTATCGCCTCGATGCGAATTCTGGTGCTGTACTCGTTGCAGAAGAGCAAGTGGGTAATGCTCGTATGATCTTGGCTGCCAAAGGCGTTAAAGCTAAGGTGCCTTCTGGCATGGAGGCTCTTGATAATACCGCCCTCGGTACGAGCCAATTTATGGAGCAAGCCAAATATCGCAATAGCTTAGAAGGTGAATTGGCTCGAACCATAATGTCGTTAAAGTTAGTTCGTGCTGCAAGAGTTCATTTGGCGATACCTAAACAAACTCTGTTTATCCGTCAGGAGCCTGAACTGCCTACCGCTTCTGTGATGCTGCAGTTAGATCCCAATACTCGACTCTCTGAGTCACAGGTTGAGGCGATTGTTAATTTAGTCGCAGGGAGTGTCACTGGACTCACGGCAAGTAATATCAAGGTTGTCGATCAAGATGGCCGATATTTAAGTGAGAACATTTCAGGTAATCAAGATCTTAGCCAGTCTAGGAATAAGCAATTACAGTACACCCGTGAACTTGAAAATAGCCTAGTGGCCAATGCCTCTTCTATGCTCGAGCCTGTGCTTGGGCAAGAAAACTTCCAAGTACGGGTAACGGCAAAAGTAAACTTTAACCAAGTTGAAGAAACCAAGGAGTCACTCGATCCGCAAAATGTCGTGACTCAAGAACGTACCAGTGTCGATGATTCAAGTAATAGTATTGCTGCGGGTATTCCAGGAGCACTAAGTAATAAGCCACCCCAGGCAGGCAAAGCAGCAACGGATGACAAAACCCGTAATTTGAAACAGGAAGAAAGTCGTCAATATGACGTGGGTCGCTCTGTACGTCATGTCCGTTATCAACAAATGCAGCTCGAAAATCTCTCTGTCTCAGTGCTTATTAATAGTGCGACAAGCCAAGGAGCATTCAATGATGAGGCTCAACTGGTTAAGTTTGGCAATATGGTCAAGGATGCTATCGGTTTCTCGGCGGCGAGAGGTGATAGTTTTACCATTAATGCCTTTGAGTTTACCCCAACTGTTACAGCGGAATTTACGCCGTCACCTTGGTGGCAATCAGAAAATTACCAAGCTTATTTACGCTACATCATTGGCGGCATTCTCGGTTTCGGACTGATTTTGTTTGTATTAAGACCGCTGGTTAAGCACTTGACTCGTACAGCGCAAATGACTGCTCCTAGGATTGAGCCCGTTGCATTAAGTGCAGCTCCTGTTGGCGCGTTAGATGGACCTGTTGCCGATGCTGCATCAAATCAGCCACATCAATTACCGAGTGCCGAGTGGCTAGGTAGTCAAGGTTTACCCGAACCTGGCTCACCTTTGACCGTTAAAATGGAGCATTTGGCCTTGCTCGCAAATAAAGAACCCGCGCGTGTTGCAGAAGTGATAGCTCATTGGATAGGCGATAAAGACGGTGAATAATTCAATCGAAATCAAGATGGACAATTATGCCCAAGCGGCCATGTTATTGCTGAGTATGGGAGAAGAAGGTGCTGCCATGGTGATGGCGCATTTGGATCGTAACGATGTGCAACACTTAAGCCATAAAATGGCGCGGTTATCCAGTATTACCCAGCAAGAAGCCGAAGCAGTATTAAGTCGATTCTTTCAACGTTACAAAGAACAGTCGGGTATCGCCAGAGCATCACGGTCCTACTTACAAAAGACTCTCGATATCGCGTTGGGAGACAGGGTCTCTAAAAGTCTCATCGATAGCATTTATGGCGATGAGATTAAAGTGCTCGTTAAGCGCCTCGAATGGGTTGACCCTCAATTACTTGCCCGTGAAATTACTCATGAGCATTGTCAGTTACAAGCGGTATTGTTGGGATTATTACCACCGGAAAGTGCCGCTAAAATTCTGAAAATGTTGCCCAGTGATAGCCAAGATGAGGTGCTCGTTCGTATCGCGCAACTTGGCGAATTAGACCGCAACGTTGTTGAAGAACTGCGGGAGCTGGTTGAGCGCTGCATGTTGATGGCAATGGAGAAAAGTCACACGCAAGTGGCGGGTGTCAAACAGGTGGCAGATATACTCAATCGCTTCGAAGGCGATAGAGAGCAGCTGATGGAAATGATTAAACTCCATGATAAGCAGATGGCGATTGATGTAACCGATAATATGTTTGATTTCATTATTCTTGGGCGACAAAAGCAAGAAACATTGCAGACCCTCTTAGGGCAAGTTCCTTCCGAAACCTTGTCTTTGGCATTGAAAGGGATTGATTTTGAGCTAAAAGATTCCTTACTCAATGCGCTACCTAAACGTATGTCGTCAGCTATTGAAACGCAAATTGAAGCGTTAGGTGGTGTGCCTGTAAGCCGAGCCAGTGGTGCGCGTAAAGAAATCATGGAACTGGCAAAGCAATTAATGCAAGAAGGCGAAATTGAATTGCAGTTATTTGAAGAACAGGTTGTTGTCTAATGGAAAACAAGCATTCTCGTTGGCGTCTAAATACCAATCTCGCACGTCGTTATCGTTTTCCTGCGTTGCACGACGCGATTGAATCGAACTCAGATGCGGGCGGTGATTTTCAAAGTTATCAACAAGCATTTGACGAGGGTTATGACGAAGGTGTCATCCAAGGTAAGAGTGCGGGTTATGAGGCTGGTCTTGAAGAGGGCCGCATTGCTGGGCATGCTGCTGGTTTTCATCAAGGCAAGTTAGACGGGCAGTCAGCGGGCAGATCATCCATCGATGAGCAGCTCAACAGTTTGCTTGTGCCACTTGGTGCCTTGAGAGAGTTACTTGAAGACGGCCATGCAAAGCAGGTTCGTGAGCAGCAGAATTTGATCTTGGATTTAGTGCGTCGAGTGTCACAACAAGTGATCCGCTGCGAATTAACACTGCAGCCGCAACAAATTCTTAAGCTGGTTGAAGAAACCTTGAGTGCGTTGCCCGATGATCAAGCGGATGTCAAAATCCACTTAGAGCCAAGTGCGGTTGTGAAATTAAAAGAGCTCTCGGAAGATAAAATCCGTGGCTGGAACCTCATTGCAGATAGCAGTATTTCTGCGGGCAGTTGTCGTATTGTAAGTGATAAATCCGATGCAGATGCTTCAGTCGAAACGCGACTCGATGCCTGCATGAAGCAGGTTGAAACCAAGTTGAATGAGGCTGAGATTGGAGTCTGATGTATTTCATGACGATTGGCCTCAGGTTCCAGTTGCAAGGGTTTATGGACGTCTCATTCGAGTCAATGGTTTGTTGCTTGAGGCCGTTGGCTGTCAGCTTGGCATGGGTGACCGTTGTCAGATTGAAGGGCGAAATGGGCGTTTAATTGAGGCAGAAGTTGTTGGTTTTCACCGTGACGTATTGTGCCTTATGCCGATTGAGCCTACACAGGGCTTGATGCCAGGCGCCAGAGTGCTACCTATTACGGATGAACAAACGATTGCTATCGGTGATGGATTGCTTGGTAGGGTGCTTGATGGGCTTGGACAGCCACTAGACTCACTTGGCGACCTCACTGACATTTCACAAGTTCCGCAATCCCATACGAGTTACAACCCTTTGCTGCGCCAGCCTATCCGTCAGCCGCTTGATGTGGGGATCCGTGCCATCAATAGTCTGTTGCCCATTGGCAGAGGTCAGCGACTTGGACTCTTTGCGGGCTCGGGTGTGGGTAAGAGTGTGCTATTAGGCATGATGACCCGCTTTACTGAGGCCGATGTCGTGGTGGTTGGCCTGATTGGTGAGCGTGGTCGTGAAGTTAGAGAGTTTATTGAAGAAACACTCGGTGAAGAAGGGCGTAAACGCGCCGTGATTATCGCAGCTCCTGCGGATACAACACCGCTGATGCGATTACGTGCTATGCGGTTATCCCACTCCATTGCCTGTGCTTTTAGAGATCAAGGTAAGCAAGTGTTGCTATTAGTCGACTCATTGACTCGTTATGCTCAGGCACAGCGTGAAATCGCCCTGAGTCTAGGTGAGCCTCCTGCAACCAAAGGCTATCCGCCATCGGCATTTGCACAGTTACCTAGACTGGTTGAAATGGCAGGTAATGGTGAGCACCCTACGGGAACGCTAACCGCGTTTTATACCGTACTGGCCGAGGGTGATGATCAACAGGACCCTGTTGCTGACGCAGCTAGAGCCATTTTAGATGGCCATATAGTGTTAAGTCGTAAATTGGCCGAGCAAGGACATTTTCCAGCGATTGATATTAATGCGTCAGTGAGTCGCTTAGCCATGCACATAGCGACTTCTAGCAGCATTGAACAGAGTCAGATCTTTAGACATCTTTTGAGCCGTTACAATGAGGTCAGAGACTTATTACCATTAGGTGGTTACCAAGCTGGCCAAGATCCTGAAATGGATCTTGCTGTGCGAGTGTATCCGGAGATGGCGCGATTTTTACGCCAGACCACGCATAGTAAAGTCAATCTGGCTGAGAGCTTAGCGCAATTAGAGCAGTTGATGGGAGTGATGGGATATGAGCCAGCGTCATCTCTCTAAGTTATGTATCCAAGCTGAAAAGAAATTAGCACAACTGGGGCAAAAGCGAGATGATTCCATTCTAAAAGTTCAGTTAAATCAAAAACAAAATCAAGCCTTAGCAAACATGATATTGACTTATCGTGGCGCGAAAGAGGGCTCGAATGTCCTGCTCTGGCAAAATTCGGCAAGTATGGCGCAAGTGTTAGAGCCTATGCGCGTGAAGTTAGCTCAAAAGGAGGTTTTTCTACAGCAGGAACAGCTTCGTATTGAGCGGCTATGGCGTAATCAGTTAGGGCGCCAGCAAGGTTTGAAGTGGCTTGAGAAACAAACAAATATACAAGAAAAAGAGCGAGTTGCGCGCAGTGAGCAGGCTATTGTTGATGATATGGCTGGTTTCTATTACAAGCATAAACGTTAATAAGCGCTGATCCTTAACTGCAGAGAGTCACCCTAGTAAATCATGCAGCGATCTACATATCACGCTGGCAACTCTCATCAATTCAGTTTACTTATCGATTCAGTTTACTTATCGATTGGCACCGTAATCAATTTCTTGGTGCTGGCCATCCTGATTTAGGATGCGGTTAATCGTTTCTTGCTGTATTACCAGCAATCTGCCATTGGTTTCATTCGCCGTTTGGCTATCTTTAACTAACAGCTGCAAGTTGTCCCATGACATTTTAATTTGCGGTCTTAGGTGATCGGGCAACGCCGTGATTAAGCGTCTCATGCCACTGTTGTCACTATTAAAACCCAGCGTTGCGAGATTTTCGCTGCGCTGCTTGGCTCTCAAGGCTAGCTTGTTACAAAGCGCGGTTTGTCGCTCGTTATGGGCTAGAAGCGCATCATTATCTCTGCGTTGCATTAATTCACGTTGGTGCTTAAGCATTGATTTTAATTGACTATATCCCTCAAGATCTTGACGAATATCGCGAATTAAACTTTGAACAAGTTCGCGCTTGTTTACTTGACTATTATCCATGTTGTATCAATATCTTATCTGCAATTTTATCTAAGCTCAGCTCAAAGCTTCCATTACTCAAAGCCTGGCGAATAGCGGCGACTTTATCCGTATCTACGTCAGAGATGGTATGTAACTCTTTCTGGGTTTGTTCTAATAATTGCCAGTCGTTACTAATATCTTGCCGTGTTGAAGCCGGAAGATTGTCAGCTCCAACCTGCTTTTTTGGCGCATGAGCGCTCTTACTTGTGCTGAACTCAGTGCTCAAAGCACTGCTAATTTTATTAATTTCCATAGATGTTCATCGTCATAAATGGCCTGATACTAGATATAGGCGACCTGAATGGTATTTTTCTAAAATGAAATTTCGATTTATCTTAATCAAGCCTAAATTTTAGAAGCGAGTTTCAACTCTGCCCTTTGCTATGGGGTAAGCAGTAATGATTCTTCCTGAACTACTATTGCGCACTCTGATGGCATCCCCTTGTTTACCAGCATCCATAGCAATGCCAGTCATATGCGCATAAAAGGTGCTGCTGGCGGCTTCGATAATCACTTCATCTCCTATGCTAACAAGTTCAGGCGCATTCAAGTTGCTTGCTCTTATTGGTTTGTTTTTTCTTATTTTTCTGGCTACTGCCTGACCTAAAATATGTTTGTCATCAGTAATAATATCTTGGTCTGATGCCGTTAAGGGCAGCATTTTCCATTGAAGATTTTCTGATGTAACAATTTCATCTCTTACAAGGGTTTTATTGGCCACAGGGATGTAAGCGCTGAGGGCAACCTTAGCCCGGACATACAGTGACCAGCCTTCAGAGATGCAGCTTATTTTTCGTTGGATCCGACCGAATGGGAGTCCTTTTGCGGCCTCAATTTGGAGCGCCGTACTGCAGGTTTTTAATTTCGCCGTGCTAGAGGGAATGTGCAGTGAGATTTTCTTGCTGATTTTTTTGATTTCTTGCGATTGTTGCCACTTAGCGATCTCAGCGGCCACAGAGTTTGTCATTTGCTGAGATATTTGCTCAGTCGCCGTGATCTTCCCCTTTGCGTGCACATTGAGCGGAAGTAACTCTAGGCTCAGTAAGATTGTGAGGGAAAAGAACTTTCCGTATATCAATAGCGATTTCATTTAACCAACTGTTTTATATTGAAAATTATATTGGCATGCTAATTGTAAGCTTCTCGGCCATCTATATTAATTAGGCATACAGTACTAGGAGTTGAGATGGCTATCAACCTTGATAAAGCATTAGGAATACATCCTCAAACACTCGATTTTAGAGTGGAGAGAAGCAAGGTATTAGCGAGCAATTTAATCAACGCCGAAACTCCAGGGTACAAAGCGAGAGACTTGGATTTCAAAGCTGCTATGAAGCAAGTTGAAGCGGGTATGCAGATGAATCAACAGTACAACCTCGCTTATCGCATGCCTTACCAAAATTCTGCCGATGATAATACCGTTGAACTCGGTAAGGAACAGGCGAGATATTCACAGAATGCGATGGATTATCAAACGAGTTTGACATTTTTAAACATGAAAATAGCAGGTTTAAAGTCTGCCATTGAAGGTCGTTAGGAGCCTATATGTCATTTGGTGATATTTATCAAATTGCTGGTGCAGGCATGAATGCCCAAACCATACGTTTGAATACGGTTGCGAGTAACCTTGCTAACGCAGGTACAGCAGCTGAAACCCCTGAGTCGGCATATCGAGCCTTAAAGCCTGTATTTGCGACTATTTATGATTCTACTCAACAAGGCGCAATCGGTGCCTCGATTGAGGTGAGCGATATAGTACAGGCGGATGCGCCATTAGATATGCGCTATGAGCCTAATCATCCCTTTGCCAATGAACAAGGTTATGTTGCCTACTCCAACGTGAACACGATTGAAGAAATGGCCGACATGATGGCGGCAAGTCGTTCATTTGAAACCAGTGTTGAAATCATGAATCGTGCGCGCTCTATGCAGCAAGGTTTATTGCAGCTAGGGAATAAATAGCAATGGAATTGGCCCGCTCTGGTAACAACTCAGTTCAGAATCCTGCAGGTGCATTAGCTGCACCTGGGAATGATGCTGCATCATTAAAAAATGAATTCATGACCTTAATGATCGCGCAAATCAAGAACCAAGATCCCACCAAACCGCTTAACAGTGCTGAGTATATCTCTCAATTAGCGCAGTTTTCGCAGGTCGAAAGCTTAGAGGGTATGCGGAAGAATCAGTCAAACCAAATGGTCATGATGGAAAATTTGGGCATAGTGCAGTCGGCATCTTTAATTGGTAAGAATGCCATGGTGCCGGCGTCTGAGTTTCAACTCGATGGTGAAGCGGTTGAAGGCAAAGTGTATTTAGAAAATGCCGCTGAAGGCTTAGATCTTGAAATTATCGATGCGCAAGGTCAAGTCGTTAGCACCATTCAACTCGGTGCTCAGGATGTTGGTGACGTTCGCTTCTCTATCGATCCTGCTGAGTTGGGATTGTCTGCTGGCCAATATGAAATCAAAGCTAAGGCGACACTAGGTGAAAATAGTTTAGTCGCGCCAACGTATATTAAGGCACCGATTGAGAGAGTCCATTTCTCTAGTGCATCCGGCATGATGATGGCTGAAATGGGCCATGGTGTCGGTGTCGTTTCTGTGCTCAATATTTCTGAAGTTTCGTAAATTATTTTTATAGGATATTAAGATGTCATTTAACATAGCTTTAAGTGGTTTACAGGCGACAACCCAAGACCTCAATACCATCAGTAACAATATTGCTAACGCCTCTACGAGTGGTTTTCGTGGTGGCCGTAGTGAATTCGCATCTATTTATAATGGTGGTCAGGCGGGTGGCGTTGGCGTGATGTCAACGAGCCAAAACTTCTCTAAAGGTGGCAGCTTAACTTATACCGGTCGCCAACTTGATATGGGGATCCAAGGCGAAGGCTTTTTTGTTCTCAAGGGAAACGACGGCGGTGCTATGTATGCCAGAGCCGGGATGTTCCATAAGGATAGCGAAGGATTTATTACCGATCCTGTGGGGAGCCGTTTACAGGGGTATTCTGTCAATGCGACAGGAAGATTGCAAACCGGTAATGTAGGCGATTTACAGGTACAAACCGCATCTTTGGCGGCGAAAGCCACGACTGAAGTGCGTATGGTTTCAAATCTTGATGCACGAGTTGATGTTATTTTACCTGTGCCATTCGATCCTGCAAATAATGATAGTTATCAAGCAATTGAAACCGCCACCGTTAACGACTCTTTGGGTAATGCGCATGTGGTGAATCAGTATTATGTAAAAACAGCGCAGAATGAAGTGACAGTTCATTACACTCTTGATGGGACTCTTCTGCCTGACCAAACAACATTAAAATTTGATTCAAATGGCGTTTTAGACCCGACGACGACAAAACAGACTTTAAACCTTACATTTAATAATGGAGCGACACCGCTTAGCCATGATATCAATTTTGATAACAGCACTCATTATGCCGCTAAGTACAATGCTTTTAATCCTAAAAATATTGATAGTTATCACTCTATTGGTACCACCAGTGTTTACGACTCTCTGGGAACTGAGCACGTCGTTACGCAATATTATGTGAAAACAGCACCGAATGAGTGGACGGTTAATTACACTCTCGATGGGACTCTGCTGCCAGACCAAACAACATTAAAATTCGATTCAAAAGGGATTTTAGATCCAACCACGACAAAAGATACCTTCGACCTTACATTGAATAATGGAGCATCACCGCTCAAATTTGATATCAACTTCGATAAAAGTACTCAATATGCTGCCAAATACAACAACTCCAGCTTATCTCAAGACGGTTACACCTCGGGTGAATTAAAAGGTGTGCGTCTAGATGACAATGGCATGTTGTATGGCACTTATACCAACGGCCAAGATCAATTACAGGGGCAGGTTGTCCTCGCAAACTTCAGTAATCCTAACGGTTTGTCAGCCGTGAGTAACAATGCTTGGGTTGCTACAAATACCGCAGGGCAAGCAATTATTGGCTCACCCTCGACAGGCACCATGGGTACGGTAACGGGTGGGTATTTAGAAGGCTCGAATGTGGATACCACTGCTGAAATGGTTAACCTCATGTCGGCACAGCGTAACTATCAGTCCAACGCCAAAGTTCTCGATGTGAACTCGACTATGCAGCAAGCATTACTTAATGCCATTTAAGAAGAGGCACTGACATGGAGAAGATGCTTTATACCGCTGCCAGTGGTGCAGTTCGTATCCTTGAGGCGCAAAGTATTCGCGCGAATAACTTGGCTAATGCTGAAACCGCAGGGTTTAAAGCCGATCTTGAGCGCGTGAATGCCGTGCCTTTAGCTGCCCAAGGCAATAGTTTGAATACAAGAGTCATGGCACAGACTGAAAGCAGTGGTTTTAGCCAGCAAAGTGGGGTGATCAATCCTACCGGCCGTTCATTGGATTTAGCGATCCGCGATCGTGGCTTGTTCAGTGTGGCTGTTGACGGTGCAGAGGCTTATACCCGTTCAGGTGCAATCGAGACCAATGCCGAGGGGCAACTGACTATTGATGGTCGGCCAGTATTAGGCATTGATGGCCCAATAGCGTTACCTGAGTATAAAGATGTGTTTGTGGGCGAAGACGGTACAGTCAGTGTCTTACCTGCAGAAGGTGGGATCATTGAGGAAGTGGGCCGATTAAAGCTAGTGAATCCAGACTTTGCCTTAATGCAAAAAGGGCAAGATGGGTTGCTCTATCGTCGTGATGGCCAAGCAGTGCCACAAGATGAAGGCGTATTAGTCGATAGTGGCTTCCTTGAGTCGAGTAACGTGCAGGCCGTGTCAGAGCTGATTGCATCTATGGATTTGAGTCGTCAATTTGAGATTCAAGTTAAGTTAATGAAAAGTGCAGAAAAGCTGGCCGAGGCTGGTAATCGTCTGCTGGGTAATGTTTAAGGATTAGTGGTATGCAATCAGCGTTATGGGTAAGTAAAACCGGCCTAACAGCACAAGATACGAAAATGACCGCAATTGCCAACAACTTGGCAAACGTGAATACCACAGGTTTTAAGCGCGACCGTGTCGCGTTTAATGATCTGTTCTATCAGGTCCAACGTCAGCCAGGCGGTCAGGTTGATGCACTCAATAATTTGCCATCGGGCTTACAGTTAGGTGCAGGTACAAGAGTTGTTGGTACTCAAAAAATATTCACTACTGGGGATATGCAAAATACCAGTCAGCAATTGGATTTAGCGATTGAAGGTCATGGTTTTTTCCAAGTAGAAGAGCCAAATGGCGATCTTGCGTATACCCGTGACGGTCAGTTTTATCGCAGTAGCGAAGGCATGATGGTCACTTCGCAAGGTTTACCTTTAGTGCCAAACATAGTGATCCCCGAAGATGCGCTAACCGTTACTATTGCCAACGATGGTGTAGTTACAGCGAAAATGGCGGGTGAAGCCGAACCTCAAGATTTAGGTCAAATCACGCTCGTTAACTTTACTAATCCAGCAGGGTTAGAAGCTCGCGGTGACAACCTTTACCGTGAAACGGCTGCATCGGGTGTGGCGGTTGAAGGTGTGGCGGGCGATCAAGCTTTAGGTGCTTTAAGACAGGGGGCGCTAGAGGGCGCAAACGTCAACGTGGTGGAAGAAATGGTAGAAATGATTTCCACGCAGAGAGCATATGAGATGAATGCCAAGGTTGTGTCAGCTTCTGACGATATGCTCAAGTTCCTCAATCAATCGGTTTAGAGAGGCAGTCATGCGTTGGTTATGGTTTTTATGTTTTGCACTGCTATCGGGTTGTATGTCGCATATTCCAGATAAGGAAACGAAACCTGGAACTAAAGAATGGGCACCGCCTGAGATTGACTACAGCCTGCCGGATGCAAAGGATGGCAGTCTTTATCGTCCCGGTTTCATGTTGACTCTTTTTAAGGATAAACGTGCTTTCCGTGAGGGCGATATTTTAACCGTCGCATTAGATGAAAAAACCTATTCGAGCAAGAAAGCGGATACCAAGACCAACAAAGAACAAGATATGGGAATGGGGCTGACGGGGAATATCGGTTCCCAAAGTGCCAATGCTGACGGTAAAACCTCTTTTTCGAGAGGGTTTAATGGTGCAGGGTCGAGTACGCAGCAAAATCAGCTATCAGGTTCAATCACTGTAACCGTCTCTAAGGTTTTACCTAATGGAACCTTGTTGATCCGCGGTGAAAAATGGCTGCGCTTGAATCAGGGCGATGAGTATTTGCGCTTACTTGGCATCATACGTACTGACGATATAGGTAATAACAATACGATATCGTCGCAACGTATTGCCGACGCCAGAATTATTTATGGTGGTCAAGGTGCCATTGCCGACAGTAATGCTATGGGATGGGCTTCTCGCTATTTCAATAGTCCATGGTTCCCGCTCTAGCAAAGGATATTTTGATGCTACGTTGTTTATTATTGTTACTTTTGGCTACTGGTACACTGCAAGCGGAAGAGCAAAGCCGCTACTTGATGGATATTGTCGATGTGCAAGGTCTGCGTGATAACCAACTCGTGGGTTATGGCTTAGTCGTCGGATTAAATGGAACGGGTGACCGCTCTCAAGTTAAATTTACCAGTCAATCTGTCGTCAATATGCTTAAACAGTTTGGTGTACAGATTGATGATAAAACCGATCCTAAGTTAAAGAACGTCGCCGCCGTTGCTGTGCATGCGACTATTACTTCTCTGGCGAGCCCAGGACAATCCTTAGATGTGACGGTTTCATCCCTTGGTGATGCAAAAAGTCTTCAGGGCGGAACCTTATTAATGACGCCTCTTAGGGCTGTCGATGGTGAGGTTTACGCGGTAGCGCAGGGCAACTTAGTGGTTGGCGGTATTTCTGCCGCCGGTCGTAATGGATCATCTGTGACTGTGAATGTGCCAACTGTTGGCACTATCCCCAATGGTGCCTTACTTGAGGCACCAATCAAAAGTAACTTTAGTGATAATGAAGACATCATATTAAACCTTAAGGATCCCAACTTTAAAACCGCCCGAAATATCGAACGGGCTGTTAACGAACTATTTGGCCCCGATGTTGCGCGTGCGCAAGATCATGCCAAGGTCCTGATACACGCGCCTAAGTCGAATCGAGAGCGTGTGACTTTTATGTCAATGCTTGAAGAACTCAAGATTGACCAAGGCCGACGTTCACCTAGAATCGTGTTTAATAGCCGTACGGGGACAGTGGTATTAGGGGGAGATGTTGTGGTTCGTAAAGCCGCTGTGAGCCATGGCAATCTGACAGTGACTATTGTTGAACGTGAAAACGTGAGCCAGCCTAATGGCGCTTATCTTGGTAATGCCGCAGGGGAAACCGTGGTGACTAATGATAGCCAAGTATTGGTCGAGCAAGGTAACAAACGTATGTTTGTTTGGCCCGAGGGCACAGCAATTGAAGAAATCGTGCGTGCCGTAAATAGCTTAGGTGCGACACCAATGGACTTGATGGCAATTCTAGAAGCTTTGGCGGAAGCGGGCTCTTTAGAAGCTGATTTGGTGGTGATTTAATGAAAGTTGAAAATACGGGCGGTTACTTAAATAAGCTGAATGCCGATGATTTGATTAAGGCGAATGGCGAGCAAGGTGCACTTAAATTAGTCAGTCAACAATTTGAGGCGCAGTTCCTGCAAACGGTACTTAAACAAATGCGCTCAGCCACTGACGCTATGGCCGATGAAGATAGTCCTTTAACCTCCAAAAGCAATAATGGAATTTATCAAGATTTACATGATGCGGAATTGGCGAGTCGTTTAAGCCAAGTTAATGGTATGGGTTTAGCTGAAGTGATGACTAAGCAGCTATCACGTTCATTTCAGTCCGAGAAAGATCCGGTCGCCTTTGATCCTCAACAGATGACAACAACAGCGATGCAGCCTGCACTTATTATGCGGCCCGTTGTGAAGGATTTTAAATGAGCATGTTGAACATTGGTAAGTCTGGCTTATTGGCAAGCATGGCGGCATTGAATGCAACTTCAAATAACGTTACTAATGCTATGGTTGCAGGCTATTCACGTCAGCAGGTGATGTTAAGTTCGGTTGGCGGCGGTGCTTATGGTTCCGGCGCAGGCGTTTTGTGGATGGTGTAAGGCGGATCTCTGATCAGTACGAAGTCGCGCAGTTATGGCAAACCACGAGTGCAGTTGGCTTTTCTAAAGTACAAAGCAGCTATTTGCGTCAGGCTGAACAAGTATTTGGTGCCGAAGGGAACAATGTTTCCAAGGGCCTAGATCAATTATTTGCCGCCCTAAATTCATCAATGGAACAGCCTAATCTCATCGCCTACCGACAAGGTGTACTTAATGAGGCTAAGGCCGTTGCCCAAAGAGTGAATGCAATCAACGACAATATTGATTCGCAACGTAATCAGATCAATGGGCAGCTTGGTTCATCCGTTAAAGAGATCAACTCACAACTTAATATTATCGCCAGTTTCAACCGTGACATTCAGGCGGCGAGTGTGACAGGAACGATTCCGCCTGCACTGCAAGATAGTCGAGATGCTGCGATTGATGACTTGGCGGCGATTTTAGATATTCGGGTTGTTGAAGATAGCCAAGGCATGGTCAATATCTCGCTGGCCCGAGGTGAGCCATTACTGACCGGAAATACGGCGGCTAAATTAGCGAGCAATCCTGATCCTGCCAATCCTAAAAATGATCTGGTGACTATCCAGTTTGGTTCCAGCCAGTTTAATGTTGATGAAACCGCTGGTGGCAGTTTAGGTGCCTTGCTTACTTACCGTGATGTTCAGCTCGCGGACTCGCAAGAGTACATAGATGAATTAGCGGTAATGTTAGCGACCGAGTTTAATTCTATTCTTGCTTCGGGCACTGACTTAAATGGTGCGACACCTTCACAGGATTTATTTACGTATCAAGCCAATAACCCAGGGGGAAGCTTATCTCTAACGGCTGGCTTTACGCCTGATAAACTTGCCTTTGGTAAAGATGGCACCCAAGGCGATAACACTAATTTAAAAGCCTTAGTGCAGCTAGCGAATAAAGAGCTGAGTTTTACGAGTCTTGGCAGTAATACAAGCTTAGCGGAATCCTTCTCTAGCAAGGTCGGCCAGTTAGGTTCAGCCTCTCGCCAAGCGATTTCATTTGCTAAAACCAGTGTTGATTTACAGAAAGATGCGCAGTCCCAATGGGCGAGTACCAGTGGTGTGAATCCCGACGAAGAAGGGATCAATTTGATCATCTATCAGCAGTCATATATGGCAAATGCGAAGGTGATTTCCACCGCAGATCAACTGTTTCAAACTATGCTCAGTAGCTTTTAAGGACTTTATTCATGCGTGTAACAATGCAAAATTTATACACTAACAATTTAAACAGTTTGCAGAACACGACGTATGATGTGGCACGTTTGAATCAAATGCTCTCTAAAGGTGTTTCAATACTATCGCCTTCAGATGATCCTATTGGTGTCGTTCGCGTGATGGATAATCAGCGCGATCTCGCGTTAGTGCAGCAATACGTTAAAAATATTGATTCCTTAAGTACCAGCATGAGCCGCGCTGAAACCTATTTATCTAGCATGGTTGAGACGCAGCAGCGGATGAAGGAAATCAGTATCGCCACTAATAGCTCGAATCTCTCGAAAGAGGATAGAGAATCCTATGCTTCTGAAATGGAAGAACTCTTAAAGGGGTTAGTGGATAATATTAACGCCACCGATGAGTCGGGTAATTACCTGTTTTCGGGTAACGCGATTGAGAAAGCTGCGGTAGTTAAGGATACTGCTGGGCGATACGTCTACCAAGGTGATGCTAGCGAGAGAACGGTGCAAACCTCTAACTCGTCATGGACTACGGCTAATGTCACCGCCGAAAAGGTTTTATTCTCCAATGCTGGCCAAGATATTTTAAATCAAGCAATGGACTATATTAACGTATTAAAGGACCCAAGCTTATCACCAAGCGATGCCGCTTTCAGTGCGGCTGCTAGCGGAATACAAACAGCGTTAAACGAAACCTTAGATAGCATAGGTGCGGCGATTACCGATTTTGGTGGCAAGCAAAATAATCTAGCTTTAGTCAAAAGCTCCCATGAAGAGATGGTGTTGTTTAGTAAGCAAGTGATAGGTGAAACGCAAGAGCTCGATTATGCCGCTGCCACTGCCGAGTTCAATGTTAAATTAACCGCATTAAAAATTACCCAGCAAACTTTTGTACAGATAAGCCAACTGTCCCTTTTCAATCATATGTAGGTAATGAGTTAAATGATCAAAGGGATAGGTGAGTCACTTAGTCAGTTACGTCAAAGTCAGACGGTAACGTCCCATTATGTTGCTCCGATATCAGGTGCACCCCGCAGTGCACCGAAAGCGAGGCCGATACCTAAGCATAGATTGGAAGCTTATGGACGTTGGGCCAAGGTGACTCAAGAGCAACATAATATTAGTGCATCGCAAGTGGTGTTACAGAGCTTGAACTCGGCGAAAAGTATCCTAGGTCAGCTAAACAAACAGTTGCAAACGTGCTTGTTCAGTAAAAGTTCGGTTGTTGAAGACGCATTACATAAAGCAGAAGAATGTCGTAGGCAATTAATCGAGATTAAGCCTCATTACCAAGGTAAACGCTTACTCGATCATCATTTGAATTTGATTTCAGCATCCCAGCCTGCGGCATTACATTTTTTTAAGTTCCGACGAGTTGATCTCACCTCACCTAAGAACCGCGATGAGCGGATTACGCTTTTTACTGAAAAGCAAACATTGCATTTGTTCTTGCCGGCGAATAAAAATCGCTTAGAGCTACAAGATATCATAGAGCCTGTTTTAGCTTCGATTGGGATGAGTATTGACCGCTTATCGACTAATGACACTGTGTTTACAGCACCGCATGAGACTTGGATGAGGCTCAGTGGTGGGATTTTAATGGTTGGCGAAGGTCAGAGATTGCCTGCGGGAGAGCCGAGAAATATACAACTAGAAGAGAAGTTTAGTTGGCAGGATCCCCGTGAATGGAATTTTTCCGAAGTTGAAAAGCTGAAAATGACCTTAGCAAAAGTGATAAAAGTTGAAAAAAAAGTCACAGTGCAAATTGATGACATCAAAGCATCACACCGCTTACTGCTCGTGAAGGCTAAGCAATTAACCGCCTCGAGTCAGCCTAAAATTGAATTACAGCATTTGCATAAATTTATGCAACCTCATCCTTTTGCCTATCAAGTGACTTCATTGATGGCGCAGGGAAATACTAACCGTGAGCAGGTTAGTGCACTGCTGTGCTAATTTTTAATGCGCACTGAGAGTGCGGATAATACAACGCGTGTTGCCAATGCAGGATTGTTGATGCCAGAGGACTTAGTTCACTGGCATTTTTGTATGTTTTTAACCCTATTAGGTGGTTGGCTGATTATTTTCAGTGGGGCAAAACAAATTTTTTAAATATTTTTTCAGTTATCAGCATTAACCGTCGCTTTAATTAATTATCCCTGTAATCAGGTCTAATCAAGTTGTTTATTATTTTCTGGGAGAATTAATATGTTAGGTGTTCACACAAATTACGCTTCAATCGTTGCACAGGGCGCTGTAAACAAAAGCAATAACCTACTGACTAACGCGATGGAGCGTTTATCAACGGGTTTACGTATCAATGGCGCATCAGATGACGCTGCAGGTCTACAAATTGCTAACCGCATGAGCGCTAACGTAAAAGGTATGGAAACGGCTTCACGTAATATTTCTGATGCGACCTCTATGCTGCAAACCGCTGATGGTGCATTAGAAGAGTTAACGACTATTGGCAATCGTCAAAAAGAATTAGCGACTCAAGCGGCTAACGGCGTTAACTCTACTAATGATTTAAAAGCGCTAAATGATGAATTTAAAGAGTTGAACTCAGAAATTGCCCGTATCCTCGAGAAAACAAGTTATGCCGGTAATGAGTTATTCACTTCGTTAGAAGGGGGTGTGCAGTTCCAAATTGGAGCGGGATCAGATGAAACATTAACTGTTACAACAAAAAAAATAGATGCTGCTGCGCTAAAAGCAGGTGATTTAACTACAGGTGCAACTGATGCCATAGATCTGGTTGATACTTTCATCGCCTCAGTCGGTACCGAGCGCTCAACCTTAGGTGCCAACATTAACCGTCTTGGCCATACTGCGGCTAACTTAGCTAGCGTAACTGAAAATACCAAAACCGCTGCTGGCCGTATTATGGATGCCGATTTTGCGGTTGAATCTGCCAACATGACGCGTAACCAACTGCTTGTTCAAGCAGGGACTACAGTACTGTCTTCTGCTAACCAAAATACCGGTTTAGTGATGGGTCTACTGCGTTAATCTAGTTCAATCTACGTTAGCCTTATTTCATTTGGCTTAACTAAGGTTGCAGATTTAGCGTTAATGCCAGTGAGCTAAGCTGACTGGCATTTTTATTTTAGCCACAGTTTAAGTATTGGTCGCTAAACCTGAGATTTAAACCTCTAGGGTCATGTTCTAGTGGGTAATCTTCGACAAAACTAGGTGGAAGATGGTTTTCCTATCCAAGTGTTTAAGCGGAAGTTTTTAGCTGTGTTTAGGCCGGTTAATTATTTAAATATCTTTAAAAACAGCAGCTTGTTTTTGGCATGCGTTTTGCTCTAGAACGAGTGGAGGTAGTCATGATTTCAGGTATGAGTGCAGCACAATTTGCTCAGCAACTGATTGGCGCAGACCGCGCAGGTAAAGATACACTTTACAAAGGTAAGCTAACAAACAGCAAAACGCAGTTAGATGCCTATACGTTGCTTGAAAATAATATGAAGAAAATGGCCACTAAGTTGAGTGAAATTGGTGGTGATGCGACTAAGGGAAAAATTGCCACCGTTTCTGGCGATAATGCGACTGCGACCGTCAAATCTGATGCACCTAAGGGTAATTATGATTTGAGCGTGCATAAGCTCGCACAAGCGCATCAGCTTACTAAAACCTATGCATCTGAAAATGAGCTGTTACCGGCGTCAGGCGTAATAAGCATTCAAGTTGGTAGTGATCCGACCAAACGTATGGATATTGACTTAGCAACCATTAATGGTGGTGCGGCTATTTCAGTTTCTCAATTACGCGATGTGATTAATAAGCAGGTGGGTAATCCTGGGGTGCAGGCGTCATTAGTGCGCACCGGTAATCAAATCGAATTTATGCTGTCTTCAAAGGAATCGGGTGTTGCGAATCAAGTGAAGGTAGAGTTTAACGGTGCCGATTGGGGCATGACAGAACGTCGTGCAGCACAAGATGCGGAACTCACATTAAACGGTATCGATATTACCAGCAGTAGTAACTATCTAGAGAATGTTGTTGATGGTGTCAGCCTTGAATTAGTTAAGGTGCATGCTGCGGGTGATAGCAGCATGATTAAAGTGGCAGATGATTTCGAAGCGAATAAGAAAACGGTTAAAGATTTTGTCGATTCATTTAATTCGTTAATGACACAAATTAACCAACTTACTCGTTCTATGGGAGTAAAAGCCTCTGATTCGAGTTCTTCGGATAAAGATAAAGATAAAGAAGACAAAACTACCGCTGTGAGTGAGGCGCAAATTGGTGTCTTGAAAGGCGATACGTCTCTTCGTTTATTACAGTCTCGGCTACGTGATTCAGTATTTACAACCGCTTCAAATGGGATGCGTTTGTCTGATATAGGAATTGAAATTGGCCGAGATGGAAAACTGAAAATTGATGATGCCAAGCTAACCGACAGTTTTAAAAGTGATCCCGAAAAAGTGCAAGCGATGTTTACGGGTGAAGGTAGCTACGTCAAGAATGTTGAGAAGACATTAAAGCCTTTTACGCAGTTCAATGGCTATATCGATCAAAAACAAGAAGCGTTAAATAAACAGATTAAAAGTGTGAATGACAGCATGGATCGTCATAACTATCAAATGAATCAAAAGTATCAGATTTATTTGACGCAATTTACGGCAATGGAAGCGACGATTAATCAATTTAGCGCTGCGAGTGGGCTATTTAGCTAGGAAATTATTACCAATGTTAAACGAGTACGATCCATTTAATGCTTACAAGCAAACCGCGTTAGATGCACAAGTAGCGGCAGCCACAACCCATGACATGGTGCGTATGCTACTTGATGGTTTATTGGAAGAACTAGAGCGGACCGCTGGCCATATGGAATACCAAAGGTATGAGGCGAAAGGCATGAGTATCCACAAGTGCCTTAACATAGTGCATGGACTGGACTCTATGCTGGACCTTGAAAATGGTGGTGAGGTTGCAGTGAGCTTACATCGTCTCTATGACTTCTGTAGCCGTCAGCTTGTCAGTGCCAGTGTCGAAAACAGTGCAGAAGCTCTGGTTCCAATTACTCAGGTGATTACCAATGTCAGAGAAGGATGGGCAAATCTCAATTAGGCAGTGGGCGCGCTTTGCGAGTGCTTTACGCCAATATGCAGATGCTCAAGATTGGGACAATGTCCGAAAAGTGAACATCGCTTTGATTAAAGCCTTGCAACAGGCGGGTGAGACTCATGATATTGAGCAGAAAACTGCCCGTGCAGAATTAAAACGGGTTCATTCTCAAGTGCTACAAGAGTTGATCTTGGCTCGTGATGAATTAGCCGTTGAAATGAGCCGCTTTAAGTCGCAACAACCAGGTTTAGCCGCCTATCAATTAACTCAAGTGAGTGGAGCTGTGGATGATCTCTGATCTTCTTTCAATTCGTCCAGTGGGCACAAATACCAGCTTGACGACTAAAGTGACAAGTGCAGTTGATCAAGATAAATCTGAGTCATTTACCTTGTTGGCGTTACCTATAGGATTGCCTGCAAAATCTCTTCCGTTAGAGAGTGCTCAGTGGACTCCGAGTACTGAACAAACTCTAGAAAGTGATACTGATACCTTTTTAAATCAATATATTAATAGTGATTATTCTGATTCGGTGCCTTTTGCACCCGTTGCCGCTCCGGTTGTACCTGGAATGCCTCCGTCACTGTTAAATACTGAGATTAACTCAGCGCTTATTAGTCAAGATGGCTTAGCCGCCACGCCTCAGAACAGTCTCGTTTCACCGACTGCTGTAGCGCCGTTTGTTCCTGTGATTTTGCCTGCTGAAACTGTTAAAGCGGATCCGGTAGGTCGAACTCCTGCATCTTTAATTGGGCTCTCAGCCATAGAGCAAAGAGGTACCCTATCTAGCTCAGGGATGACCTCATCTATGGCTCTTACAGGAAGCAGTACTCAGCCTGCGGGTATGAGTGGTGAACCCTTGAAAATGAGCGGCGCATTTATACAGGATTCAACGCTGGCACCTTTCTCTGCGAATCTTGACCATTTGAAATCTGACTCGTCAGTGTTTCAGCGTGTGTTAGCTGAGCTCAGGGGGCATGAAGCTAAAGATATTAATGCGATTGGATCTCAGCCAGTTGCGGGTTCGCAGGCTGCCAGTGCAACTCAATGGGGACCCGTATCACTCACTCCAATGGCTTCTTTAGCGCAGCAATCTCAAGAGATCCTTACTCCCTTAAGAGAGCACCTTCGTTTCCAAGTCGATCAACATATTAAGAAAGCTGAATTGAGGTTAGATCCGCCAGAACTGGGCAAGATTGAGCTCAATATTCGTTTAGAGGGCGATCGTTTACAGGTGCAAATGCATGCGGTAAATCCGGCAATTCGAGATGCATTGCTCAATGGTTTAGATCGTTTGAGAGTGGATTTAGCAATGGATCATGGCGGTCAAATTGATGTTGATATTGGCCAAGGTGGATCGCCACAGCACCAGCAGGAAACTGCATTATTCTCCTCATCGATAGCGGCTGAAACTGCAACGGACAATGTAGCCGATGTGATGACGAGAGAGAAATCTCAATTAGATTTATTGGCTTAAGTGCCGGAGTCGTTTAATGGCAATTTTAAAATCTCGTTTAGTAAAGATTATTTTAGCGTTACTTGTGCTCATTAGTTCGACCGCAGGTGCATTTTGGATTGGAACAAGTAGTGGAGATTGGAAGCTAGCAGAGCTTTTTGCATCGGAACCCGAAGTCGAACCTGTACCTGTGGCAAAGTTTTATCCATTAGAAAAGTTTGTAATATCGATTCCAGGGGATAAATACCCCCATTACATGCTGCTTGAAATGTCATTAAAAAGCCATAATCCCAATATGAAAACGGTTTTGCTAGAGTCTGACCCACTCATACGTAACGCTATGATGAAGATGTTTTCACGTAAAACATTTGAGCAGTTGAATCATTTAGACCAGCTCGACAGCTTACAATCAGAGGCGCTGATATTGATGGTAAAAGTGCTGTCTGATAATAAATTACCGTCGGATATTGATGAAGTGCTCTTTACTCGCATGGTGATCCAGTAAGAGGCCCTATCATGACAACAGCGGGCCAACTCGCATATCAACAAACCTGTGACTATCCGGTCGAAGAGCGCCAATCTGAACAGCAGATTATTCGGCAATATCTGCCATTAATTAAACGTATCGTGTCGCAGATGCGCAGTCACTGCGGCGTGATGTTATCCCTCGAGGATATGGAGCAAATTGGCATGATGGCCTTGCTTGAGTCATCACGTCGGTATCCTGGCGAGTTGGATAACGGATTTATTTCCTTCGCGGGGCAACGTATTCGCGGCGCCATACTCGACGAGCTGAGGCGTCAAGATTGGCGCCCTAGACCTGTTCGACAACAGGCCCATGAGCTTAATGACGTGGTGAGACGCTTGAGTCGAGAGATGGGGCGTGAACCAAGCGATCTCGAAGTGGCCAGTGCGCTTGGGCTTAGCGCAGAAGATTATCGGGAACGCTTATATTCAACACAAGCTGAGTCGATGAAGAGCTTAGACGAGTTGCTATTAGGAGGGGAGCAACCAGTAGACAGAAGCAATGATGTTGAACGATTGATGCTGAAGCAAACCTTGATCAAAGTTATTTCAAAATTAAATGAAAGAGAACAGCTAATTCTGTCGCTTTACTATCATCATGAGCTGAATTTAAAAGAGATTGCTATGGCATTGGGATTGACTGAAACGCGTATTTGCCAGCTGCATAAATCAGCTATTTCACAGTTAAAAACAATATTGCAGCGCTAAAGTTTAAAAGTGAGAAGATCGTAATGAGTAAACTAGTTGGGCTGTTAATCATTTTAGCTTCTGTGTTTGGTGGGTATGTTTGGGCGGGTGGGGCTTTGTCTGCATTGTGGCAGCCTGCTGAAATTTTAATCATTATGGGCGCGGGTGTAGGGGCGCTTATTATTGCTAACCCGCAATCAGTATTAAAAGAGATGTTTGAGCAGTTAAAGGAATTATTTAATAAGGGCAAAGAAGATCCTGAATTATATCCTCAGTTATTTCCTTTGATGGGCACTTTAATGGCTCAGATCCAATCCCAAGGCTTAAAGGTACTCGATGAGCATTTAGAAAATCCTCAGCAAAGTTCTATTTTTCTAATGTATCCAGCCGTACTCAATCACCCAAATGTTTTACAGTTTTTAATTGATAATTTACGCGTTCAGTCTATTGGGAAGATATCTCCCCACGACTTAGAACACATTCTAGAAGAAGAGATTCATCGAATAGAAGAGGACCGATTACGGCCATCGGAAGCCTTTAGTAAGGTGGGAGAGGCTATGCCTGGCTTTGGTATTTTAGCTGCGGTTCTTGGTATTATTATCACTATGTCGAATATTGATGGCCCAATTACTATGATTGGTGTCAAAGTTGCCGCAGCATTAGTCGGTACATTTATCGGTATTTTCGCGTGTTATTGTTTCTTCGACCCCATGTCAAAAGCATTAGAGCATCTGGTTGATCGCAAATCGGCACAGCTTCGGTGCATCGCCGCTATTTTAGTGACCTTTTCAAAAGGGAAGCCACCAATGATGGCTATTGATGCGGGACGGAAACAAATTCAAAGTGAAAATCGTCCTTCATTTATAGAATTAGAACGTTGGATGGAAGGGCAGAAAAGCTAATGCTCCATAAAAATGAGCCGATTATTATCAAGCGGCGAAAACGAGGAAAGCGTAATCATGGTCATGGTGGTGCGTGGAAAGTCGCTTTTGCCGATTTCACGCTTGCTATGATGGCGCTCTTTATGGTGCTGTGGATCATGCAAATCGCAGATCAAAAAGAGCGAACCATGATAGTGCAGTACTTACGTGGAGATATGAATCCAACCGGCCCAATTAATCCATTTGAGTTAAGCCAGTCATCTTCGATTATTGATTTAGAAGGCAATATGTCTATTGCACCTCCAATCATACCGTCTAGTTCAATGCCCAGAGGCGGGGAGTCGGAAGGTTTAGAGGAAGGCACATTGATCCCTGGGCAATTTGATACACAAGCACAGTTAACGGTATTGGCTAGGGAATTGAATCGAGTCGTGCAAAACTCGAGCATGGCTGAAAACATTGCCGTGACTATTGTGCCTCAAGGCATACGCATCTTAATTCACGATAATGTGAATCAATTTATGTTTACGCGAGGTAGTGCGCAGATGCAGCCCTATTTTGAAGAGTTGCTCTTATCTTTAGGGCCGATTTTAAAAAATGTCACCAACAGCATGGTCATTTCGGGTCATACAGATTCAACACCTTACGCTGGCAATTTATTTACCAATTGGGAATTATCTAGCGAGAGGGCACTTTTGGCGCGTAGAGTTTTAGAGCGTGGCGGGGTTAAACGTGACCAAGTTATCCAAGTTACTGGGATGGCAGATCAGATCCCTTATATCGCGACTGACACTGCTGCAGCTGCAAATCGTCGTATAGAGGCCTTAATATTAACGTCCTCTGCTGAGCAGTTATTAAGAGGCATGATTGGTGCTCCTAGCGATACTGTCCCAAAGGGCGTGACTATCAACGAAATAAAGCGTCAAGCAATCACTCAATAGTGTTAATACCTGTCCTCATTTTTTAGGGATGACTATGAATCTGTATGAAGAGTTTGTACATTCTGAGGATGACGTTGAAGCGACCCCTGAGTATCAGATTATTGAATTTGATAATCGTCGAACTCATCAAAGATTTAGCCTGAGACGAAATAAAAGAGCGCCACTCGCATTTGCGTGCGACGGTCTGACAGTAAATTTATCAACAACTCGCTGGTTTGTTATTACGCCAATGGGTACCGCCAACATAAAAGACATTAGCATTAGTGGCGTTGGAATTCTGTGTAATGAACCACTGTCGATAGGGATGAGATTCTATATTGAACTTGAGCAAACACGTGTCTTATGTGAAGTAACTCGAGAACACACGATTAAAGGTCGATTGAAGTTCTTAGGAGCGCGCTGGATTTATCGTGACAAGGATGAAGTTCAGAATTTGATCGACGCAATTAGATTGCGGGCGAAAATATAGGATATGCAATGGCTGCATCTTTTAATCGTAACGGCTCAGATAAACTGCAGAAGGTCTTTCTTTATCTCATCCTGCTGAATTGGCTATTGCTTATTATTGTTGCGTTTAATATGAATACATTACGCTTTAGTCATGGCGTTATGATTTCAGTTATGATTTTTATCTATAATTATTTTCTTGCTCATTTATGCTTTATTCGTGCAGCCAGAGCGCAAGATGCTTATCTTATTTATCCTGTTGTGATTGGTGCTCTCAGCTCCTTTTTCCTCGTGGTTTATTTCTTCTTTTTACTCTAAATTTCCTGCCTATAAAAATGAGTTGCGATTCATTGTTATAGGCTTTTGTTAAGCATCTTTGTATCTAGCTAACATGCTTTTTGGGTCGCTCGCTTGGGAGCGACAACTTGGCCTTGTTTAGTGTATTCGTACAACTGGGTAGGTTTTGCCCGCGGTAATTGCGACAGGCCCAAAAGGGGCCGAATCGACCATCTTTCAACAGCATATCGCCGCCGCAGAGGTTACAAAGCGGTGATATATGTCCACAAGCCTCATTTAGGCACACCTTAAAGCCTGCAAAACGGTTACGCGTCATTGGGCTAGCGCAGAGTTGGCAGCCTTGCTCCTTGTGCTCGCACAAGGGAAAGTGTGAGCAAGAATAAAACGATTTAAAATTTCCCGTTCTAGGTTTAAGCGTTCCCGTGCTGCAACGCACGCATTTTACTTCTTTAAATAACCTTTGTACTAAAGAGGTGCTGAACTCATCTTGTTCAATTGGGTAGTCTTTTGTAAGCAGTTCAGTGACGAAAGGACTCACATCTGTCATATCGGCAATCACATAGACACGGTGTTTTGCCCGCGTTAATGCGACATAAAATAGTCGGCGTTCTTCTGCAAATTCAAACGTTTCAGTTTTAGGTAAAAAAGCATCCAGTATCGGCGGCGTAATTTTCATCGACGGAAAGCCACGCATTCCCGTCTTCATCCCCATGATCACCACATAATCGGCTTCTTTCCCTTTCGAAGCGTGAAATGATTGGCACTCAACCTTCAACTTAGGATATTTAGCCTTGAGTTGGTTAACTTGGGTTTTATCGGGTAACTGAAACCAAAAACGTGCCAGCAAATAGACGCTCGGTACGCTGTTAAGTTTGTCACTTCCGGCGCTTATCCTTGCACTTATCGCCGTTAATGCTTGTTCCAGTGGATTCGGGCTTGGCTCATCTTTACTGGGTGGTTCATTTTCTCCGCGGCGTAATATTGAAACCGCAGGGGAGGCGACCTGCTTGAGGGAGCGAATATCCTTGCTCAATTGTGTGGGATTTTGGGTGACAAACTGGGTAGCGACTTGCCCAATACTGCTGTTAAACCTAAAAGTCAGATCTAAGTCGCTTTGGGCGGTTGGGCCAAAATAGTGAGTAAACTGCGTAGTTAAACTCACATCTGCGCCGCTAAAGCGATAAATCGCCTGCCAGTCATCCCCGACACAAAATAAAGACGCCTGCACTTTAGAATGGGGCGCACAGGAATCCCTCAAGGCACGCACTAAGCGGGCTCGTGGTTCTGAAATATCTTGGAACTCATCCACCATAATAAAACGCCACGGGCTAATAAATTGCCCGCGTTGTAGATACGTCAATGCTTTGCTAATCATGTCATCAAAATCAATGTCGCCATTTATTGCTAAATGTTGCTCATAGCGCGTGATTATGGGCTCAAGCAGTTCGAATGCCTTACGGGTCTGCTGAGCATCGGTGGCGCGGGCAAATACTTCCTCAAGGCCATGTTCATCAAGGCAAGCTGCTTTATACAGCCCAATCAGCTGACTAAACATTTTTGCCAATTCAGTCACGCGGCCTAGTTCATGCAGGGTGGCGAGTATGGCTTCATCGGGTAAAGGGGCGTATTGCACTTTAAAGACCTGTAAAGCTTGCTCAAGCTTACCGATTAACGACCCGTTTTTATGTTGGTAATAAAATAGTTCAACACACTTAGTACCATGTTGTTTATGTAGCTGACGTTTCCATGCCATCGATTCCAAGTACTTATGGTTATCGATATAAGGGGCGGTATGCTGGTGTTCATCAATACCATAGTATTCAAGATAAACTTGGTATTCAGGCAGATAGAAATCGGGTTGATACTGACGAAAATCAATACTGCGCACATCATGCTCATACTTAGCTTCATAAACATATTCAATGCCATTGCTAAATAGCCAGTTGGCAATGTAGAGCTCACCAAAGCTTTTGACTCGCTCACCTTTAAGGGTGCGAATATCGTTATCATTCAAGTATTGAAAATACTCGCCTTCCACCTCGAACTCGAACGGGCTTTTTTCAACATAATAGAAACGGCTGAAGTACTCGAAAAGTTGTTTACGGTAAGCCTCATCTTCAATCAAAGTCTCAAGGGTATTGTGCACCCACAGCTCTTTGGCTTTGTCATCCTCTGCCCAAGGGGACAAACTGGGTTTAGCGCGCTCAACATCGGCGATAATTTTTAAGCCTAAACTGTGGAAAGTGCTCGCCTTGATATCCTCCGTGCCAAGCTTGTTTTTAATCCGCTCATCCATCTCGTCAGCGGCTTTACGGCCATAGGCTAATAGCAGTATTTCATCGGCTTTTGCTTGACCACTCTTAAGCAAATATCCGGCTCGCCCGACCATCACACTGGTTTTGCCCGTGCCTGCACCTGCCAATAACAAATTATTGTTATCATCAATAATACAAGCTCGGCGCTGTTTTTCGGTTAAGGGATTAGATTCTACATGCTCAAAATAGTCTGCAAATTTAACGAGCTGCGACTGAATATAATCTTCACGCAGCTGTTTTACATCGGCGCGGGTCCAGCGGTGGATTTGCTTAAGCCTCGCTAACACAGTGTGTAGATTTGCCGCCAAGGGCAGGTTTTCACACCAAGGGAACCAACGCTGATATTCGCGCGCGATTCTGGTTTGTATCATTGCTAAACGTGATTCACGTAAATAAGTGTGTGCCAGTATTTTATCGACTTTCGCCACTAACTCAGCAATGCGCGCCCCATTAGCATTCGTCCAAAGCAGTGCGATTTCGTTGCCAAATTGATGCTGCGCAAAATAGCTTAGAAACGGCAGTTGATAGGCTTTGCCAGATACAGTGAAACTGAGCAAGTATCCGAGCGGACTCAAGGTAAAAACCGGCGGGGAGTCGAGCTGCTGCCAAGTAAAATGTTCGTCTGCTGCTACTTTATTAACGCTGCGAGAGTGAGCAAAAAAGCCGCCTTTAGTGCGATTAATGCTAATACCACTGGCGCTGAGTTTTACCGCATCAGCTTTGCCAATAAAGAAATGGCCAAACCAACTGTGCTTGATATCTTGTTCAGAGTGAGTCAATGACAATGTAAAACCTACGGCTAAAAAGTTTTAGAATTAACAGGCTGATTTTTAAATGCATTATAACTTAAAACCCGATAGCTCGTGTCAAGGTTATGCTATGGGTCTGTGTGGATTGTCTATTGATTTTGGTCGCTAGAGCAGCCAAGCGCATTGTATTGGTGAATGATGTCTTAGTTGGCGTGAGAGGCGTGGCAAACCAAGCATGATGGTGACTGTGTAACTATGTGTATAAGAAGGGCGCACATTAGAAAGGGGTACATTAGAAAACCGTGTATCAGAAAGCAAAAAAGCCTGAATCTCTTCAGGCCTTTTCTTTTCTCAATACAACAGCTTAATCCTTGCGGATTAGTTCATGCCGTATTTTTTCAATTTTTTACGCAGAGTACCACGGTTGATACCTAGCATGTTTGCTGCGCGGGTTTGGTTGCCACGAGTGTGTTGCATGATGATGTCAAGCAGAGGCGCTTCAACTTCGCTTAGCACCATTTCATAAACTTCTTGTGCTTCCTGACCGTCCAACTGTGCGAAGAAGTTAGTTACGGCACGCTTTACTGCGTCACGTAATAACTGGGGCTTGATAGTGCCGTTTGCGGTTTCGATTTTGCCAACGGTAAGCTGGTGAACTTCTGTGTTAGTTGTCTGATCAAACATTCTATTCTGCTCTTTATTAATTCTGTACTAATTCATCAAAATAACATTCCACGAGGGAATACTGTTCTGCAGCGGTTTCCAGCCGATTAAAGTCAGCCCTAAATTGGCGCTGAGCTTCTTGGTCTAGGTACCATCCCATATGTTTTCTGGCGAAGCGGATACCCTTGTATTCACCATACAAATCATACAGTTTGGTGAGGTGTTCCAGCATCACTTGACGCTGTTCGGCAACCTCAATGGGCGCTAGCTTATTACCCGTTTCCAAGTAGTGCTGGATTTCTCTGAAAATCCAAGGCCGTCCTTGAGCACCCCGTCCTATCATCAAGGCATCGGCACCGGTGTATTCCAGCACAAAGCGGGCTTTCTCCGGACTGTCGATATCCCCATTAGCGACGACAGGAATCGAGACATTCTGTTTGATTGCTTTAATCGTGTCGTACTCAGCGTCGCCTCTGTACATACATTGTCTCGTGCGACCGTGAACGGCGAGCGAGGCGATGCCACAATCTTGGGCAATCTGGGCGATTTGAACACCATTCTTGTGTTCTGGCTCCCAGCCGGTGCGAATCTTTAACGTGACGGGCACATTCACTGCGGCGACCACGGCTTGTAAAATCTCTTTTACCAGCGGCGGGTTTTGCATCAGCGCTGAGCCAGCCAGCTTTTTATTCACTTTTTTCGCGGGGCAACCCATATTGATATCAATGATGTGAGCGCCTTGTTCAACATTGAACAACGCGGCTTGCGCCATTAAATCAGGATCGGCTCCTGCAATTTGCACTGAGCGGATGCCTTCCTCGCCAGAATGCGTCATGCGCTGGCGGCTTTTATCTGTATCCCAAACCTCAGGATTGGATGAAAGCATCTCGGAAACCGCTAGGGCTGCGCCATAACGAAGACAAAGATTACGGAAAGCTTGATCAGTGACACCTGCCATTGGTGCCACGATCAGCTGATTGTTCAGTTGATAGGGTCCAATCTGCATTTTATGTTTCACCTTAGCTCTTCAAAGGGGCGCTATAGTAGCCCTTTTTGTTGGCCGTGAAAAGGTCAATAAATGACCTAGATGTAATTTTTTTTCTTGACTTTTAATCGGCGAGAAGTCAGAGGCTGAATAGTTAGAAGCCAGCGGTGGCGCATGTTGCGCCACCCTTTAGCGCTATTTACGCTTGCCTGTCAAGCGGCTCCAATCTTCTTTGTGAGCCGCTGCGTCCATATCGAACCATTGGCTATAAAAGTCAGAGATTTCTTGGGCTTGTTCTTTGAGGAGACCGGAAAGGGCAAGTTTGCCACCGGTTTTTACGCGTTCTGCGATCAAAGGCGCTAATTCACGCAGTGGGCCGGCAAGAATATTGGCGACCAGAACATCGGCTTTGAGATCGGCGGGTTGGTCTTCTGGCAAGTACAAGGCTAGCTTGTCGGCGACATCATTGCGCTCGGCGTTGGCACGTGAGGCGTCGATGGCTTGATAGTCGATATCGATACCTGTGACGTTTTTCGCGCCCAGTTTCAGTGCGGCTACGGCTAAGATGCCAGAGCCACAGCCAAAGTCGATCACTTCTTCATTGCTTAAATCTAAGCTGTCTAACCACTCTAAACACAGTGCTGTCGTAGGGTGAGTGCCAGTACCGAAGGCAAGACCTGGATCGAGGATCACATTGACTGCAGTTGGATCGGGGATCTCGCGCCAGCTTGGGCAGATCCAAAGACGTGTGCCGAATTGAATGGGGTGGAAGTTATCCATCCACTCACGCACCCAGTCTTTATCTTCAATTTGTTCGACCTTATGGCTGAAGTTTTCGCCGAGGAAAGGCAAGGTTTTCAACATGGCGATGGTCGGTGTCAGATCGGTTTCTGCATCGAATAAGGCAACGACAACGGTATCGCGCCACAGTGGGGTTTCGCCCAGTTTAGGTTCAAAAATAGGGGTGTCTTTACCGTCTTCGAAGGTGATAGAGACTGAGCCTTCTTCCATGAGCAAGTCGCTGATGGTTTCAGCGTCATCGCTATTGGTGTTTATACGGAGTTGGATCCAAGGCATGGGGGCATCCTGTGGCTGAGTGTGCAAAAGCTAAGGGTTCAAAATATCGCGCTATTGTAAACCATGGCTTAAGGTTCTGCGACTGACTATCGTGGCATAGCGTTTTTTGTCTGCGTAGACAAGGTGTTAGCGAACGCGTATTGATTAGTATTAAAAAACGAATTGTCAGTTTTAATATTTAATATAACACTATGAAATATATTGGTTAATTGGTTTACCTTTGTTTTGTTCGGTATGTTTTTTGTGATCTTCTTCTAAGAGTTGCACTCAGCCAGGTGAGTTGGCTCACGCTTTAAATCTGTGACACTGAGGCCGGATCTACGTTGCTGCTATGGTGTAGTTTGCCAAGAGGTGCCAACGACGAACGACATAGGTGAATCTAAGATGACAAGCATAACTCGAGTTCACAATAGGGTGAGTACGCCGCTAGGTCATCCTTGGTCGGCAAAGGCTGACAGGCTACAGAGCGCGACTGGGATTATGCTCGGCAGCTTTTTATTGCTGCATATGCATTTTGAGTCGAGCATTTTGCTGGGAAAAGAGGCCTTTTATCGTGTGGTGCAGTTGCTTGAAGGTGGCATGTTCAGCAGCACTGGACACGGTTTCCCCATAGTCACTAAAGTGTTTTCAGTGTTTATGTTGCTGGTGGTGATAGTGCATGCGGCGGTGGCACTGCGGCGTTTTCCCGCGCAACTGGGGCAATGGCGCGCCCTGCGCTCGCACATGGGCAGCATCAACCACAAGGACACCCATGCGTGGTTTTGGCAACTGATCAGCGGCTTTATCTTATTTTTTCTCGTTCCTGTTCATCTCTTCACTATGATTTTGAATCCCGAAATTGGTCCGCATTTATCGGCCGAGCGGGTGTATCACGACAATGCTTGGTTGTTATATGCGCTGTTGCTGCCTGCTGTGGTTGTGCACGCCATGATTGGTCTGTATCGCGTCGCGGTAAAGTGGGGCATAACCACCAAACGCTCAGGTCTACGAAAAGTAGCTAAGGTGTTGATTATCTATCTGCTATGTCTGGGGACTGCGAGCCTAGTGTCCTATCTGTTTATCGGTAGTGAGCTGGGTATTCCTGTGCAGCCCTTTGTGCCTGAGTAGGCTTTGAGCTGGCAGCAGGATTTTGTTTCACTGCTATTATTTAAGCATTAGGTTAATTATTCAGCACTCAATTGATCTGGCTCACGTTTTCATGTGGATATGTGAGCGATATTAATTTGCAGTAAGACTTAATGAGATTGGCTCGATAAGGTCAACGGCGTGAGGCGAGAGGATGGCGATCAAACTAACTATTAAAAAATGGAGTGCTTGGCTGGATTTAAGTCAGAGCGTGTCTGGCGTCATCCTCGCGGTCTTTCTGTGGACCCACTTAGTCTTAGTGTCATCGATTTTACTGGGTAGCGATGCCATGAATTGGGTGGCGCGCACTATGGAGTTGAGTTTTCTTTCTGACGATGGCCACGGTTATCCCTGGGTGGTGACGGCTATTGCAATGGGCATTGCCGCTCTAGCGTTAGTGCATGTGTTAGTTGCGCTGCAAAAGTTACCTATGAGCCTGCGTCAGCAAAGGGCACTGCGGCAACAAATGCAAGTGATCAACCACAGTGATACGCGTCTGTGGCGCTGGCAAGCCATTACCGGTGTGGTGATTTTACTCTTGCTGCCTGTGCATCTGTGGCTTATTGGCTCAGCCCCCGAAACCATTGGTGCCCAAGGGAGCGCTGACCGTATTTGGAACCAAGGTGTGTGGATGGTTTACCTGCCGTTGCTGCTTACGGTGGAGTTACATGCGGCGATTGGTATTTACCGTGTGGCCTTAAAATGGGGCGCGGCGCGGGATCTCAATAGTCGCAACCGATTACGTAAGATCAAAACTATAGTGAGCGTGCTATTTGTCACCGTCGGCATAGCTTCGCTGCTGGCGTTTTTACCCCATGCGAGTTAACTCCGCCAGAAATTAATGAATAAGTAAATCAATGAATAAGCTTATTAATGAATAGAATGTCGAACACAGCAAACTGCACAAGAATAATAGACCCGATTAAGGAGCAGGCGTGAAACTGATTTATACCGATTCATTAGTGGTAGGCGCCGGACTTGCAGGCTTAAGGGTCGCCATCGCCTCCAAAGAGCGGGGGCTCGATACCTTAGCCCTGTCACTCATTCCTGCGAAACGCTCCCACTCAGCTGCCGCCCAAGGCGGTATGCAGGCGAGCTTAGGCAATGCCGTAAAAGGCATGGGCGATGATGAAGATGTGCATTTTCAAGATACGGTAAAAGGTTCCGACTGGGGCTGCGATCAAGATGTGGCGCGGATGTTTGCTCACTGTGCGCCCAAGGCTGTACGTGAATTGGCGACGTGGGGCGTGCCTTGGTCAAGGGTGAGTGCAGGCCCAAGAGACGTGATTGTGAACGCGCAAAAAGTGACACTGCATGAGGCGCAGGAAGCCCATGGACTGATTAACGCCCGTGACTTTGGCGGCACAAAAAAATGGCGCACTTGCTACACGGCCGATGGTACGGGTCATTCGCTGTTATACGCTATGGATAACAAAGCGATTTCTATGGATATTCCCGTCCATGAACGTATCGAAGCGTTGGCACTTATTCACGATGGTAAACGTTGCCATGGGGTGATCGCCCGCTGTTTGATAACCGGAGAACTCAGGGCCTATGTGGCTAAGTCCACCACCATTGCCACTGGCGGATATGGCCGCATTTATGAAGTGTCGACCAATGCGATCATCTGCGAAGGCATTGGTCAAGCACTCGCGTTGGAAACGGGCGTGGCAAGGCTTGGCAATATGGAAGCGGTACAATTCCATCCGACTGCTATCGTGCCCGTGGGCATTTTAACCACGGAAGGCTGCCGTGGTGATGGTGGCTTATTGCGCGATAAAGACGGTTATCGCTTTATGCCAGACTATGAGCCCGATAAAAAAGAGTTGGCATCGCGGGATGTGGTATCGCGCCGCATGACAGAACACATACGGAAAGGTAAGGGCGTCGATAGCCCCTATGGGCCGCATTTGTGGCTGGATATTACCCTTCTGGGTCGCAAGCACATTGAAACTAACCTAAGGGAAGTGCAGGAAATTTGTGAGAACTTCCTCGGTATCGACCCCGCTAAGGATTGGATCCCAGTACGGCCAACGCAGCATTATTCCATGGGCGGCATTCGAACCAATGCCACGGGTGAAAGCCCGCAGCTTAAAGGCTTGTTTAGCGTCGGCGAAGCGGCGTGTTGGGACATGCATGGTTTTAACCGTTTAGGCGGTAATTCGCTGGCCGAAACCGTGGTTGGTGGCATGATTATTGGTAAATATGTCGCCGATTTTTGTGAGAACAATAGCCTAGAGATAGACACTCAGCTTGCAGAACGCTTTATGCAGCAGGTGCAGAGTGAAATTGATCTGCTGATCGAAGGTGATGGTCACGAGAGCGCTTTTGCACTCAAACGCGAAATGCAGCGCATCATGATGGACTATGTGGGGATTTTCCGTAATGGCCCTGAGCTTGATAAGGCCGTCGCTGAACTTAAAGTGCTGCTTGAACGTTCGCGCAAACTTGGGCTTAAGTGTAAGAAACGTCACGCCAATCCTGAGTTAGTTGAAGCCCTGCGGGTCAAGCGTATGCTAAAAGTGGCGCTGACTGTGGCCTGCGGCGCAGCGGCACGAACCGAAAGTCGTGGTGCCCATGCTCGAGAAGATTATCCACAGCGCAATGATCGAGACTGGCTAAATCGCACCTTAGCCAGTTGGCCCGATCCCGATGCGCTCGAACCTGTGCTTAATTACGAAGCGCTCGATGTAATGAAGATGGAACTCCCTCCGGGTTATCGTGGCTATGGTATTAACAACGCCATAGTGCATCCCAATACCGAAAAACGTGAACAGGAGATTGCCAATATTTTAGCTGAGTTAGGTGATGATGCGGACCGTTATCAACGCCAGCGGGCGCTTATGCCCTTTGAATTACCCGAAAGCTTACAACCTAATAATGAACGTTTAAGTGATACTTTAAAAAGCCCGTCCGCCAATGCGTTAGGAGAAAAATCATAATGAGCCAAGGTCGTCAGTTAACCTTTAATATCTTTCGTTATGATCCGCAGGAGCCAAACGATAAGCCGAAAATGGTGCGATATCAGCTCACTGAAACGCCGGGTATGACGGTCTTTATCGCCCTCAATAAACTCAGGGAAGAACAAGATACCTCGATGCAGTTCGACTTTGTTTGTCGTGCGGGCATTTGTGGCAGTTGCGCTATGGTGATTAACGGTTTCCCGACGTTAGCGTGTCGTACCTTAACCGCCAAATACCCTAAGGGCGAAATCACTCTAATGCCGCTGCCAGGCTTTGAGTTGATTGGCGACCTATCAGTCAATACCGGTAAATTTATGCGTGAACTCGCCGAACGCTTAAAGCTGTGGTTACACCCTAAGACTAATGATATCAGCGTGCATCGCCTCGAAGATCCAATGGATCCAGACGAAGCTGCGCGACTGTATGAGCTAGAGCGCTGCGTTGAGTGCGGCGTGTGTGTTTCAGCTTGTGCGACCAAACAAATGCGTGAAACCTTTGTCGGTGCCGTAGGTATGATGAAAATTGCCCGTTTCGAGATGGATAGCCGTGATGCGCGCAGTGCCGAAGATTTTTATCATGTAATTGGCAATCAGGATGGGGTGTTTGGTTGTATGACTTTACTCGGCTGCCAAGACAACTGTCCTAAGGATTTGCCACACATGCAGCAAATCGCCTATTTACGCCGCAAGATGGCCATGACTTTGATTTAATTCATTATGAAAAATGAAAAGCGCCAACTCGTTTGGCGCTTTTTATTGATTAACAGGCGTAGCTTTTATGGATGTCAGCTCGACTGATTAAGTCTGCCGTTTGGGCGACAAATACTTGGAAATGCGCACTCGCCATATGCTCATCCAATGCCGCTTGGGATTGCCAAATTTCGTACATCCAGAAGATATTTTCATCATCTAATGAGTGATGCAGTTTGTATTCGATGCAGCCAGCCTCGGTATGTGTGTCTGTCACGAGTTGCTTGAGTATCTTAAATAGCGCGTCGCTTTGGCCTTGATTCGCTATGATTTGGGCAAATACTGTTATTTTCATTGGTTAAAACCTTCTAAAACAATTTTACCGATCGCTTTGCCAGACTCTATCTGAGCGTGAGCTTTGATTAAGTTTTGGGCATTAATGGTGCCGTAGTGTTCACCGAACGTACTCTGTAACTCGCCTGTATCGATAAGGGCGCTTAAGCGGTTGAGTAAGTGATGTTGCGCAATCATATCCTCGGTCTGATATAGGCTGCGGGTAAACATCAGTTCCCAGTGTAAGGATAAGCTTTTACGCTTAAGTTTCATCACATCTAATGGCCCCTTAGGATCATCGATTAATGCTAGTTTTCCTTGTGGCTTAAGCACTTGTACTATTTCATCAAAATGTTGATCGGTTTGGGTTAAGCTAATCACATGGGTCACATCAGTAATGCCAATATTGGCAAGCTCCTGTGAAAGTGGCTTGGTGTGGTCGATAACAGCATCGGCGCCGAGTTTTTGCACCCAAGCGGTGGATTCTGGGCGAGAGGCAGTGCCTATCACCTCTGCCCCTGTGAGTTTTACCGCCAGCTGAGTGATGATAGAGCCAACGCCACCTGCCGCGCCGATAATTAAAATACGGGCGTCAGTTGCCGAACCATCTTGGGGCAAACCTAAGCGGTCGAATAGAATCTCCCATGCTGTAATTCCGGTTAAGGGTAATGCCGCCGCTTGGGCATAAGTTAAACTCTTAGGTTTATGGCCGACAATTCGCTCATCAACCAATTGATATTCGGCATAACTGCCGCTGCGGCTAATGTCGCCCGCGTACCACACTTCATCACCGACGTTGAAAAGACTGACGTTTTCGCCAACTGCTTTGACGACGCCGACGGCATCCCAGCCGATGATCTTATATTCGCCCGCTGGTGCCGAGCTGGATGCGCGGATTTTAGTGTCGACCGGATTGACGGAAATGGCTTTGACTTCCACCAAGAGGTCAAACCCTATCGCCGTCGGTTCGGCTAACGTGATGTCTTCTAAGGCATTGGGTGCTGTGATGGCACCTGCCGTTTGGTAACCAATGGCTTTCATGTTAATTCCTCTGGGTGTACTGGCTGGAGCCGATTTGTTTAAGCGTACTTGTATCGTGTGGCCATTGTGTGGAATATTAGCTAAGAGATAAACAGGGTAAAGTTTGTAATTTTTTCAAAGGATTTTTGATAATCATGTTGATTAATGATTTAGCTTTGTTCGTGCGGGTCGCCGATTGTGGCAATATTTCTGCCGCTGCGGCCGAGATGGATATCTCCGCTGCTTCTGCCAGTGCCGCAATAAAACGGCTTGAAAAACAGCTCGATACTAGCTTATTTATCCGTACAACTCGCAGCTTACGTTTGACAGTACAAGGTGAGCGTTATCTTATTCATTGTCGTCGTGCTTTAAGCGATTTAGCGCTCGGTGAGCAAGCCATCGCCAGTGACAAAGGTAAGATATCCGGCACCTTAAGCCTGTCGGTTTCTTCGGATTTTGGCCGTAATCTGTTTGTGCCTTGGCTCGATGAGTTCTTGCTCGATTTCCCACAATTGCAAGTGCGCTTGCATCTTGGCGATAATATCAGCAGCTTTTATCACGATAAAATTGATGTCGCGGTGCGTTACGGCAAACCGCAGGACTCAAACCAAGTGGCATTTCCGCTCTGCAGTGTTGATCGTGTCTTGTGCGCCTCACCTGAATATCTGGCCGAGTTTGGTGTGCCAGATTCATTAGAACAGCTGATAGAGCATAATTGCTTGTTTTATAAGTTAGATGAGCGAACCCACGACCAATGGCAATTTAGGCGCGATGGGCAAGAATATAAAGTGCGTGTCACGGGCAACCGCAGTGCTAACGATGCGGAAATAGCTCGTCGTTGGGCTGTGGCGGGTAAAGGATTGGTATTTAAGTCGAGTCTAGATCTGGCCGATGACTTAATTTCAGGGCGGTTAGTACGATTGTTGCCTGAGTATCAAGGTGAGCCAGTCGATTTGTACTTAGTGTGCCCAGGACGCGAGCATGTGACGCCTGTTGTCTTGTTGCTGCGGGAAATGCTGCGGCAGCGCACACAGGCTTTGAGTAAAAGCTTAGGTCAAATACTGGCAGTAAAAAAATCTTAGGATTTAAGAAACAAAAAAGCCGCATGATGCGGCTTTTTTTGGCGACTCGCGAAGATTAAGACTTAGCGCGTTTCATGGCGGTAAAGAATTCTTCGTTAGTCTTGGTCATAGCCAATTTGTCGATTAAGAATTCCATTGCGCTGACTTCATCCATAGGATTTAAAATCTTACGCAGGATCCACATTTTTTGCAGTTCTTCTTGAGTCGTGAGTTTTTCTTCACGACGCGTACCACTGCGGTTGAAGTCAATGGCTGGGAACACACGCTTTTCTGCCGCTTTACGTGACAGATGCAGCTCTTGGTTACCTGTACCTTTAAATTCTTCGTAGATCACTTCGTCCATCTTAGAACCCGTATCAACCAAAGCAGTGGCGATAATGGTTAAGCTGCCGCCGTGTTCGATGTTACGTGCTGCACCGAAGAAGCGTTTTGGACGGTGCAGGGCGTTTGCATCCACACCACCGGTTAACACTTTGCCCGATGACGGGATAACAGTGTTATAGGCACGGGCTAGACGAGTAATAGAATCGAGTAGAATAACCACGTCTTTCTTGTGTTCAACCAAACGTTTGGCTTTTTCAATCACCATTTCGGCAACTTGAACGTGACGGCTGGCTGGCTCATCGAAGGTTGATGCAATTACTTCACCTTTAACGAGGCGTTGCATCTCAGTTACTTCTTCTGGGCGTTCGTCGATCAGCAATACCATCAACACCACTTCTGGGTTGTTGTAGCTGATACTCTGAGCAATACCTTGAAGTAATAGCGTTTTACCGGCTTTTGGTGGTGCAACGATCAAACCACGTTGACCTTTACCAATCGGTGAACATAAATCCAGAATACGTGCGGTAATATCTTCAGTTGAGCCGTTGCCACGCTCCATACGCATACGTTCTTCTGCGTGGAGTGGGGTTAAGTTTTCAAAGAGGATTTTATTACGGGAGTTTTCTGGTTTATCGAAGTTAACTTCGTTGACTTTCAATAGGGCAAAATAACGCTCGCCTTCTTTCGGTGGGCGAATTTTACCAAAAATGGTATCACCCGTTCGCATGTTGAAGCGGCGAATTTGGCTTGGTGAGACATAGATGTCATCTGGACCAGCTAAATAAGAACCGTCTGAGCTGCGTAAGAAGCCGAAACCGTCTTGGAGTATTTCTAATACCCCACCACCGAAAATGTCTTCTCCACTTTTTGCGTGGGCTTTAAGGATTGAGAAAATAATGTCCTGCTTGCGAGCGCGGGCCATATTTTCGAGCTTCATATTTTCAGCTAGCGAGACTAGGTCAGAAATCGGCGTGTCTTTTAATTCAGTTAAGTTCATTTTGGGGGTCTTGTGTTACGCGACAAAGCTTACCGCGATCAATCAGTAAGGATGTAATTCAGGATAGTGATTGACGAGCGAGAAGAGGTTATTAGAAAGAATCTGGTTATTAAAGTAGCACTAACAAAGCGGGGCGTCCAGAAATTTAGGGAAATTCCGGCACAATTAATTTATAGCTTGTGCCGGAGGTCACTCATTACCACATCAAATTAGATTTGCGCGTCGATAAACTCTTTTAATTGCGTTTTTGAGAGTGCGCCAACTTTAGTTGCGGCTAATTCGCCGTTCTTGAATAACAGTAAAGTTGGGATGCCACGAACACCATATTTCGCTGGAGAAACATTGTTTTGGTCAACGTTTAATTTAGCGATAGTCACGCGGCCTGCATATTCTTCAGACACATCGTCTAAAATTGGAGCGATCATTTTACAAGGACCACACCACTCGGCCCAGAAGTCTACCAATACTGGCAAATCAGACTTTAATACGTCGTTTTCGAAGCTGTCGTCACTCAGGTATATAATTTTATCGCTCATGATGTTCTCCAGTTTGGGTGCCATTGCTGGTTTGTTAATGGCTTACCATGTATATTGGGGCTGAAAAATAGCTTTTCAAGTTACCTTTTTACAATGTGGCTATTTCAAACGATCGAGTATCTTATTGCAACCTCAACAGGTAAGCTTGCGCTATGAGCGAAACACATCTATCTACCCAAAGGTTTGCCGACCTACCTCTACATCCTGAGGTTAAACAGGCCCTTGCCGAGAATGGCTTCGAATTTTGTACGCCGATCCAGGCGTTATCACTGCCTGTATTACTTCAATCAAAAGATATCGCTGGTCAAGCACAAACGGGCACTGGCAAGACAATGGCCTTTTTGGTCGCCACTTTTAATCACTTATTATCGACTCCCGTACCTGAAGGTCGACTGATTAATCAGCCCCGCGCCATCATTATGGCTCCGACTCGCGAGCTGGCGATTCAGATTGCTAAAGATGCGATTTTACTCGCTAAACACACTCACTTAAAGGTGGGTATTGTTTATGGCGGCGAAAGTTACGATGTACAGCGTAAAGTATTAGATCAAGGTGTTGATATCTTGATTGGTACTACGGGTCGAATTATCGACTACGTTCGCCAAGGCATTATCGGTCTGAATTCTATTCAGGCTGTAGTATTAGATGAAGCCGATCGTATGTTCGATCTAGGTTTTATCAAAGATATCCGCTTCTTGTTTAGACGTATGCCTGAGGCAAATCAACGTCTTAATATGCTATTTTCGGCAACCTTGTCGATGAAAGTGCAAGAGCTGGCTTATGATCATATGAACGAGCCAGTTAAAGTCGAAATCGCTCCTGAAGAAAAAACCTCTAAAAACATCAAAGAAGAAATCTTCTATCCTTCGCAAGAAGAGAAGATGCGTTTGTTGCTGACCTTGATTGAAGAAGATTGGCCAGAAAAGGCCATCGTTTTCTCTAACACTAAGCACAGCTGTGAAACGCTTTGGTCTTGGCTTGAAGGTGACGGACATCGCGTGGGTTTGTTAACGGGTGATGTGCCACAGAAAAAACGTATTCGTATTCTTGAGCAGTTTACCAGTGGCCAATTAGATATATTGGTTGCTACTGATGTCGCGGCTCGCGGTTTACATATTTCTGACGTTTCACACGTGTATAACTATGATTTACCTGATGATTGTGAAGACTATGTGCACCGAATCGGTCGTACGGGTCGTGCGGGTAATAAGGGCATGTCGATAAGCTTTGCCTGTGAAGAGTACGCGTTGAACTTGCCAGCAATCGAAAGCTATATTAATCATTCGATTCCAGTGAGTAATTACGACAGTGAAGCTTTATTGGCCGATATTCCTACGCCAGCGAAGATCCACCGTAAACACCCGAGCGGCACTCGAAACCTGCGTGATCGTTCTGGGACAAGTCGTCCAGGTGCGCAACGCAGTGGTGCTCGCCCTCCTCGTCATGATAGGACACGTAGACATTCGTAAATGCCAACACCCGCTTATGCCGCTATAACATTAGGCTCAAACAGTTTTAATATGCTGATCGCCAAAACTCGTGGTGGTCAGCCGCATATTATTGCGAAATATAAACGCAAGGTGAGGCTCGCCGAAGGTATAGGCGACGATGGCAACTTAAGCCATGACGTGATGCAGCGCGGCCTCGACTGTTTGAGTATGTTTGCCCAAATGTTGGTGCAACATAAGATTGAAGCAAATCATGTCGCTGTGATTGCTACCGCAACCCTTCGCAGTATCAGCAATGCCGATGAGTTTAATCGGCGTGCATTGCCACTCCTTGGTCATCCAATTGAAATCATCTCAGGCATGCGTGAAGCTGAGCTTATCTATCAAGGCATGGTGGCAACCACCTGTGGTCAAGGCCGCCGTTTAGTGATAGATATCGGCGGGGCGAGCACTGAGTTTATTATCGGCGATGGGCATCAAGTGTTGTTCAAAACCAGTTTGCCTTTTGGTAGCGTAACTTATAATCGCCAATTTTTTAGTAGCTTACCGCTGCAGCAGTTAGATTTTGATGATGCCAAGCAGCAAGTGCTAATCGCATTAGCTGAGCATAGACAAACGCTACGCGATCTCGGTTGGCATTGTGTTGTTGGCGCCTCTGGTGCGGTACAATCTGTGGTTGAAGTACTGCTTCACCGTGGCTTATCTGAGACGATAACGCTCGATGTGCTCACTCAGTTGAAGGCTGAAATTCTCGCCCAAGAAGATATTAGCTTAATGGGGATCGCTGGGCTTTGTAGCGAGCGGGCACCGACTTTTGCAGCGGGTGTCGCTATTTTATTGGCTTTGTTTGAGTTGCTGGGGATAGAGCATTTAGCCTTATCTGGCGGCGCATTACGTGAAGGTGTTTTAGTGATGCTCGCGCAGCGAATTATTGACGAAGCGAGCTAAGCTTTCTCTGAATGGATAAAAACCAAAGGCCGCTATGCGGCCTTTATTGTGTGTACTGCATCGCTTATTTCAATACATCGGCGAGATCTTTCTCTAAGGAAACGGTTGGGCGCTCTACGATACGGCCAACTTCTTTACCTTGCTGTAGCACAATAAAGGTTGGAATACGGGTAAAGTCGTATTTGGCAGCTAAGCCTTCGGGATCTTTCTTCGTCCGGTCGACACCAATATAGGTCACTTTGATATTGGGATTGGCGACTTCTTCCATAATACGGATAAAGCGCGGTGTTTCACGGTGACAATCTGGACACCAAGTACCAATGATCACAATAATTTCAGTTGGTTCGGTGACGCTTTTAAGCGGATTGATTGCCGCAGTGTCGACCTGGTAGCTTTTATACCCTTCGGCAAACTCATTGAGATCTGTGACTAAATGTTGTGCTTCGACTATGCCAGTTAAAATCACTTCTTGTTTCTCCTCGCTGCAGGTCGCAATTAAGCCCTGTTGTTGTTCTTCAAATCCACAGCCACCATTGGCTAGTACCTGACAACTAAAAAATAAGGCAGTAGTGGCTATGAATGCCTTAACGTTATTGTGCATGATGCGCCCTTAAAATCGAAGAGAAAGAATGAAGCTTGATTCAAACATTATTCTCGATGCGATTAAAGCGGATCATTGATTTGCTGCAAGCTAGATCACGCATTGCTAATATCTATACCCAAGCTACCTGAAGATACGAGTTTCAGAGCGCCTAGGGTGCTTCAATTCAAGGCGCATCAATGACAAAATGTCGGCCACCTTTTGAATTGATGCAACACGGAAGTGGAGTGCCCTAGGCGCTCCGTCGCGGCGGCTGATGTTAACCACGGGGTAACGCACTTTATGCTGTGTTGGTTATTTTTAACTTAGCCCGCTAGGTCTGCAAATAGCCGCAATCGCCATGGATGGCGTGAATGCCATTTATGCAGGAGCAATAAATGGCCTTGCCTAAAGTGCGTTAAATTCCCGCTGAATCCTGCATCTTCAGGTGGTTTGGGTATGTAAGCTTAACGATCACAGGATTGCATGGTTTGCGGAGTTAAGACATTGAAATAGTTCATCCCCGAATTGCGATTCGGGGATAGAGCGCGTTGATATAATGAGGTAAATGGCTCGATTACTGAGCGAGAATTTTTTCTAGAATAGGCTTGTTAGCTTCGGGGAAGTCGTAATTAATTAAATCGGCTTTAGTGACCCAAGCGATAAGCTGACCTTCGAGGCCTTGAGCTGTGCCGTTAAACTCTGCGACTGAATGGATATCGAGTAGTACTTGTTTATCGGGATAATCGAAACTCAGCGCCATAAATGGCTGACTATCGGTGACATCGAGTGCAACTTCCTCTTTGAGTTCACGGATCAGCGCTTGAGTGACCGTTTCGCCCGCCTCAACTTTGCCGCCAGGAAATTCCCATTTCCCACCTTGATGTAAATGGTCTGGGCGTTTTGCCAACAGAATTTCACCGGCCGAGTTAGTAATAATGCCGACGGCAACATGGATGCGTTTAGTCATAATTTTTATCTATTGAGTAGAGAGTTGGGCAAATTAATCGCTGTGATGGCGTAAGCTGAGCTGTTAGCGCTTCGCATTATTCTTTAAAAAAGTCGCCTTCATCGAGATCAAATTCATCAAATGCTTCGGGATCAAATTCGGCCTTCACAGGGATGACATGCTTTTCTGACGCCCAATCGCCGAGGTCGATGAGCTTACAGCGCTCGCTGCAAAAAGGTTTAAATGCAGATTGTGGCACCCACTCGACAGGGGCTTTGCATATAGGGCAGTTAACGGTCAATGGCATAATTGTTCTCTTGGTTAACGGCGATACAGCGGCCGCCAATACTAATGTCTTTCAGGCCATTAGTGTAAAGGCTTCATGCACAGGTAGCCAGTAAGAAATCAATCGAACGGTCGGAGTGGCGTTGTTGTTCAAACTGCACAAAATGGATTGCAAAACGGTTTTTATGGCCGCTAATCGTAGGATAACAACCGTGGGAGGCATCGACTTTGACTCGTACTAAAGCAAGTGCTTGAGCACTATCACCCTGATAAAAGCCAGCATGGGCAACGGCATTGTCGTAATGTGCTGTGCTGCGAGTAAGTTGGAGCAATAGGGTGATGGGGGTGAGTAAAGGTTCGAAATGCGATATCCAAGAGCGGTAGTCTTGTTGTTTTTCTTCCCAAGGTTTAGCTAGCCAATAATGCAGTTGCGGCAGATCGAAGTTACAGCAGGCGCCCGGCATGCCAAAGCGTTGTCGTAGCGCAGAAATAAATCTGTCTTGTTTTAGTTGGCTGCCGAAGCGTTCTGGCTTTTGCAACGGTTCGCGGGCTTGGGTGAGGGCGTTGATATAAAGATCGATTTGCTGGTGGTCGACGTGATCTAATTCTTGCCATTTGCTGAGTTGCAGCAAGTGCCGTTCAATGTCTTTTAATACTTCATTACGATAATCACAGCGTTCGGACAATTCACAGAGGGAAAACAGCGGATAAAAACATCTATGTTGGTGGTCATGATTTAGGTTACTTTGCAGCTGTTTATCGAGGTATTCGAGCCGCAAGTAGCTGCGAATTTTCTCGTTTAGGGGCTGTTCGTAAACTAATTCAGTCATGGGCGTTATCAGTACCAGAAAGTTGTAAATATAGCTGGTGCAATGCTAGCACCTCTCGTTTTAAGGTTGATATCTCTCCTTGATTATCAATAATGTCGTCGGCTCTGGCGAGTTTTTCGCTGCGACTACATTGGCTACTAATGATGTTATTAACTTGAGATGCATCAACATTGTCACGTTTTACGGTGCGATTTATTTGCAACTCAGGTGAAATATCCACCACTAAAGTCCGATTGACTAACCTATCTAACCCGTTCTCAAATAGCAAGGGCACGACCATCATTACATAGGCCGAGGTCGCTTTTTCTACCTGCGCTAGCATTTCTTGGCGGATCATGGGGTGTAATAGTTGGTTTAGCCATTCGCGCTCTTCAGGATGGCTAAATATCCGCTGCCGTAACTTGGCGCGATCGAGTTCACCCTCTGGTGTTAATATCTCAGCACCAAAATGAGTTACGATCGCTTCCAGTCCTTTTGAACCCGGAGCGACAACTTCGCGGGCAACGATATCGGCGTCGACTAAGGCAACCCCTTCGGCGGCGAACAAATTGGCAACAGTCGTTTTACCGCTGCCGATGCCGCCTGTAAGGCCAACGACAAACTTTGACATAACATACTCCGGATAGCTTTGTGCTTAATTTGCTAGATCTTACAGTGTCGATAGGTACCAATCGACAATCTGTTGCCCAAATAGCAAGGCTATCCAGCCAGCTGCGGCAATATAGGGGCCAAATGGGATTGGATTCCCTTGTTTCAGGCGTTTACTAACAATCATAGTGATGCCAACGACTGCGCCAACGAGGGACGAAAGTAAAATCACCAGCGGCAGCATTTGCCAGCCAAGCCAAGCACCGAACACGGCGAGTAATTTAAAGTCGCCATAGCCCATGCCTTCCTTGCCGGTGAGGATTTTAAACAACCAGAAAATGGACCATAGACTCAAATAGCCTGCCGCCGCACCGATAATCGCATCGGTTGGGCTCGCAAAGGTATGATTTAAATTGATTATCAAGCCTAGCCAAAGTAACGGCAACGTCATTTGATCGGGGAGTAACATCTCATCAAGATCGATACCCGTCAGTGCTACAAGCATAAAGGTGAGTATGCTCGCAAAAATAAACTGCCAGCTTGGACCAAAATGCCAAGCTAAAGTCGCGATAAGTAGCCCTGTGACGAATTCAATAATGGGGTAGCGGGCAGAAATAGGGGCGTGACAGGCGGCGCATTTCCCCTTGAGCATTAACCAGCCTAATACGGGTAAATTATGCCAAGGTTTAATCGCCGTTTTGCACTTAGGGCAGGCTGAGCCCGGAACAACAAGATTATATTTTTCAGGGAAGGCATCAATAGGTTTATTGAGTTGTTCTATACCGATTTTTTTGACTATGTCTTCGTGGTATTCCTGCAAATACTGATTGCATTCTTGCTGCCATTCTCGTTTCATCATCACAGGAAATCTGTGGATCACCACGTTTAAAAAACTACCAATGGTAGCGGCAAAAATAAAGCTTAGAGCAATAAAGAGCCAAGGACTCTGGTTTAGAGACTGGCCCAAAAGGGAGATAAATTCATTCATTAGCTGTTCTTGTTATTAACTTTTCTATTATTGAAGTGAAGCGTTAGCCTACGACATTTCCCATTTGGAAGATAGGTAGGTACATGCCTACAATCAAACCACCTACAAGTGTCCCGATAACCACCATCATAATAGGTTCGATGAGGCTTGATAAACCATCGACGGCATCATCCACTTGCATTTCATAAATATTGGCGACTTTATTGAGCATATTATCCAGTGATCCAGACTCTTCACCTATCATCACCATTTGGATCAACATATCGGGAAATAGTCCAGTGGTGCGCATAGCCACGTTCATCTGCATACCCGCCATCACTTCTTGGCGTACTTTGAGCAAGGCTTTACGATAAACTGCATTACCCGATGCGCCAGCGGCAGATTCCATACCATCGATTAAGGGGACGCCAGCGGCAAATGTCGTGGCTAAGGTGCGGGAAAAACGTGCCATGGCAGCTTTATGCAAAATATTACCGATAACGGGAATTTTGAGCACCAACTCATCGACTCTATCCCGAACGACCTGTGAGTTACGGTGGGCGCGTACAAACAACCAAATACTGATGACAATGGCAAAAAAGAAGATATACCAAGAACTTTGTAAAAAACGTGATATGCCAATAATGAACTGTGTAAATGCAGGGAGTTCAGCACCAAAGCTATTAAAAATCTCTTCGAATTGTGGTACCACAAAGAGGAGTAGTAATGTGGTCACTAAAATCGCAACCACCACTACAGCAGCGGGATAAAACATGGCTTTTTTAATTTTAGATTTCAGCTGCTCGGCTTTTTCCCTATAAGTGGCAATACGATCGAATACCGCATCGAGCGAGCCTGAATGCTCTCCTGCCGCGACAAGGTCGACATATAAGTCATCGAAGTAACGTCTATGAGGACGTAGCGAGTCTGAAAGTGGAATGCCCGATTGAATTTCTGATAGCACAGTGCCGAGTAGTTCGCGCATTTTTTGCTTTTCGTGACCCCGACCAAGCATTTCTATGGTGGTCACTAAAGGAACGCCTGCGGCTAACATAGTGGCGATTTGCCGAGTCACCATGGCGATGTCCATGGCCTTAATATCAGGATTGCGTGAGAATAATGGTGAGGCTTTTTTGCGGACAACCTTTGGGTTGACACCTTGCTGTTTAAGCTGACTTTTTATTTCGGCTACGGTAGTCCCCTTTAACTCTCCGCCAGTTTTTTTGCCATCACGATTGAGCCCCTTCCATTCGAAGGTATAAATTTTAGGTTGGCTCTTTTTGTCGTTCTTATTGGCGCGAGGCTTTTTTACTGTGGTTGCCGTAGCCATAATGTTTCCTAGATAATTCTTATTAAATTAAGGGGATAAGATTATTAATACAGACGTTAAGTATTAAGCATAAATATTGAAAGTGGTAGTTTTATTACCCATTCTTTTGTGTGGATATGGAGTTTAGTCGAAACTCGTGACTCGGTTGACTTCAGCAATACTCGTTACACCATGGATCACTTTTAATAATCCTGATTGCCGTAAATCTCGCATTCCTTGGGCTTTAGCTTGGGAGGCAATTTGCAAAGAATTACCACCCTCCATGATAGTACGGGCTATTTCATCGGACATCTTCATTACTTCGTAAATACCGACTCTGCCCTTGTAGCCCGCAGAGCAATGCTCACAGCCAACAGGCTTAAAGGTGGTAAATCCCTGAGTAATTTGCGCTTGGGCAAAGCCTAGGCGCAGTAATTCATGCTCGGGTATCACTTCAGCTTGTTTACATTCAGAGCAGAGGCGACGGGCTAAGCGCTGGGCAATAATCAGATTCACTGAGCTGGCGATGTTATAACCTGGCACACCCATGTTGATTAAACGGGTTAAGGTTTCTGCCGCCGAGTTTGTGTGCAAGGTCGATAAGACTAAGTGACCCGTTTGCGCCGCTTTAATGGCAATCTCGGCGGTTTCAAGATCGCGGATTTCACCCACCATCACCACATCGGGGTCTTGACGTAGGAATGAACGTAAAGCGGATGCGAATGTGAGGCCTGCCTTTAAGTTAATGTGAACTTGGTTCACGCCTTCAAGGTTAATCTCAACCGGATCTTCTGCGGTAGAAATATTACGCTCTTCGGTATTGAGAATGTTTAACCCAGTATAAAGGGAGACGGTTTTACCTGAACCTGTAGGGCCTGTCACTAAAATCATGCCTTGGGGTTTTGCCAGCATCTCAAGATAGAGTTTTTCTTGGTCAGGCTCGTAGCCAAGCTTTTCAATGCCTAATTGTGCAGAGGATGAGTCCAAGATCCGCATTACAATTTTTTCGCCCCACAGGGTCGGCAGAGTGCTTACCCGAAAGTCGATGGACTTAGTACGGGAAAGCTTCATCTTAATTCGACCATCCTGCGGTACACGCCGTTCGGCAATATCAAGTTTTGACATTACTTTTAACCGCGCTGATAAACGACTAGCAAGACTTACTGGTGGTTCTGATACTTCGTGCAGAATACCGTCAATGCGAAAACGAATACGGTAGCGTTTCTCATAGGGTTCAAAATGTAAATCCGATGCGCCTTTGCGGATGGCATCGGTTAAAATTTTATTGATATAAATAACGATAGGTGCATCGTCGCTGCTATCACCAGTGGGTTCTTCGTTGCGCCTATCTGTATCGGTAATTTCAATCCCCGCTAGCGCCGCCTCATCCATGCTACTGATATCGAGCCCGCTGATGTCTTCTTCAAGGATTTTTTCCAGCGCCTTAGCGAGTTTATCTTCTTCCACAAGAATGGCTTCGGCGTGCAGGCCAGCGCTAAATTGGAAATCTTCGAGGGCGGCAATATTGGTCGGGTCTGATGTACCTATATAGAGGCGATTACCACGTTTAAATAAGGGTAAACAGCGGTGTTTTTCAATCAGCTTTTTATTGAGGAAATCTTCTGGAATGGAGGCGATATCAAATTCATTCAAATCCAATAACGGTGTGCCGTATTCTTCATAACATAGTTCGGCAATAGCGCGAGCAGAGATTAGTTTCTCTTGGACTAAGGTGCTCACTAGTCCATGTTTATTCTGACGGGATTTTGTGATGGCGTTAGCCATCTGCTCTTCATTTAGCAGACCTTTACGAATAAATAAAGTGGATAAACCTAAATGAAGATTGGATGAGGGCATAGTAAATGTATTACCAACATTATTTGAGTAGTTAATTTGGAAAATAAAAGGAGTTAGAAATAGCTAACTCCTTTTGGTGGAACAATTATTCGCCATGGAGCTTATGGAGCAACTACTAGAGTGCAAGTCGTTGTTGTTAGGTCGCAGTCAATGTCTGAAGCATCTTCATCCTTTGCTGTAAAAGTATATTTAGCTGCTGTGGTTAAAGCAGCAAGGTCTAGGGCATCAGCATCTGCTTGAACAGTTGGTGCATCACCACCATTATCACATGCCGATGCTGTATAAATTGGTTTTACAGGCATTTCAGAAACAACGGCACCAACAATTGATTTTGTATAAGATGCTGCTTCACCTAAACAGGCATTGACTCGGCTTTTGTTTACATATTCCTTATACGCAGGCAATGCTATTGCTGCCAAAATACCGATAATGGCAACAACGATCATCAGTTCGATCAGGGTAAAACCCTGAGCTTTTTTATTTAATGCTTTGTTTAAATTCATGGCCTTCATTTTTCTCTCCAGCTAACTATTTAGTGACTTACTGTGGTTGAATAGAGTGTTAAACCTAAACGCTGTTTTACCCTATAAATTTTTTTATCTCGACAAACTTTATTACTCATTCATGTTAATAAAATCACTTTTATGATCTATGTAACATTAACAGTACACCGATGATCTTGAATGACCCATGTGTAATGACTCATGCTGATTTATCCAAAGCCACTTTACTGAGCTAATGTCTGTTTGAATAAATCATTTCGGTAACCGCACCTTAGGCTAATGTCCCTCAACATGTGCTCCTCAAAACGCAAATTAGAGTTTTTTGACAGACATTCCAGTGCTGACCTTAGGTGAGGTTGACCAAACGGCCATCTCGCCTGTGTAAAAGTTAGTACAAAGTTAAGCTAAAAGAAACAACTTTTAAGTATAAAGTACTAATAAAGTGTCATTTTTGTATAAAAAACTGGCTTATTGGTATGTTAAGTTATAACAAACTTTTGACATTATCAGTTTGACTGGCACCTAAGCTGGCCGAGTCAAATTGCTGGCATGTTAGCGTGATGAGTCTGGGGTTGATGGTGATGGTGCGGATGTATAGTGACAGGCATAACTTAGGGGCTAGCCTAGTGGAACTCAGAAGAAATGTATCGCTTTATAATAGGTTGAAAGTGAAACGTTCTGAGGTGCTTTCAGTGAACGTTTCACCCTCTAGTGAGTGAGTGAGTGCTTTAAGCTTTCAATCGAAGAGACAAGTCTAGGGCGCGAACATGCTTAGTGAGTGCACCAACTGAGATATAGTCGACACCGGTTTTGGCGAATTCGGCTAAGGTGTCCAAGGTGACATTGCCAGAGACTTCAAGCTTAGCGCCGGCGCCTTTCGCTTTATATTGATTGTTCATTTCAACCGCTTCGACCATTTTGGTGATGTCGAAGTTATCTAACATGATGATATCTGTGCCAGAGTCGAGTGCTAAGGCGAGCTCTTCGAGTGATTCCACTTCGACTTCAACGGGTTTGTTCGGGTACAAGCTGCGGGCGGTATCTACGGCTTGGCGAATGCCACCACAGGCCATAATGTGGTTTTCTTTAATCAAAAATGCATCATATAAGCCAATGCGATGGTTTTTGCCGCCGCCGCAGGTGACGGCATATTTCTGGGCAGTGCGCAGGCCTGGAATGGTTTTGCGAGTATCTAATAGGCGAGTGTGAGTGCCCACCAGTTTATCGACATAATGCTTAGTTAAGGTCGCAACGCCAGACAGGGTTTGGATAAAGTTCATTGCCGTGCGTTCGCCGGTGAGAATCGTGCGTGCTGGGCCTGAGAGTTCACACAGTAGTTGGTTAGGTAATACCAGATCGCCATCATCCACATGCCAATGCAGTGCGACTTCCCCACCGAGTTGATTAAAAACTTGTTCGGCCCATGCTTTTCCACAAAAAACGCCTTCTTCACGGGTAATAAGGGTGGCTTCAGCGTACTTATCAGCAGGGATCAACATTGCTGTGATATCACCATAAGCGATGGCCTTGGTTTGATCGTTGATTTCGGTGCCACCTAAGTCTTCACTGAGGGCGGATTTTACTGACTGGCGAATATCGTTTTCTAACATGAGCGGGGTCCTTGCATTCTTTAATTACTGACGACCTACTTGCATCTTAGGTTAAGATTACCACGGCCTTAGGTCTCACGGAACAGCTTGGAAGATTGTGCGGCAGGACTCAACCTCTGGCTTATTTAAGTTGGGAGTGAATGGCTTGCTCAATGATCTCAACATTAAAAGATGATGAAGTCAGTCAGTTCCGTGCGCTGGGTTTCTTCTTTGCTTGGCTGAATACTGTTAGAGTAACTCAGTATATGTGGCATAGAGGATAAGCTCATAATGCGGTTTGAATTGGGTTGGTGTGAGGGTGCAAGGCGTTGTGAGTCACCACATTTTAATCAACGTCCCTTGGGTGAAGTGAGTTTGTTGGTGATCCACAATATTAGCCTGCCAGCAGGTTGCTTTGGATTACCTTATATTGATCAATTATTTCAAGGGTGTTTAGATACCAATGCCGATGCCAGTTTTGCACAGCTGCAGGGCTTGGAAGTCTCGGCGCACTTTTTGATCCGCCGTAATGGCGAGCGTGTGCAGTACGTGAGTTGTAACGATAGGGCTTGGCATGCAGGGCTTTCTCGTTATGGTGAGAGAGAGAATTGTAATGATTTCTCCATTGGTATTGAGCTGGAAGGCACAGATACTGAACCTTACACACCTGAGCAATATCAGTCACTGACAGCGTTGACGCAAGCACTGTTGGCTGAGTATCCATCGCTGAGTACCGAACGAATTGTGGGTCATTGTGATATTGCGCCAATGCGCAAAACAGATCCTGGGCAAAGTTTTGATTGGGAAAGATATTTAGAGAAGCTAAAGGAATATACTCAGGCGTTGCGCTCTTAGGTTTTTGGATTTTAGACGTATTTCACACAAACCTAGACTATTTATGGACAAATTATAGAGGTACAGCCCATGGCATTATTTTCACTCTTGGTCGCCATTTTAGTGGAGCGACTTAAATTTCTTCCTTCATCATGGCAATTTGATCGTTTATTGCAATCCTACCAAACGACGTTTTTTGGTGATAAAGCATCACTGACGAGCGTTATGATGGCGCTAGCGTTATTGCTGCCAGCCTTGTTGGTGTATGTATTGTCTTGGTTAGTGGCGGGCATGTTTTGGGGCTTATTAAGTTTAGCGCTATGGATTGTCGTAGCGGTGGTTTGTTTTAACCATCAGAAACAGCGTGATATTTTCAAGAAATATATGCAAGCGGCTTGTCGTTCTGACGTCCAAGCTTGTTACCATTATGCCGCTGAGCTCGATTGTAGCGAGTGTTTGGATGCGGTATCCGAGAAAGACCTTGGCGCTAAAGTGGGTCAAAGTGTCGCTTGGATTAACTATCGTTATTACGGCGCCGTTGCTTTGTTCTTCATTTTTCTGGGGCCAGTCGGTGCTGTGTTGTATTGCACAGTGCGTTTTTATGCCGAAGAAAATGCCCGTAAATCCCTTGAACTGCCATTAGTCAATGAAGTGATTAGCGTGTTGGATTGGTTACCTAGCCGCATCTTTGCCTTTGGTTATGCGTTAAGTGGCCAATTTAGCGAAGGGTTAGCCGCATGGCGCCATCATGGTTTGACCATAAATACCAGTGCTCGCACTGTCGTTGTTGAGACGGCATTAGCAGCGCAACCTTTACCTGAGGTCGCGAGTGCACCTATATGTGTACAGTCAACCTTAGCATTATTAGTGCTCAGTAAACGCAACTTTACACTTATCGTCGCGGTACTGTCACTGCTGACCATTTTTGGATTGGTGAGTTAAGCAATATCGCGTCACAGCGATAGCTGAATTTGGCAGTCTGAGCTGAGATAGCTCAGCTCTGTCAAATGGTCTGACCCCATAGACATTTTTTTCCGCTATGCTCTCTCTTCGTGAGTGCTTTCGATCGAGATCGCTTTTAAGGAGTGATCTTCAATCTGGACATCAAAACGCTGATTTGATAAAGTGCGCTCACTCAAAAAAATTGGTAAGACCAATTTACAACGGAGCTGAGCGCCTGATGGCCTATAGTAAAATTAATCAGCCAAAAATTTCTGATGTGATCATGGCTCAATTAGAGCAGATGATCTTAGAGGGTAGTTTGCAGCCCGGTCAGAAGTTACCGCCTGAACGCGAACTGGCGATCCAGTTTGAAGTGTCTCGACCTTCATTGCGTGAAGCTATCCAAAAGCTTGAGGCAAAAGGACTGTTAATGCGCCGCCAAGGCGGTGGTACTTATGTCAAAGAGCAACTCTGGCAGAGTCTTGCCGATCCTATCGTTGAACTTATGAATTCTGATCCAGAGAGTCAATACGACTTGCTGGAGTTCCGTCATGCTACCGAAGGTATGATGGCTTATTTTGCGGCGCTGCGTGGTACTGACGCAGATATGCAAAATATCAAACGTATGATCCTCGAGGTGGAAGCCGCCACCGATATCGAAAAACAAGCCGCCGCCATTGTGCGCTTTTATCGTGCCGTTGCCGAAGCGTCACATAACGTGGCTATGTTACACCTCGTTCTCAGTTTAACCCCTGTGCTGCATCAAAATGTGGCGCAAAACTTGGAGCTTTTAAGCCGCCGCGAAGAAGCTTCTACTATGGCTAACGATCACAGACGGGCCTTGCTCGCTGCCATCGTTCGTCGTGATCCCGAAGCCGCCAGAGAAGCCTCGAATGAACACTTAAGTTACATCGAAGAGGTGATGTTATCTGTGCGGGAAGAAGATAGCCGGTTGCAGCGAAGCTTGCGCCGTTTAAAGAGTGGCGCTTAAGTTCTGTAGTTTAGCTGCCTGCTAAATCGGAATATGCCGCAAACACCATTCATTATCATGTATATAGAGAAGGACAGTGTCATGTCTGAAGATATGCTACAAGACGTAGATCCATTAGAGACTCAGGAATGGGTTGATGCCCTGCAAGCCGTGTTGGAACAGGAAGGCCCAGAGCGCGCGCATTTTTTACTAGAGAAGCTGATCGATAAAGCGCGTCGTAATGGCACTCACTTGCCTTACAATGCCACAACGGCTTACTTGAACACTATCCCAGCGGGTCAAGAGCCTCACATGCCTGGCAACCAAGAGATGGAACGTCGCATTCGCGCCATCATCCGTTGGAACGCTTTGGCTATGGTTCTGCGTGGTTCTAAGAAAGATTTAGAGTTGGGCGGCCATATCTCAAGTTTCGCTTCAAGCGCGACTATCTATGACGTATGTTTTAACCACTTCTTCCGTGCACCGAATGAGAAAGACGGTGGCGATCTCGTGTATTTCCAAGGCCATATCGCCCCAGGTATTTATGCGCGTTCATTCCTAGAAGGTCGTTTAAGCGAAGAGCAACTGGCTAACTTCCGTCAAGAAGTGGATGGCAAGGGTCTGTCTTCATACCCACATCCAAAATTGATGCCGGATTACTGGCAGTTCCCAACGGTTTCTATGGGCTTAGGTCCAATTCAAGCCATCTATCAAGCTCGTTTCCTGAAATATCTGACTGACCGTGGTCTGAAAGATTGTTCAGCACAAACTGTTTACTGTTTCTTAGGTGACGGTGAGTGTGACGAGCCAGAAGCCTTAGGTGCGATCGGTTTAGCAGCCCGTGAAGAATTAGATAACTTAGTCTTCATCGTTAACTGTAACTTACAGCGTCTTGATGGCCCTGTACGTGGTAACGGTAAGATCATCCAAGAACTTGAAGGCGAATTCCGCGGCGCAGGCTGGGAAGTGGTGAAAGTGATTTGGGGTCGTTACTGGGATCCATTATTGGCCCGTGACACCAGCGGTAAACTACTGCAGTTAATGGAAGAAACCGTTGACGGTGAATACCAAAACTGTAAAGCCAAAGGTGGCGCTTATACGCGCGAACACTTCTTTGGTAAGTATCCTGAAACGGCCGAAATGGTTGCGAACATGTCAGATGATGACATTTGGCGCTTAAACCGTGGCGGTCATGATCCAGTTAAAGTTTACGCTGCACTGGAACATGCACAAAAAACCAAAGGCCGTCCAACAGTTATCCTAGCGAAAACCGTTAAAGGTTACGGCTTAGGTGATGCGGGTGAAGGTAAAAACATCGCTCACAACGTGAAGAAGATGGGCGTTGAGTCTATCCGTTACTTCCGCGATCGTTTCAATATCCCGATCCCTGATGACCAGTTAGAAGATCTGCCTTTCTATCACCCAGGTCCAGATTCTGAAGAAGTGAAGTACATGATGAGCCGTCGTGAAGCGCTGCATGGTAGCGTGCCACAACGTCGTCAAAAGTTCACGGAAGAGATGGAAGTGCCGTCACTGAAGATTTTCGATTCGATTTTACAGGGCTCAAACGGCCGTGAAATTTCATCGACTATGGCATTCGTTCGCGTGCTGACAGCATTGCTGAAAGACAAGAAAATTGGCAAAAACATTGTGCCAATTATTCCTGACGAAGCCCGTACTTTCGGTATGGAAGGTCTGTTCCGTCAAGTGGGTATTTATGCTCACGAAGGCCAAAAATACGTACCGCAAGACTCTGACCAAGTGGCTTATTATCGTGAAGATAAAACCGGTCAAGTATTGCAAGAAGGGATTAACGAACTCGGTGCTATGTCTTCATGGGTATCGGCAGCGACAAGCTACTCTGTCAACGATACACCTATGATCCCGTTCTACATCTACTACTCAATGTTCGGTTTCCAACGTATTGGCGACATGGCTTGGGCAGCGGGTGACATGCGTGCTCGTGGTTTCTTAGTCGGTGGTACTTCAGGTCGTACAACGCTTAACGGCGAAGGTTTACAGCATCAAGACGGTCACAGCCATGTATTGGCGAACACTATCCCTAACTGTATTTCTTACGATCCAACCTACGGTTACGAAATTGCCGTTGTGGTACAAGATGGTATTCGTCGTATGTACGGCGAGAATCAAGAAGATATCTTCTACTACTTGACCACAATGAACGAAAACTATGAGCAACCAGCCATGCCAGAAGGCGCGGAAGTGGGCATAGTGAAAGGCATCTATAAGTTAGAAACGGTTGCGGGCTCAGGTAAAGGCAAAGTTCAGTTAATGAGCTGTGGCACTATCCTTGAACAAACCCGTAAAGCGGCGCAAGCACTGGCGAAAGACTTCGGTATTACTGCCGACGTATTTAGCGTAACTAGCTTCAACGAATTGACTCGCGATGGTCAAGCCGCTGAACGTTGGAACATGCTGCACCCAACCGAAACGCCAAAACAAGCCTATATCAGCCAAGTGATTTCAAGTGATGCACCTGCAATCGTAGCGACTGACTATATGAAGATTTACGGCGAACAGTTACGTGCTTACATTCCTACCGATTACAAAGTGTTAGGTACTGACGGTTTCGGTCGTTCAGACAGCCGCGAGAATCTGCGTCACCACTTTGAAGTGGACGCTAAGTTCATCGTTATTGCGGCACTGAAATCACTGGTTGATCGCAAAGAGCTGCCTGTCGATGTGTTAGCAAAAGCCATTAAAGAATATGGTATCGACGCTGACAAGATCAATCCACAGTACGCGTAAGAGGCAATAAAAATGGCTGAATTAAAAGAAGTTTTTGTTCCTGATATCGGCGGCGATGAAGTGCAAGTGATCGAAATTTGTGTGGCTGTGGGTGATACCCTAGCGGCAGAAGAATCGATTCTTACCGTCGAAAGCGACAAGGCGACTATGGATATTCCAGCGCCTTTCGCCGGTGTTTTAGCCGAATTGAAAGTGGCTGTGGGCGATAAAGTATCTGAAGGTACTTTGATTGCTATGATGCAAGCGGCGGGCGCGGCAGTTGCAGCACCCGCTCAGGCGGCACCGGCATCTGCACCAGTTCAAGCGGCTCCAGCCCCTGTGTCTGCTGCTCCTGCGACGGGCGCAACCAAAGTGGTTGAAGTGACTGTACCTGATATCGGTGGCGACACAGATGTATCGGTTATCGAAGTCCTGGTTGCTGTCGGTGACAAGATTGAAGTTGATAGCGGTTTAATTACCCTAGAAACAGACAAAGCGACCATGGACGTACCATCACCTTTCGCGGGTGTGGTTAAAGACGTTAAAGTCGCAGTTGGCGATAAAGTGTCGCAAGGCTCTTTAGTCATCATGCTTGAAGTTGGCGGCGCTGCACCTGCAGCCGCGCCAACTGTTGCTGCCCAAGCGGCTCCTGCCGCTACGGTAGCGCCAGTGGCCGCAGCACCTGCTGCACCTGCTGCACCAGCGGCAAGTGTGGTTGCGGTAAAAGAAATTCAAGTGCCGGATATTGGCGATGCCAGCAATGTCGATGTGATCGAAGTGCTCGTGTCTGTCGGTGATGAAATCACTGCAGACCAAGGTTTGATTACCCTTGAAACTGACAAAGCCACCATGGAAGTACCTGCGCCATTCGCCGGTAAACTGCTGTCTTTGACTGTTAAGGTGGGTGACAAGGTTTCTCAAGGTAGCGTTATTGCGACGATTGAAACTGTGACTGCAGGTGCACCTCCTGCAGCGGTTGCTCAAGCGGCAGCTCCTGCTCCAGTGAGCGCGGCGCCCGTTGCAGCCCCAACACCTGCAAGCCGTCCTCCAGTACCACACCACCCTAGCGCAGGTACACCTGTGTCTACCGGTGCGGTACATGCGTCTCCTGCGGTACGTCGTTTAGCCCGTGAATTTGGTGTCGATTTGACCCAAGTGACAGGTTCTGGCCGTAAAGGTCGCATCATGAAAGAAGACGTTCAGGCGTATGTGAAATACGAACTGTCTCGTCCGAAAGCGACTGCGGCAACCTCAGTCGGTTCAGGTAACGGCGGCGGTCTGCAAGTGATTGCAGCACCTAAAGTTGATTTCAGTAAGTTTGGTGAAGTGGAAGAGATTCCATTAAGCCGTATCCAGAAGATTTCTGGCCCTAACTTACACCGCAACTGGGTAACTATCCCTCACGTGACTCAGTTCGATGAAGCTGATATCACTGAAATGGAAGAGTTCCGTAAGCAGCAAAACGATGTAGCGGCGAAGAAGAAAGCCGATTACAAGATCACGCCTTTAGTGTTTATGCTAAAAGCTGTGGCTAAAACGTTGCAACAGTTCCCAGTGTTCAACTCAAGCTTAAGTAGCGATGGCGAATCACTGATCCAGAAGAAGTATTTCCACATCGGTGTGGCGGTTGATACGCCAAACGGTTTGGTTGTGCCAGTCGTGCGTGACGTGGATAAGAAAGGCATTATCGAGTTATCTCGTGAACTGGCTGATATCTCTATCCGTGCCCGTGATGGCAAGCTGAAATCTGCTGACATGCAAGGTAGCTGTTTTACTATTTCAAGTTTAGGTGGCATTGGCGGTACAGCGTTTACGCCTATCGTTAACTACCCAGACGTAGCGATTTTAGGTGTGTCTAAATCTGAAATTAAGCCTAAGTGGAATGGTAAAGAGTTCGAACCTAAATTGATGTTGCCACTGTCGCTGTCATACGATCACCGTGTGATTGATGGTGCTATGGCTGCACGCTTTAGTGTGACGCTGTCAGGAATTCTGTCCGATATTCGTACTTTGGTTCTGTAAGCATATAAGGCTGCTCATCTTGAGTGGCCTTTTGTTTATTGTGATCAGTATCAAACACAGGTTAAAATGCGCCCACCTTACGCGCTGGCGCATTTTCGGTTGGCAGGATAGCTCCTCCAACGGATTGAATGAGAATTAGAGGAAAACATGAGTAACGAAATCAAAACTCAGGTAGTGGTATTAGGTGCAGGTCCTGCAGGTTATTCTGCGGCTTTCCGTGCAGCGGACTTAGGTCTTGAAACCATTATCGTTGAACGTTTTAGCACTTTAGGCGGCGTGTGTCTTAACGTGGGTTGTATCCCATCTAAAGCCCTATTACATGTTGCTAAAGTTATCGAAGAAGCCAAAGCCGTTGCTGCTCACGGTGTGGTTTTCGGCGAGCCAACTATCGATTTAGATAAGTTACGTGGCTTTAAAGAAAAAGTCATTGGCCAATTAACTGGCGGATTGGGCGGTATGTCCAAAATGCGTAAAGTTAACGTGGTTAACGGTTTTGGTAAATTCACTGGCCCTAACACGCTAGAAGTGACTGCTGAAGATGGCACTGTCAAAGTGGTTCAATTCGAGCAAGCGATCATTGCTGCGGGTTCTCGCCCAATTAAACTGCCATTCATTCCGCATGAAGATCCACGTATTTGGGATTCGACTGACGCATTAGAACTGAAAGAAGTTCCAGGCAAGTTGTTAGTGATGGGCGGCGGTATTATCGGCCTAGAAATGGGTACTGTGTACGCTTCTTTAGGCAGTGAAATCGACGTGGTTGAAATGTTCGACCAAGTGATCCCTGCGGCTGATAAAGACGTTGTTCGTGTATTCACTAAGCAAATCAAGAAGAAATTCAACCTAATCCTTGAAACTAAAGTCACAGCGGTAGAAGCCCGTGAAGACGGTATTTATGTTTCTATGGAAGGTAAGAGCGCACCAACTGAAGCAGTCCGTTACGATGCCGTATTGGTAGCAATTGGCCGTGCACCTAATGGCAAGTCGTTAGATGCTGAAAAAGCAGGTGTTAACGTTGATGAGCGTGGCTTTATCAAGGTTGATAAGCAACTGCGTACTAACGTACCGCACATCTATGCAATTGGTGACATCGTTGGTCAACCTATGTTGGCTCACAAAGGCGTGCACGAAGGCCACGTAGCGGCTGAAGTTATCGCTGGCATGAAGCACTACTTCGATCCAAAAGTGATCCCATCAATTGCTTACACTGACCCAGAAGTCGCTTGGGTTGGTTTAACTGAGAAAGAAGCGAAAGAGCAAGGTATTGCTTACGAAACTGCTACTTTCCCATGGGCAGCAAGCGGCCGCGCTATCGCATCTGATGCGAGCGAAGGCATGACTAAACTGATTTTCGACAAAGATACTCATCGTGTAATCGGTGGTGCGATTGTTGGCGTTAACGGCGGCGAGCTGTTAGGCGAGATCGGTTTAGCGATTGAAATGGGTTGTGATGCTGAAGATTTAGCATTAACCATTCACGCTCACCCAACACTGCACGAATCAGTAGGCTTAGCCGCTGAAATGTACGAGGGTTCTATTACTGATTTGCCAAACCCAAAGGCAAAGAAAAAGTAATTTAGCTGTCGATTAAAAAAGCGCTCATTTGGGCGCTTTTTTATTGCCTGAATTTTTTTGTAACTTTTATGTAAACAAGCGGATGAATTGATAGGATTGAGCTGCTACAGTACAACTATGGTATGAAGTAAGCCGTCACATGCAAACAAAAATAATTAGAACAATTCTGACATGTTTCATCCTTTCTCTGACTTGCGTCCACTCTGCTTGGGCGGGCGGTTTTGTGCAGCGAGTTTTTACTGATAGGGACGGTTTAGCGGTCACCAGTATTCGAGGCTTGGCCTTAGATGATTACGGTTTTGTATGGGCCGCGACTGAGCAGGGCTTGTATCGAGTTAGTAATTCTAAGGTGCGGCGTATCGATAAAATCGGCACCGAATCGCGACTGTCAGATGACTTTTTAACCTCAGTAGTAAACATAGAACGTGACAAGTTATTGGTTAGCACCAACGCCGCAATTTACCTCTACGATATTGTCCAAAATCAATTTACCGCCTTTGGTTCTCCCTATTTATTCCCGCAGTTTCCCGGTGGTGCGCTGGTCTCGGCAGCCCGAAAGAATAGTAAAACATGGCGATTATTAATTGATAATGGCCAGATTTATGAATTCTCCCCTTCAAAGTCCGAACTGCGCCTCATTACTCAGTTGCCAGTTAATCGCGATCTTCCTTGGCGCAAATTGCTGGTCATGCCTAACGGTCAAATGCTGGTCGCGGGAACCTTGCAATTAGAGTTGCTGGAGCAAAATGGCGAGCGAGTGTTCCAATACTCTTGGACCGAATCTATGGGCAGTATTCTCGATATGTTAGAGGATTCTCAAAATAGGATCTGGATTGCGACCGGACGCGGCGTTTATCAATTAGATCAAATGTCTAGGCAAATTATCCCCGTGCCAGAATTGCCCGATTGGAGCACAGTGATCATTGAGGATGCTAAAGGGGAACTGTGGTTTTCTAGTCGTATCGGCTTATTGAAATGGTCGCCCGAAACGCGGCAGATTGAAAACTATCAAAAAGAGTTGAAGGCTGAGGCCAACATGGAAACGCTGAAAGCCATGTTGTTTGATGATGCAGGTTTGATGTGGGTCGGAGGCTCAGGCGATGGATTGGCTTTATTGGCGTCACAGCCTGATTTCATCCTCGATACTTATACTGGCGATGAACCTTATCAACTGAGCGATGCCATGACTTGGTCAGTGTATGCCAGTGATGAAGGGGTTTGGTTAGGTTCTTCCAGTTTAGATTTTATTGCAAAAGGCAGTAGCAAAGCGTTTAACGTGCCAATTGAGGGATTTAATCCCCATGAAAGTATTTACGATATCAGTGCGTTTGAGGGGCATTATTTACTGTTATCGACGACCAGCGGCCTCTTTGTTGTCGATAAAGACACTTTGCAAGGCAGTAGCTTTTCTAAATGGACTCACGGCAATGATGATTTTAAAAATAAGCTTATTTATAAAACCTATCGTGACCCCAAACTGAAAGGACGTGTTTGGATTGCGACGACAACAGGGCTGTATTTTTGGGAAATGGGACTGTACGAACCTCAGCCCTTTGATATTGATAAGTCATCGAACAAGTTTGACGGCCCTAAGCGCCCCGTGATCCGCACTATTTATCGCACCTCCGACGGTCGTTTGTGGGTGGGCGGTAAAAAAGTCTTTGGTTACATCGACAGCCAAAATGAGTTTCATGATCAGCGGCAGTTGTTTAATGCTTTTGCTGCACAACCCACGGTCAGTCACATTGAAGAAATGTCACCTGGGGTGATCTGGTTTGGCTCCTATGAAAAAGGTTTATTTGAATACCATCAGCAAACGGGATCGTTAATTTCATTGACCTCCGAGTGGCAATTAAATTGTAGTTCAGTGTTTTTTATTCAAAAAACGCCCAAGTCTAATCTTGTGGGCTGCTCGGATTCTTTGGTGCGACAGGATATCCAAACGGGCGAGATTGCTATGTTCAATCAGCTCGATGGTTTAATTTCCGATGAGATGAACGAAGGCGCCTATTTTTACTCAACTAAAACAGGCTTTTACTTAGGCACGCCCGAGGGCGTGATGCGACTCGATGTCGATAGGCTGGCCAATCGCATTACCGATGACCATGTGATGCTTGAATCTGTCTCTGTGTACTATAACAACACGACCGAAGTGTCCCTGTTGCCGCGCAACCTGATGACCATAAAACCCGAAGCCAATATGGTCAGTTTTCAAATCACTAACTTAGATTATCTCGATGATTCGCCCATCCAATTTAAATACCGATTACGTTATCAAGATGAAGAGAGTAATTATGTGCTGTTACAGGGGGAGTCGCAGATTAACCTCGCAGGTTTAGCTGCGGGTGGTTATGTTTTAGATATTTTAAGTCAGGTCAATGGAATATGGTCCGATAAACCTTTTAACTATCCCTTTTATGTTGAGCAGCATTGGTGGTTATCCCAAGGTTTTAAAGGCATTTTACTGCTGTTATTTTCTATTATTGCCTTAAGTCTTGCTTGGTATCGGCAACGTCAGATCAATACCTTTAAGCAGATGAATCAGGCATTAACAGAGAGTGATGACAGGCTGAGGCAATCTTTGCGCGGTAGTGACTCGGATCTCTGGGAATGGCATAAAAATACTCAGGCATTTCATCTTGATAATCGCGGTGCCGTTCTCGGTACCCATGCCAATGAGATTGTTGTGAGCTTAGCAGAGTTGCCTGTGCATCCACAGGATAGGGAAAAAGCGCTCGCTCAGTGGGATAGTATGATATCGGGGGAGATAGATAGATTCGAAGCCGAATATCGTTATCAGCGCAAGGATGGTAATTGGGGCTGGTTAAGGGTAAGAGGGCGGCCCGTTACCCGTAATAAGCACTCCAATGAGATTGAGCGGGTCGCGGGTATTTATAGTGATATTACCGTGCAACGCCAGTTAGAAGATGAAGTGAATTTACTGGCAAAAGCGTTTGGTAACACATCTGAAGGTGTACTGATTTTAGATGTCGAAGGCAGTATTCGCGTAGCGAATTACGCGGCACAGCAAATTATCGGCATCGATTCTGCTGACTTAGTAGGCCAATCCTTTACCCAATTTGTACAGATGAATGACGGTTTGGCATCGGAAATCAAGCAACTCCTCAGTGATAGCCAGTCTTGGACGGGCGAGCGTGAGTTAATCAACGCCAGTCAGCAACCTTGCCCTGTGTGGCTAAATGTATCTGTGATGCAAAGTGCCAACGGGAAAGTGACCCATTATGTGGTGGTATTCTCGGATATTACCGAACGTAAACAAACCGAAGCCGATTTACGCCGCCTAGCCAATTACGATGTACTTACTGGATTGCCAAACCGCTCCTTATTTTCTAGTCGCCTATTACAGTCGATTCAGGCCGCGCAGCAAACGGGTGAGAAATTGGCGCTATTGTTCTTGGATCTCGATAGATTTAAGCATGTTAATGACTCCTATGGTCATAGCATGGGCGATGCCTTACTGGTCGAAGCTTCAAGCCGACTACAATCCTGTATTGCTAGCGAGCATATGCTCTGCCGCTTTGGCGGCGATGAATTTGTTATTTTACTCAGAAATGCCAACAGCATTGATGAGATAAACCACATTGCCGAGCGGCTGCTGGAACAAATTGTGGCGCCTTTTAAGTTATATGGCCGTGAGTTTTATATTTCGACCAGTATTGGCATCAGTATTTGGCCCGACGATGCGGTTCAGCCTGAAGCCTTTATCAAGAATGCCGATCTCGCTATGTATCACGCCAAAGAAGAAGGACGGGGGAATTTCCAATATTATTCCTCTGAGCGTAATGCTCAAGCCCTCTATCATTTACGGCTTGAGGCTGATTTACGCAAAGCCATAGAGCGGCAAGAGTTCGAGCTTTATTACCAGCCGCAAATTGATATTTTGCGTAACGATAAGCTCATCGGAATGGAAGCATTAATTCGCTGGAAACATCCGCTGGACGGCTTTATTCGTCCCGATATTTTCATCAAAGTCGCCGAGGCCTGCGGTTTAATTGTCGATATTGACCGCTGGGTGTTAAGGCAAGCCTGTGTGCAGGGAGCATATTGGGCAAAACGTTATGGCGCTACCTTTAAGTTGTCGGTTAATATTTCGGCGGTGCATTTCAGGCAGCCCGATTTTATTGAAGACATACAAAGAATTCTGCATGAAACCCAAATGCCGACGGCGTCTTTAGGCTTAGAAATCACTGAAGGCGTGTTGATGAAAGAGCTGCACGTCGCTAAAGATCATCTCTCGCGATTGAAATCCTTGGGGATTGAAGTTGCCATTGATGACTTTGGGACGGGTTATTCTTCTCTGGCTTATTTACGCCATTTTGAGGTGAATACCTTAAAAATCGATCGCTCCTTCTTGATTGATATCGCCACCAATAAGGCCGATCAGGCGATTGTAAGCAGTATTATTGAATTAGCCCGTAACCTTAAATTAAATGTGGTTGCCGAAGGGATTGAGACGGTTGAGCAGCTAGAGCAAGTATTTAGCCGCGGCTGTTATATTATTCAAGGGTATTATTTTGCTAAGCCCATGTGCGTGGATGATTTTGAACGCTATTTAGAAACAGATAACAGAATCGTTGCTATTGAGCATTAAGCTAGACCATATAACCTATTATCGGCTCGTTTATGTTTGATCATGCGTCCTTGATATTTGTGCTGATTATTGGCGGTAATCAGCAAGATATAAACTTACGTCCTGAGATTTAAATGACAAAATATTCAGCCACGATTGATATTTTTTTTCGTCATTTATTCAATTAAACTGCATCTGTTTGTGTAAATAGTACACAGTCTTATCACTAGTCGGTCCAGATAAAATATGACTGACGGTTAAATCGATAAGTTTGGTAATATAACTCGGATTTTTATCCCATAAAAAAGTAACCTCACCATGATGCGTCAACTACTCGCTTCTATTATTTTGTGTTTGTGCATGACTCCGTCGATGGCGGCAGAGCGCCTTAAAATTGGTGTCGTACTCAGTGGCGGCGGTGCTAAAGGTGCTGCCCATGTGGGGGTGCTCAAAATATTAGAAGAACATAACATCCCGGTCGATTACATCGCGGGCACCAGTATCGGTGCCTATGTCGCAGGCATGTACTCCTTGGGTTACAGCGCCAGCGAAGTCGAAGCAATCATGATGGGTGTTGATTGGGACAGTGGCTACTCGGATACTATCCCGCGCAATATTTTGAGTTATAGGGATAAACAGTTACGCGATCGCTACAACATTCCACTGAACATTGGTTATAACGAAGGCCAAGTAAGGGCGCCAAGTGGGTTGCTGCGTGGTCAAACTATGTCGCAACTTCTGCGTCAGTCTACGGATCTAGTACAGCAGTTTGGTAATTTCGATGATTTAGCCATTCCCTACCGTGCAGTGGCGACCGATTTAGAAACCAGCTTACCTGTGGTGATCAGTCACGGCAGTATGGTCAAAGCCATGCAAGCCTCTGCGACGGTTCCCGGTGCGCTGCAGCCCGCTCAAATTGACGGTAAGTTATTGGTCGATGGCGGTATTGCCAACAATATGCCCGTCGATGTTGTTAAGGCCATGGGCGCCGATATTATTATTGCCGTCGATATTGGTTCACCTCTAGTCAAAAAAGATAAATTAGACAGCACTATTGCCGTGCTCGATCAGCTCTCCAACTTTTTGACCAATGCCAGCACCGAAAAACAAAAACTACTGCTGACTGATAAAGATGTGTTGATCCGTCCCGCGATCGACGCCTTGAGCACCACTGATTTCACTATCATGCCCTTGGCATTAACCCTCGGCAAAGAAGCCGCTAATGGACAGCTTGATAAGCTGAGCAGCATGAGCGTGAGCCCTGAGGAATATGCCGCCTACGTCGAGGCCAAAAAAGCCAAAGGTAAGTTGTTAATGGCGGATGTGCGTCATTCTGTTAATGAAATTGTCTTCGATAACCAATCTAAGGTGAGTCTGAATCTCTTAACGGAAACCTTGAACATTAAACCTGGGCAAGCTGTGTCTAAGGACGAGCTTAATGAGGCGTTAAAGCGTATTTACTCCCTCAATAAGTTTGAGCGTGTCGATGCTGAGTTTGTCGAGGGTGAAGATGGCCGCGTACTGACTGTGACCACTAAAGCTAAGTCTTGGGGGCCAAATTATTTCCAACTGGGCTTTAACTGGGAGGATGATTTTAACTCTGAATCTGCCATCAGTTTTGACATGGCCTATACCATGACGGATTTGACCTTCAATGGCGGCGAGTGGCGCAATGAAATCAAACTCGGTATGGAAAAGTTGTTTGCGACTGAGTTCTATCAGCCATTAGACAGAGACCAACAATTCTTTAGCCGCGCCCGTTATCAATACGATACCCGTAATTGGGACTTATACGATAACAACAATCGTCTGCTCACATTTGACAAGAAAACCCACACCATCGAACTCGGGATCGGCTACAACTACACATCACAGGGCACGATTGAACTGGGTTTAGTGGCGGAGAAGGGCGCGATAATTAATGATGCCTGGCTGTTACGGGACTTGGATTTTAGCTCCTATGGAGCTTACTTTAGATTCGGCTACGACAGCTTAGACAGTATTAGTTTCCCGACATCGGGTAATCGCGTGACCTTAAACGTCTATGTGCGCAATGAAGATTTCGATGACATTATCGATGATAACCAAAACCAATACAGTGTGCAGATAGAGGCCGACTGGAAGGGCGCCTTGAGTGTCGGCAATCATGCTTTTGTGGGTAAGGCATCGATTTCAACCAATGATAATGATGGGATGAATACGCTGCATCTATCTGAGCTGGGTGGATTTTTAAATCTATCTGGCTACCATAAAGACTCACTGACAGGCGCGCATAAAGTCTTTGGCGCCTTTGTTTATCAATATGATCTCGGGCGTGATGCGCTCGGAATGACAGATTATCCTTTGTATCTAGGTTGGAGTTTGGAAGCGGGCAATGTCTGGGATGAGCGTTCTGAAGTCACTCTTACTGATTTGATTTATGCATCGAGTCTCTACATTGGTACTGATACTTCCATGGGACCTGCGGCAATCGGCTTTGGGATCACAGATCTTGGCGATAAGTCCTTCTATTTATTTGTGGGTAAAAACTTCTAGCGAGTGATGCATGTGAGGTCTTGAGGGCATGACTGAGGTTGCGCCCTTATTTTTTGTGCGATAAAAATCCTAAACGACTTTGATGCCATCTTATCTAAATCAGTTCGCGCGTCGCTAAAGTGTCATATCCTTTTACAAAATCTTGCTACTGTGGGGCGTGGCAAGATGCTAAGGTTTTGCGGGAAAAATAATAACTCTTAAGGAAGCTGGGGAAAACAATGAAGAAGATAAGCACACTGGCACTGGGTATCGCCCTGAGTTTAGGTTTAGCCGCTTGTAGTACTGAGCCTAAAACTGAAGTCACCGCGATTTCTGGCATTGAATTGCAAAACTTTGATGCCTCAGTTCGCCATCAAGACGATTTCTATTACAGCGTTAACGGTAAATGGTTGGCGAATACGCCTATACCTGCCGACAAGTCTAACTACGGCGCATTTTCTGTGCTGTACGATCAAAGTCAAGATGCATTGAAAAAGATCATCGACGAAGCGGCTGCTAAAAAGAATCCAGCGGCAGGTTCTAATGAGCAGAAGATTGGTGATTTCAATGCCAGCTTTATGAATACCGATTTGCTTGAAACCTTAGGCGTTACTCCGCTTAAGCCATTGCTGGCCGATATTGCTGCCGCAAAAACACATGCTGATTTACCTGCCGTTATGGGTAAATTGCTGACGACCGGCTCTGGTATTCCCTTTGGTTTTTACGTCAATAACGACGCTAAAAATTCAACTCAGTACGCCGTGTATCTAAGCCAGTCGGGCCTTACGCTGCCGGACCGCGATTATTACCTGAAAGATGATCCTAAGTTTGCCGCTAATCGCCAAGCTATGGCGAAATATGTGACAGACATACTGACCGAAGCGGGTTACAAGGATGCTAAACGCGCGGCTAAAAACGTTGCCGACATCGAAATGATGATCGCCAAAAGTCAGTGGAGCCGAGTGGAATCCCGCGACGCCAATAAGGCTTATAACAAGTTAGATCGCGCTGCGCTGCAAAAGTTAACGGGTCAATTTGATTTCAATGCCTTCGCGACCAGCGCAGGTTTAGGCGACAAAGTCACTGACATCATAGTGCGCCAACCTTCTTACTTCGAAAAACTCGGTGCAGGTTTCGAGACATTCCCAGTATCGGCTTGGCAGGATTATCTCGCGTTCCACTTAGTAGATAGCTACGCCGAGTTACTGAGCAAAAACTTTGTTGATTTGAACTTCGCCTTTAAGAGCAAAACCTTAATGGGTATCGAAGAGCAACAACCACGCTGGAAAAAGGCGGTTGATGGCGCCGACCAAGTGATTGGTGAGTTAGTGGGCGAAGAGTACGTTAAGCAATACTTCAAGCCAGAAGCTAAAGCGCGTATGGAAACTATGATCAAAAACTTGATCAAAGGTTTCGAGGTCAGCATCAATGAACTTGAGTGGATGACGCCAGAAACCAAAGTCGCCGCCCAAGAAAAACTGGCTAAGTTTACCTATAAAATCGGTTATCCAGATAAGTGGAAAGATTACTCAGGTTTAGATATCAAGGCTGACGAGTTAGTCGGTAACTACATGCGTTACGCACAGTTTGAATATCAAGACATGATCAACAAGCTTGGCAAGCCAATCGATCGTACCGAATGGGGCATGACGCCACAAACGGTGAACGCTTATTACAGCCCAGTGAAAAACGAAATCGTATTCCCTGCTGCGATTCTGCAGCCGCCATTCTTCAATATGGATGCCGATGATGCGGTGAACTACGGTGGTATCGGAGCTGTGATCGGCCATGAAATCAGCCATGGTTTCGATGACCAAGGCGCTAAGTACGATGGCGACGGTAACCTGCGGGATTGGTGGTCAGATAAAGACCGCGAAGAGTTCCAAAAACGCGGTAAACAACTGTCAGCGCAATACTCAGGTTATGAAGCACTGCCCGGCAAGTTTGTTAACGGTGATTTGACCTTAGGGGAAAACATCGGCGACTTAGGCGGCTTAACCGTAGCGGCACGCTCGTATCTAATGAGCCTTAATGGCAAACCAGCGCCAGTGCTTGATGGATTAACGGGTGAGCAACGCTTCTTTGTGGGTTGGTCGCAAGTATGGCGTCGTAACTACCGTGATGAAGAGCTGAGCCGTCGTTTGCTGACAGATCCGCATTCACCGAGTCACTACCGCGCTATGGGTACGCCGCGTAACGTGGAAGCCTTCTATAAAGCTTTCGAGATGAAAGAAGGCGATAAAATGTATTTGACGCCAGATGAACGTGTAAAAATTTGGTAATACATTCAGTTGATTGAAACAAGAAAGCCAGACAATGTCTGGCTTTTTTATTGATGACAATAATCAAGGATGCTGCTGATTAATGTCCGTAACCTAAGGATTCGATTTTAGTGACTTTATTGTCCGTGGCATAAAGCCGGCGCATTAAGCGTGTCGGTCCAAAGTCATAGGTCCATTCTTGATACTCAGTCGGCAACTTGCTGGGATCGATCACTCGGTCGCCGTCTGAGTTGAGATAAGTCGCTGGCAAACTAAATTCGCGAATATCGCTGGGTGAGCCGCACTTCTCCAGCACAGTGGTTAAGGTATCGCCAGTGTTGACCACTTGTTGCTTGCAGTGCATAGCACCACCCGCATTAGCGGACAAGCTAACGGACATGAGTATTAAGCCCATGGGTAATAATACGGGTGATAATAAAGACAGGTACTTCATTGGCTCCCTTCTCGTACATACAGCATTCTGCTATTCATCCATATGGTAAAACTCATTATCCATATAGCTAAAACTAAGCTTATCCGCCCAGCAGAGACTAGGCGTGTTATGGCGTTACTGAGCTAAGAGTGTCGGCAAGGCCAATAAGTTCTCAGCCTGATGGTGGGCGATAACCCACTTAGCTTCGCTTCTTTGCTCTGGCGCGGGGATCGCAAGCGTTTGCATATTGGCCGCTCGGGCTGCAATTAAGCCATTAAAAGAATCTTCGATCGCAAGGCAATAGCGGGGATCGACATCTAACGCCTTAGCGCAATTCAAATACACTTCAGGGTGTGGCTTGCCGTAGGTGAGGCCCTCGGCAGATTGCACCGCCATAAATTTATCGCTGAGTCCTAACTTAGAGAGCACCGCCTCGATAATAGTGTAAAACGAGGAGGTGGCTAAGCCGATTTTAAGACCCAGTGCTTGGCAGTGATCAATTGCTTCGTGAACGCCCAGCATAGCTTCGCCGCTAATCAGAATTTCACTCGCGACCTTATCAACAATCGCTTGGCTGACCTTGGCATTGTCGTAGTGAGGCCAAGGAGCCTTGTGGTACCAATAATCCACGCATTGGTCGATGCGTAAACCTGTGGTTTGTTGAATCGTTTCTATGGTCACGGGCACGCCAAGTGCGGATAACACTTCATACTCGACCTGCTGCCATAGGGGTTCTGAATCGATTAAAACGCCATCCATATCAAAAATAACGGCTTGAATGCTAAGGGATGTCATTGGTACTCCGATGGACTGGGGAAATAACTGAGATATGCAGTAAATTAAGCCTGAGTGTAAGTTCTCGCACCGCATCTTAAAAGCCAAAATGCCGCAAGATGAGAAAAATTTACACATATTTGATCTAGGGCGCTGAAAATTGCCTGTTCGATTTAAAATTAATGAAACATTGTTAACTATTTGTAGTGTATGGTTTTTTGTCTGTTTTCAAACTATTGTCTAATTTCACTTGTTTTAATATTCCCGTAAGTTGGCATTCGCCGCCGGATTTAGTCCTTATTTCGCTTTTTGCCGAGTGTGACCTGATTCATACTTTTGCAAAGCTGTAGTATACTGCAGGCCGGAAATACGGGTCGATCATGTCGGACTGTCAGCTTCAATTAAGAAGACGTGCAGTTTCGTTGTTAGAGCGCCAAACAAAGAGGAATGTTGCCGTGCTAGAAGCATATCGTAAACACGTCGCAGAACGTGCTGCAGAGGGCGTAGTCCCTAAGCCATTAGATGCACATCAAGTGGCTGAACTGGTTAAGTTAGTTCAAAACCCACCCGCAGGTGAAGAGGCTTTCGTTCTCGACCTGCTTGAAAATCGAATTCCCCCAGGTGTTGATGAAGCCGCTTATGTTAAGGCTGCTTTCTTAGATGCGGTTGCCAAAGGCACTGAAAAATCACCTATTTTGTCTGCTGAGCGTGCTACTGAGTTATTAGGCACTATGCAAGGCGGCTACAACATCGAACCTCTGATCGCGCAGCTGGATAACCCAGCGTTAGCACCTTTAGCCGTTAAAGCCTTATCTCACACTCTGCTAATGTTTGATTCTTTCCACGATGTGGTTGAGAAGATGGAAGCAGGCAATGAGTTTGCTAAGCAAGTGGTTGAAGCGTGGGCGAATGCAGATTGGTACTTAAACCGTCCAAAACTGGCCGACAAAGTCACTCTGACAGTATTTAAAGTCTCTGGTGAAACCAACACCGATGACTTGTCACCAGCACCCGATGCTTGGTCACGTCCAGATATTCCATTACACGCGTTAGCTATGCTGAAAAACGCCCGTGATGGTATCGAGCCTGATGTTGCTGGCGCCGTTGGCCCAGTGAAAAAAATTGAAGCGTTAAAAGCGCAAGGTTTCCCATTAGTGTATGTGGGCGACGTTGTGGGAACCGGTTCATCACGTAAATCAGCGACTAACTCAGTACTGTGGTTTATGGGCGATGACATTCCATTCGTACCCAACAAGCGCGCTGGCGGTTTTTGCCTTGGCGGTAAAATTGCACCGATTTTCTTCAACACTATGGAAGATGCGGGCGCACTGCCAATCGAGCTTGACGTAAACAAAATGGAAATGGGCGATGTGATTGACATCTACCCATACGCCGGTGTGGTTAAGCGTCACGACAGCGACGAAGTGATTTCAGAATTCAGCTTAAAAACTGAAGTGCTGTTAGACGAAGTCCGTGCTGGTGGTCGTATACCACTGATCATCGGTCGTGGTTTAACTGACAAAGCCCGTGAAGTATTAGGTTTAGGCGTATCTGACGTATTCGTGCGTTCACAAGACGTGGCTGATACGGGTAAAGGTTACACGCTGGCGCAGAAGATGGTTGGTAAAGCATGCGGCGTAGCTGGCGTGCGTCCTGGCCAATACTGCGAACCCAAGATGACTTCTGTCGGTTCACAAGATACCACAGGTCCTATGACCCGTGACGAGCTGAAAGATTTAGCTTGCTTAGGTTTCAGTGCTGATTTGACTATGCAGTCATTCTGTCACACTGCGGCTTATCCAAAGCCTGTTGATGTGAACACACATCATACTCTGCCAGATTTCATCATGAACCGCGGCGGTGTATCACTGCGTCCAGGCGACGGTGTTATCCACTCATGGTTAAACCGTATGCTGCTGCCAGATACCGTTGGTACGGGTGGTGACTCACACACGCGTTTCCCAATTGGTATTTCATTCCCAGCAGGTTCTGGCTTAGTGGCGTTTGCTGCGGCGACTGGCGTTATGCCGCTCGACATGCCTGAATCAGTATTAGTGCGCTTCAAGGGCAAAATGCAACCCGGTATCACACTGCGTGATCTGGTACATGCTATCCCATTAAAAGCCATTGAACTGGGCATGCTGACCGTTGAGAAGAAAGGTAAAGTCAACATCTTCTCTGGTCGCGTACTGGAAATCGAAGGTCTTGAAACCTTAAAAGTTGAACAAGCTTTCGAACTGTCTGATGCTTCAGCTGAGCGCTCTGCTGCCGGTTGTACTATCAAGTTAGACAAAGAACCTATCATCGAATACCTGAACTCAAACATCATCATGCTCAAGTGGATGATCGCTGAAGGTTACGGCGATCGTCGTACGATTGAACGTCGTATCAAAGGTATGGAAGAGTGGTTAGCGAATCCTGAACTGATGAGCGCCGATAAAGATGCTGAGTACGCTGCAGTTATCGAAATCGATTTAAACGACATCAAAGAGCCAATCCTGTGTGCGCCAAACGATCCTGATGATGCAGTACTGCTGTCATCTGTTGCGCAAACTAAGATTGACGAAGTGTTCGTCGGTTCTTGTATGACCAACATTGGTCACTTCCGCGCAACCGGTAAGATGTTAGATAAGTTTGCTAAAACCCTGCCAACTCGTCTGTGGATTGCACCACCGACTAAGATGGACAGAGATCAGCTGACTGAAGAAGGCTACTACGCGATTTTCGGTCGTGTAGGCGCGCGCATCGAGATCCCAGGCTGTTCACTGTGTATGGGTAACCAAGCACGTGTAGCTGAAGGTGCAACTGTGGTATCGACTTCTACCCGTAACTTCCCTAACCGTTTAGGTACAGGTGCTAACGTTTACTTAGCCTCTGCTGAACTGGCTGCGGTTGCTGCACTGTTAGGTCGTCTGCCGTCGCCTGAAGAATATCAAGAATACGCAAAAGAGTTAGACGCAACAGCGGCTGACACTTACCGTTACTTGAACTTCGATCAAATCGAGTCTTATACACAAAAGGCATCGGAAGTGATCTTCCAAACTACTGTGTAATCGATTGCCGTTAAGGTAGCTTGATGTACAAAAGCCAGCGCAAGCTGGCTTTTTTGTTATCTTTTTTATCATTTAAATAAAGTTTCGATTCATAGCTAGTGGTAAATATCAGTACAAGCTAAGTGCCAGAGCCTGTGATTTGATAGACTGCAGAATGCGAAGAATGAGTATTGAACTTAGGTCGCTCGCGCACCAGACTCAGAGTAGAGTGCGCTTTAAAGCGAAAATAGCTTAGGCTTGCTGGGTATGTTCTGAATGCTTGCGGTGGAGCACTTCGAGTAGTTCATCTTCGAGCTCGAAGCGAGTTTCCATATTATGGGCAAGCTCAGATAAATCTTTATCGAGTTGATATAAAACGAGATCGTCTTGGGTTTCCGCATATTTATCGTTGAAGTCTAATGCCGCATTCGTGGTTGGAGTGATCTTTGGCAATACTTGTTGCGCGAGCGTTTTGCTCGATTCACCATACTCACTACAGGCATTAACGACTCTGTCGTAAACTTCGAAATGGCCTTCAGAGACATAGTCGACTAATAAGTCACAGAAAGATTTAACGTGTTCGAACGAGGGCAGCGATTTTTCTGATTTACCGTAAGGCGGAAGTCCGGCAATTTGGCAGTAATGCACTAACAGTTTTCGACGGTTTTTTAGCCATTGATCAATAAGCTTATTTGAACCGCCCCATTTCTGTTCTGCTTTTTCGAGTTCTCTCAGCATGATGCATTCCATTTAAGTGCCAGCACATAACTCTAATGTAGGGACAAGTCGCTAATCGATCAACTCTTTTCATGCGAATTTGCGTGAATGACGAAATGGACAAACCAGCTGTTTTGCATCAAAAAATGCAAATAAAAAGCCCAACGATAGAAACCTATCGTTGGGCGAGTAAAGTTTATAGCAGGCTCGATGCGACGAGCTTCTTGATTGTTCTTGCTAGCGCAGACTTTTTATACCAAAGGCTGGGAACCAGCGCAACTTTTTTCTGTCTGAGTGTGACTTCGTTACGAATAAATGAGCAGTATGTTATCGGGATAACATTTTCCGGTTTATGTGGTCAAATCGACGCCAGCGATGGGGAATAGCTCACATAAATTAGCACATAAAGGTTACATTATTCGCGTAAATGCTAAACTACCGACCCAGCGGATCTCAATAAGACTAGGAACCAAGCCCAATGGCAGAATTAAAGAATGATCGTTATTTACGCGCCCTACTAAAAGAGCCAGTCGATGTGACCCCTGTGTGGATGATGCGTCAAGCTGGCCGTTATCTTCCTGAATATAAAGCTACGCGCGCACAAGCGGGTGACTTTATGTCTTTGTGTAAAAACCACGAGCTTGCCTGTGAAGTCACGCTGCAACCTCTACGCCGATATGATCTTGATGCGGCGATTCTGTTTTCCGATATTTTAACTGTGCCTGATGCTATGGGTTTAGGTTTGTATTTTGAGGCGGGTGAAGGCCCACGTTTCGAGCGCCCTACAGACACTATCGATGCAATTAAAAAGCTATCAATCCCAGATCCAGAAGATGAGCTTGGCTATGTAATGAAAGCCGTGAGCACTATTCGCCGTGAGCTTAATGGCGCTGTGCCGTTAATTGGCTTCTCTGGCTCGCCATGGACCTTAGCCACTTATATGGTTGAAGGCGGCTCGAGCAAAACCTTCGAAAAAATTAAAAAGATGGCCTACGCTGAGCCAATGGCATTACACATGCTGTTAGACAAGCTAGCTGATTCAGTGATCTTATACCTGAATGCCCAAGTCGCCAACGGCGCACAATCTTTGATGATTTTTGACTCATGGGGCGGTGCGTTATCGCACTCAGCTTATCGCGAGTTCTCTTTGCGTTACATGCAGAAGATTATTGATGGTCTGACACGCTTTGCCGATGGCCGTAAAGTGCCTGTGACGCTGTTTACTAAAGGCGGCGGTTTATGGTTAGAAGCGATGGCAGAAACGGGTTGTGATGCGCTCGGTTTAGATTGGACGGTAGACATTGCCGATGCCCGTCGCCGTGTAGGCCATAAAGTGGCCCTGCAAGGCAACATGGACCCTTCAATGTTGTATGCCCCTATTCCACGCATCGAAGAAGAAGTGGGCCATATCCTAGCAGGTTATGGTGAAGGTACTGGTCATGTATTTAACTTAGGCCATGGTATTCATCAGCATGTCGATCCAGAGCATGCTGGCGCCTTTATTAAGGCGGTTCACGCACAATCAAAGCAATACCATAAGTAATTTTCAGATTTGCGAAAACTGGCCCGCTTGCGGGCCAGTTTTATTTCTGACATTTAGAGTTGATAAAATTGAAAATTTCTCGCGCAGCTATCTTTATGGATTAGCGTATGCGGGGGTTTATCTCGTCTGCGAGTCTAATAAATGTTACGTTAAAATAACAACTTAAATACTCTCCTGTTACACCTGGTTTATCGCATAGGGTCTGGATAAAATAAATGTCGTCAGTGTTTATTAATCAATTTAATGTGTTAAATCAAAGCGCTTAAATTGATTTAATTGCATAATAATGTCTACTTTAGCAACGACTAAAGCTAAGTGATGTTTAATACTATTCGCAAATGAGATATGTTGCATGGCGCAGTGAAGGATTATGCGAAGCCGTCGATCGATTTAGTCAGAATAAGCCGTGGTATGAGATGCACATTGGCAAGAAAATATTGGTATTTATTGCGGGCTTTTGTCTCCCTGCGGTGGTAATTGTCTCCTATTGTCTGGGTTGTTGGTATGACCATCGCGTCGAGCTATTGCGCCAAGACAGCGCTAACCGTGAGCTTGCTAATATCCAGCAGCAGTTTCAAATTGATGTCGACCGCTTAACCTTTCTCACGAATATCTACGCCTTACCTTTGTCTCAGTTAGACGAAGAGCAACTTAAGAAACTAGAATCCTCGTGGCACGATAGCTCAATGTCGGCCAACCTAAGTTGGTATATTTTACGCCAAGGAGAGCTGCACACTTTTTTCCCCAATGCACATCCTTTTGCCTCTGATAAGCTGCAGGAAATCGCCAGCGCCATCATCAATGCTAATAAACCCAGTGTGGTAGGCGCTTATTTGATTGGCGAGCAGACTTATGTCATCACCGCCGTGGCTTCTGCGCCTAATGAGTCTGTGCTGCTAGTGCGCCAGTTGACCAATAATGACTTACTAGAGTATGCGCAGGCCTTATTGGTGACTAAAGTGACTATGAGTCACTCTAACGCTGTTACGGCAAGTGTTGAGGGCGTTCATAGTGACACCATTGAAATCCCCAGCTTGTTAAAAGACAAACCTGTTTACCTGCAAGTGCAGTTCTCCGAGGGGCCCTTCCAAGAGGTGAAATTTAAGCTCGATTGGGTATCGCTCGGGTTTATTCTTTTTGGCGTATTTATTGTTGGCCTTGGCTATATTTGGCTGCGCTCTGGTTTACTCAAACCCTTTAAAAACTTGATGCGGCAATTGGCGCTGGTCGATCCTATGTCCAGTGTCTATCAACCTGTCACCAGTGAGGGTAATGAGGAATTAGAAGTGCTTGCCAGCCGCGTTAATAGCTTGCTGGCCAGAATTTATCAACAGAAAGAACGCGCGAAAATCACCTTAGAATCTATTGCAGAAGCGGTGATTTTAACCGACGTCGATGCCAAAGTGATTTATATGAATCCGCGGGCCGAGTCGCTTCTGGATGTCGCCAGTTGTTATGCCCTAGATCAGAGCCTCGCGAGCCTGTTAAAGGCTGGCGAACAGTTGAATCAGGCGGTCTTCACTTGTATTCGTCTTGGCGAATCATCACCACAGGTCGAGAAAATCAAGCTATTAACTGCTTCGCCTCGGATTATGGAGCGCAGTATCAGCAATCTGCGCAATCACGATAAAGAAATTGTTGGTACTGTCGTGGTATTGCGGGATATCACTCAAGAAGAGTTACTTAAGCGCCAACTCCAAAAAAGAGCCAATTTCGACAGCATTACTGGGCTGCTAAATCGTCAGGCGTTTGATGAACAGCTTCCTCAATTTGCCGCCTCAGCTAAAACCATCGCCGTTTGTTATCTCGATTTGGAGCAATTCAAGTTGATTAACGACAGCTGTGGCCATACTGCAGGCGATCGTATGCTCGCTATGGTGGCTAAGGCTATGCAGGCTTGTCTTGGGCTACAGGAGCTGTTGGCGCGCCTTGGTGGCGATGAGTTCGGTTTAGTGATTTGTAATCGCAGTGCTTTATCTGTGGCGCAATTACTCAAACAAATGATCGCACAAGTCTCGCTGCAAGTGCTGAATGACAAAAACTGTAACTATAAAGTCGGCCTCAGCATAGGTGTCGCCTTTGGTCGTGCGCCCTATATTGATGCACAAGAATTATTGAAAGACGCGGACATTGCCTGCATTGCCGCTAAAGCTAAGGGCGCCAATCAAATTCATTTTTACGATGATAAAGATAAAGAGCTCACTTACCAAAGAAACGCGCCTAAGTGGGCGGTACGTATCGCGCAGGCGATTGAAGAAAACGAGCTAATTCTGTATTACCAACCGATCCGTGGGTTAGGCAGTGGTCCGCAGCGACAACGCATGGAAATCCTGCTGCGAATTCAAGAACCCTGTGGCCGTATTTTGGCGCCTGCGCAGTTTATTGCCGCGGCTGAACGCTTTAAGCTGATGCCTGACATAGATAAAGAAGTGATCCGCAAAGCCTTTTTATGGTTATCTTTGCATCCGGTGCTTTGGCCTGATCACTGTATTTCGATCAACCTTTCGGGCAATAGTTTAGGCGCCGAAGGTATGGTGGAATATATCGCCCAGCAGCAGCATATTTTTGATATTCCAAGTCAATGTATTTGCTTTGAAATTACTGAAACCACCGCGATCCAAAATCGCAATCGTGGTATGGAAATGTTGAAGCAGTTACGTAAGCTCGGTTTCTCGTTTGCCTTGGATGATTTTGGTAGTGGTTTCGCCTCTTACGGCTATCTGCGTGAATTACCTGTCGATTATGTCAAAATCGATGGCTGTTTTATTAAGAATCTTGCCGTGAACGCCAAAGACTACGCCATCGTTAAATCGATTCAAGATGTATGTCGGGTCATGGGGATCGAGACCGTGGCTGAGTTTGTTGAAAATCAGGATATTATCGACAGATTGTTGAGCATCGGGATTAACTACGCGCAAGGTTATGCGATAGGGCGCCCACAACCCTTAGCTAATTATCGTGAACAATATGAGATGAGGCTTGCACAACGCGCGTGAAGGATTGCGCTTTTAGCGTGATTATGCCAATTTAGCCAAAGGCGTAATTAACATGGCGATAACAAAGGAATGACTATGGATGGACTCACTGGCAAGGTCGTGATTATCACGGGTGCCTCAGAAGGTATTGGTCGGGCACTCGCAGTGGCAATGGCGCGAATGGGCTGCCAGCTAGTGATCAGTGCACGCAATGAAACACGTCTCGCTTCACTCGCCTTAGAAATCGCTAATTATGGTTTACCTCCCTTTGTATTTGCTGCCGATGTTTCTCGTGCTGAACAGTGCGAAGCCTTAATTGAAGCCACGGTCGCGCATTACGGACATCTCGATATTTTAATTAATAATGCCGGCATGACCATGTGGTCACGGTTCGATGAGCTTACTCAACTGTCTGTACTCGAAGACATTATGCGGGTGAATTATCTTGGGCCTGCGTATTTGACCCATGCCGCTTTACCCCATTTAAAGGCCAGTAAGGGCCAAGTGGTCGTTGTGGCCTCAGTCGCCGGATTAACGGGCGTACCCACTCGTAGCGGTTATGCTGCATCTAAACATGCCGTGATTGGTTTTTTCGATTCATTGCGGATTGAGCTCGCGGACGATAATGTGGCGGTGACGGTAATTTGCCCTGATTTTGTGGTGTCACAAATTCACAAACGCGCCCTTGATGGTGCGGGTAATCCTTTAGGCAAGTCACCGATGCAAGAAGCTAAGATACTGACGGCCGAGCAATGCGCCAATATGATGTTACCTGTGATTGCGACTCGAGGCCGACAACTTATCACTTCACTTCGCGGTCGTTTGGGGCGTTGGCTTAAGCTGATCGCGCCAGGTTTAATCGACAAAATTGCCCGCAGGGCGATCGCCTCCGGGCACTAAAATCTTTGCCACTACAAGCTATTTACCACTCTTATTGAGATGCTTAATGATTGATTGTTCAGCCTCGCTTTGCGTTGCTTTTTCCCCTTGTTTGTCGATTGTGGCAGTGGCCATATGACCTGTCATATCCTCTGCAATATGGAACCAATCTGGATGCCAGTAAAAACTCTTTCCTTCTAGCGTTCCCCAGTTGTGCACACCTGATTTTTCGCCTTGATAAATAAGATCTTTTATCGAATAACCCATATATTTACCTCATTAATTTCATGATTGTTAAAAATATAAGAAGTTAAATGGTGCACGTCATCTGAGCCTAGGTATGTGCTTTAGGTCACATTTTTCAGGTAAAAATAAACCCCGCCAGAGCGAGGTTTATCAGTTGCGTTAGTATCTTAGCGCGATTAAGGCTTAGTGCACTTATGGTTTGGTGCACTGGGTTGGCGAACCCACGCCTTTCCACTGTGTAGTGCCATCAGTGAGTGACAGTGACACAAAGGTTAAACCTTGGCTCATGTTCGCTGGCGGCAAGTCAGTTTCTAGCTCATACATGCCCATGGGCATAGTACCCGAGGTCGTATTAGCGACCGTTTGCGCGGCTGCAAGGCTTGAGTAGCGCAGACCCAACATATCAAAGTGGCTACGCCAATCTTTGCCTGTGAGCTGACTCAAAGACACCAGCATAAAGTCGTTGCCGGGGATATCTTTCACGGTTTTTCCGCCGTAGACACTATTGCCGTCAAACGGAAATTGGCTAAAGCCCAGTTTGCTGCGGTTCGCTTCCCAATCACTGGCGTTATTGGCATATTTGCCGAAAATACGACTGTGTTGATACAGCAAGGTAAAGAGATCAAAGCCATTGTTCAGAGTGGTGCCGTCACTGAGCGTCATGCCGTGAGCTTTTAGTGCCATTTGGATGTAAAACGCCATGCGATAACCGTTATGCACAGCATAAGCATTACTGGCCCAAGGCGCTGTGTATCTGTCTTCACCAGCATCAAGCACTTTACAGTTAGCCCCAAATACTACACGTTTGCCGCTGGTGTTTGTTGTACCCGCGGCATCGGACATAAACACATAGAAGAGATCTTTGTGGTTCATGTGGCCATCGGTCACTGTGTCTGTATTGCCATCGCGCAGATAATGGGTTTTCCACTTCACTACATAAGGGAAGATATTGTTGGAGTTTTCGCCAGCACGACTACTATAACCTGCCCAGTTGTCACTATTGTTTGCCGCTGCATATTGCACATTGAGGCGGTTCGTTTGCAGATTGTGGCCTAATTCATGGTTATCACCCCAACCCATTGGGTCGATATTCCATGCCGCATCCCAAGGATTACCACTACAACCGGCGCCGCACTGGGCATTTTGGTCATAATTGGCGTGTTGAATAATAGTGCGGGTATGCAGACTATTGTCGATACAGTCGTCGCCAAACAGTCCTTTGCAGGCCGCCAGCACATCGGCGGGTAAGGATTCACTTAGACTCTTACCTTGAATTTTAAGGCCAGCTAAGGTGTAAACGCTGTTGATATGGTCATCGACAATGCTGTTGAGTAGCGCGTTGACATCGGGCAGATCGGTACCGATGGCGTTTAAGAAGCGGTCGCGACGTAGATGCTGCTCTGCACCATCGGTGCGCAAGTCTACATGGGGTAATTCGGTGTTTTGAATGCGATCGTTAAAGGCCGCGATTTCAGCTGGATTGGAGAAATCCATAATGGTCGGATGTTTAGCGACATGCTCAGCGTTGACATCAACACTTAACGCGCCATCAACACTCGAAGCATCACCATTGATGTATAGATAAATCGGCCCGCCGTAGGGGGAGGAAAACTCAATACTTTTCCCTTGTGCTAAGCGCAGGCGTTGCTGCGCCAGCTCCAAGGGGCCGCGATAGACTTTCTGCTCATAGGCGCGATTAGTGTTACGTCTGTGGTAGTTGAGTTTGATCTCCACATTCGCAGCGCTGCTATCGAGGCGAGTAAGTTTTATGGTTTGCCCCGGCAGTGCATACCAGCCCGTGGTCGTCCATTGGCCTGTATAGGGCACGCTAATGGTTTTACGTTCTGTGACAGTCGCAGGATAAGCGTAGTGCGCATTGCTGCCCTTGCTGAGGTTAGCTCTGTCGGTGACATATTCACCCAAGTCAGGCTGGGCTAAGTTATGGACGCGGGCATAGCTGACGGTCCAATCGGCAAACAGAGCCTGCTGCCACTGTGCGTGCTCGCTGTAGGCTATGGGGTAATCAATCTCGCTGCGATACTTATCGGCGAGTAACAGTCCGGCCTTCATCAAAGGGAAGTCTGTCTTGGTAAACACATCAATTGCATTGTTATCTAAGGTTTCAGCATTGGCTCGATACCAATCAGCACCCGCTTTGAATGAGTCAACAAAGGCGGCAGCATTACAGTTGAGATAATTGCCTGTACAGTCGTTAAGCACTGAGGTATCGAAGCTTGCTTCATTGAGCTTGCTGAGCAAATTATTTACCTTGGTCAGGGCAGTATCTTCAGCCAAAACATCAGTCACACTGAGGTCGCTTGCATTGAGCTTTGACCAATAATTACCTGAGGTTGAAAGTCCCATTTCAAGATAAAGCGGCGATAGCATTGGGCTTTGATTGCGCCAGTAGTTTGAGAGCAGCAAGGAAATGCCCGCCGCTTTGGCCTTAGTGATAGCAGCTTTAATGCCTGCAAAACCCAAGGACTGACGGTCTATGTCACTAATCACTATCACATCGGGCTTGAGTGTGTCGATACAGTTGCTTAACTCACTGTAGTCACAGGTGTTTGCCGCATTAATGCTATGGGCTGCGGGGTAGTTGTTTGCAAGCCAAGTGCGAATACCTTCGTTATGGGGAAAGTACCAACTGTCGGCTTTGCTCGGCATTTGGGTGGTGACTATGTTGAGGCCGTCAGTTTTATCGCCTCCCTTGGTCAGCCAGCCTAAAAGATTTTTCAGCAAAGTATCGGTTTGAGCTGAAGTGTTGACGGAAAAGAGATTTCCCGCCATGGCCGCATATCTTTGCCCTTGTTGCTCGCCTGCCATCACTAACCCGCGAACCGCGCTTGCGCCACTGCCATCGACATTCGATGGCAAAACAGTAAAAGTGTTCTCTGGCATAAAGCTCGAAAAGGTAATTGAGTCGTGGGTCGGATGCCAAGTGATGCTGCTACCGACACCTTGATATAGCTGATTTATATGGGCTTTACGTTCGATGTCGATATTAGCGAGTTCGGCGATGCTGAAATCAATTAACTCACTCGCACTGGTAAGCCTGTGGTCTTGGTGCTTAATGGCATTTTCGGCGTTAGTAATGAATGTCGGCGTGATAGTGCAATCTGCCGTTATTGCCGCAGTGGTGTAAGTTAGCGCATTGAGCGTACCACCACAGCCAGTAATGCCCTCAAGCGTAAAGCCGGTATCGGCAGTAATGCTAAAGATGGCGCTTTTGCCTGACTCCGCTTTTTGACTGCTTGGATCTAAGTTTCCGCCATTAACTGACGCACTGCTGGCAATGTATTGCACCGGTACGGGAGGTTGGACTGGCGGCTGAGTTGGTGGTGTGGTCGTGCCAGCATCTTCTGAGCCACCACCGCATCCACTAAGCAGTATGGCGATGGAGGCGCACAGCAGTCTAATCCTCATGGGGAGTCCTTGATATTTAGGTATTTAACATTTGGTTGACATTGTATCTCGTTGCTCCAATTTTCAATAGAATTAATTATGTAATTTCATTGAAAATCATGACGTTATATTTGACGTTCGTCAAAATTCAGGCACAAAAAAACCGGCTTCTGGCCGGTTTTTTAACGCGCCTAGCAATTAGTCTTGCTGTTCACGTGCAATCGCGCGGTAGCCAATATCGGTACGGAAATACACATCATCCCAGTGGATTTCATCAACCAATTTATAGGCGGCTTTTTGCGCTTCGGTCACGGTGTTACCCAGTGCAGTGGCGCAGAGTACGCGACCGCCGTTGGTGACTACGTGGCCGTCTTTCATCTCAGTGCCAGCATGGAACACTTTGCCATTGTTATCACCAAGGCTGAGACCGTCAATCACATCAAATTTGCGATACTCATCTGGATAACCGCCAGCGGCTAATACCACGCCCACGGCTGCGCGCTCGTCGTATTCAGCTGTCACTTTATCTAACTCGCCACGGGTGGCCGCTAAACAAAGTTCCACTAAGTCAGACTTTAACCGCATCATGATTGGCTGAGTTTCTGGATCGCCGAAGCGGCAGTTGTACTCAAGCACTTTGGCACTGCCGTCTGGAGAAATCATCAAGCCAGCATACAAAAAGCCAGTGTAGACATTGCCTTCTGCGGCCATGCCATCAACCGTTGGGCGAATCACGTTTGCCACAGTCCAATCGTGTACCGCTTGAGTCACCACAGGTGCTGGCGAGTAAGCGCCCATGCCGCCCGTGTTTGGACCATAGTCGCCGTTATCGCGAGCTTTATGATCTTGGCTGGTCGCCATTGGCAGAATATTTTTGCCATCGACCATTACGATGAAGCTAGCTTCTTCACCTTTAAGGAATTCTTCAATGACCACGCGCGAACCCGCATCGCCAAACTTGTTACCGGCGAGCATGTCATCAATCGCGGCATCGGCTTCAGCTTGGTCTTGGGCAATAATCACGCCTTTACCTGCGGCTAAACCGTCGGCTTTAATGACCACTGGATAACCAGTGGTGGCCGTTAATTCACGCACGAAGGCTTTAGCATCGCTGATTTCAGTGCAGTTTTTGTAACCCGCTGTTGGAATATTGTGGCGGGCTAAAAAGTCCTTAGTGAAGGCTTTTGAACCTTCTAGCTGAGCTGCCGCCTTAGTTGGGCCAAAAATCGGTAAACCTGCGGCGTTGAATGCATCAACTACGCCCATCACTAATGGCGCTTCTGGGCCGACTATAGTCAGTTCAATCTTATGGGTTTTCGCAAAATCGAGCAGAGCAGGAATGTCGGTGGCGCTGATCGCCAGATTTTCAACATTAGGTTCTAGGGCTGTGCCCGCATTGCCTGGCGCAACATAGACAGTTTCAACTTGAGCCGATTGTGCAGCTTTCCACGCTAGGGCATGTTCGCGACCGCCGCCACCAATAACTAATACTTTCATGTTAAGTCATCCCTTAGAGTTTTATGTTCTGTGTAGGTACACTGTGGTCGAAACCAGAGTGCGGTAAAACAAAGAGTGGTAAAACAAAAAAGCAGCCAGTACTGATTGAGTGCTGGCTGCTTAGTGGCGATTAGTGACGGAAGTGGCGCATGCCCGTCATCACCATGGCCATGCCGTGCTCGTCGGCTGCGGCGATGATTTCTGCATCGCGCATTGAGCCACCCGGTTGGATGATGCAGCTAATGCCCGCAGCCGCTGCGGCATCGATACCATCACGGAAGGGAAAGAAAGCATCGGATGCCATTACAGAGTTCACTACTGCTAATCCTTCATCGGCGGCCTTGATACCAGCGATTTTCGCGCTGTAAACGCGGCTCATTTGGCCTGCGCCGACACCGATAGTCATGCCGTCTTTGGCATAAACGATAGCGTTAGATTTAACGAATTTTGCCACTTTCCAGCAGAACATTAAGTCCTTCAGTTCGCTTTCGGTTGGTTGACGTTTAGAGACTACTTTGATGTCTTCTAAACCGACCATGCCTTGGTCACGATCTTGCACTAACAAGCCGCCGTTAACGCGTTTGTAGTCTAAGGTTTGGGTCTTAGTGTTCCACTGACCACATTCCAATAAGCGCACGTTGGTCTTCTTGGCAACCACATCGCGCGCCGCTTGGCTGACGCTTGGGGCGATAATCACTTCAACGAATTGACGCTCAACGATAGCACTTGCAGTCGCCGCATCTAACTCGCCGTTGAAGGCGATAATGCCACCAAACGCAGACGTTGGATCAGTTTGATAAGCGCGGTTATAGGCATCGAGCAAGTCTTTACCTAAGGCTACACCACATGGGTTTGCGTGTTTAACGATAACGCAGGCGGGTTCCAAGAATTCTTTTACACACTCAAGGGCGGCGTCGGTATCGGCAATGTTGTTGTAAGACAAGGCTTTGCCTTGTAACTGAATTGCCGTCGCCACAGAGGCTTCATCAATTTTAGTGTCGACATAGAAAGCCGCCGCTTGATGGCTGTTTTCGCCATAGCGTAAGTCTTGCTTCTTCACTAATTGGGTATTGAACGTGCGTGGGAACTTAGAGTCAGCAAAGCATTCGTCCGTGCTGTGTGCAGGAACCATAGTACCGAAGTAGTTGGCGATCATGCCATCGTAACCTGCGGTGTGCTCAAAGGCCGCAATCGCTAAGTCGAAACGCGTCGCATGGGTCGTGCTGCCATTGTTAGCCGTCATTTCTGCCAGTACGCGTGAGTAATCGGCCGCATTAACGACTATGGTGACGTCTTTGTGGTTTTTTGCCGCTGCGCGCACCATAGTTGGGCCGCCAATATCGATATTTTCGATAGCGTCTTCTAAGGTACAACCGGCTTTAGCCACAGTTTCAGCGAAAGGATAAAGGTTAACCGCAACCAGATCGATGGCATTGATATTGTTGTCGGCCATCACGCTTTCATCAAGACCGCGGCGCGCCAAAATGCCGCCGTGCACTTTAGGGTGCAGCGTCTTAACACGACCGTCCATGATCTCAGGGTGTCCTGTGTAATCAGATACTTCGATAACAGGCACGCCGTTATCCGCTAACAGGCGAGCGGTGCCGCCAGTTGATAACAGTTCCACACCTTGGGCGTGAAGTGCTTTGGCGAACTCGAGAATTCCGGTTTTATCTGAAACGCTTAACAGCGCGCGACGAATGGGTCTGGCATTATTTGCAGCAGTCATTTGGGTACAGGGTCCAGTTATTTTAGTTTCAAGGATCTTTCGGAAAACAGAACAGCCTTAGCGCTGCACTGCTTTCCAAAAGTCCCTTGGTCCTATTTTTACTTTATTAGCTAACTTTTTATCCCTTCATCACGGCGCGCGTATTCTAACGTAAAACTCGATTTACGGGTGTTTTTTCTGCGTGATTTCACAATATTCATATCAGAACAAAGTGACGTGACTCGGCCGACTTTATGTAAAGTATGAATTACCCCTTGACCTTAGAGTAGGCTCCAAGGTTTATACTCGCATTATTGAGTTGTATGCTGGAAATACTCCCTGAGTTGGGCGCGATTTCGCAAAGGATGAAGACATGTATCGTATTGGTGAACTGGCGGATTTGTGTGAGGTGAAAGCCGACACGTTGAGATTCTACGAGAAGCACGGTCTGCTCGCGCCGTCGAGCCGTACCGAGTCAGGCTATCGAGTGTATACCGAGGCCGATGCCGCGCGACTGCGTTTTATCTTACGGGCTAAAGCTGTAGGTTTTACCCTCAATGAAATCAGTGAATTGCTTTCAATTGAGCTTGATAAATCTAATCGCGTCTGCGCCGATGTGAAGGGTATGGTTGATATTAAATTGGCCCAAGTACAGGCCAAAATCGCCGAGCTGAATCATTTTCAAACCAGTTTACAAAGTCTGTCCGATGCCTGTTGTGGCGGGCCGCGCAGCGCCGAACATTGCTCGATTTTAGAGGCGTTGGAATCCAGTACTGAGCGGGTACGTGTTGAGCATCATTCTCATGATGGAAATCAGCACGAAACGCATCAGCACAAAGCACATCAAAATGAGTCGCACCAGCATACTCACGGCAAAACAATCCATGATGAGTCAGGGAATTAATTATGTTACTGAAGAATTTTATTGATCTGTTTTTAGACTCGGCGCCTTGGTTGTTATTGGGCCTGATTCTGGCTGGGCTATTAAAAGTATTCGTACCAATGGTGTGGATGCAAAAGCAGCTCGGCGGTCACGGTTTTAAAACTGTGGTGAAGGCGGCGTTGCTCGGTGCACCTTTACCTTTGTGTTCTTGTGGCGTGATTCCTGCGGCGGTAGGGTTACGCCGTTCAGGAGCCTCTAAAGCGGCAACTACCTCCTTTTTAGTGTCGACGCCAGAAACAGGCGTCGATTCAATCGCCGTTTCCTACGTGTTACTCGGCCCCTTTATGGCGATCGTCAGACCGATTGCTGCGATTACCAGTGCGATTGTGGCTGGCTTACTCGTTGGCCGCGATGACGACGATGGCAAGCCTGCGGTTAAATCAGAGTCCAAGTCAGCTAGCGACGCACCCGTGGCGGCCTGCTGTGCGTCGAAATCGGCGAGTCAGTCCCAAGCTATTAAAGCTGAACCGGTTAAAGGCTGTTGCTCATCAACTAAAGAGCCAACTTTAGCGCCTGTTAAAGCGGCTGCATCCTGCTGCGGCAATGAAAGTCCTGCAGATAGTGAGCATAAGACTGAGCTCAAGAGTGCGATCAAAATGACGCCAATGGCTGCAACGTCTAGCTTAATGACGGCTCATGGCGGCAGTGTTGCGAACGTCGGTGTGATAAAAGCTGAGAAAACAGCTTCCTGCTGCGCTAGTAAAACAGCTGAATCTGTCACCCCTGAGAAAATCCTTGTGGTGAAAAAAGGTGCCTGTTGCGGTACTTCAAATAAAGCCGAGTCTGGAACACATGATCATAGTGCTCACGGCCATGGTTCTCAAACCCAAGGTGAAGCGGATAGCTGCTGCGCCTCGACTCAAGATATGGCGACTGAGTTAAAGTCGCAATCCGTCTTAAGCCGCGTCGGTATTGGTCTTAAATATGCGGCAACGGATTTAGTGCGTGACACTACCTTGTGGCTGCTGGTGGGTTTATTCTTCGCCGCGCTGGTACAAACCTATGTCCCTGCAGACTTTTTAGCGCAATGGGGCGACGGTATCTTAGCCATGTTAGTGATGGTGTTGGTCTCTGTGCCTATGTATATCTGCGCTACTGCCTCGACACCGATTGCTGCCGGATTATTGCTGGCGGGTGTATCACCGGGGGCCGTTTTAGTGTTTATGATGGCGGGCCCTGCGACTAATATCGCAACGTTAGGTGTGGTGGCTAAAGAGTTAGGTAAACGTGCGTTGTGGGGATACCTGGGCGGCGTGATTGGCGTGGCCTTAGTCGCGGGCATATTGGTCAATTATCTGGTGGATAGCTTTGGCTTTGTGGTGATGCCACAGATTGGTGAGCAGCACCAAATGTTACCTCAGTGGCTAGTGGCAACTTCTGGCATAGTACTGGCGTTACTCATGGCGAAAGTGGTGTTTGAAAAAATTCCTCGAAGCTGGATCCGCCGCAACGATTGCTGTTCTTAATCGGCTCATATTCCGCTCAGTAATTATCGAGCGAATAACGAAAAATCCCAGTGTTAGGGCTAACACTGGGATTTTTATTGTCGATTGATGTTTTTGCTCGGGCTAAACCTAAGCTTAGTTGCCTTTTTTCACATCGATAAAGGGCAGAGTGCCTGTCGGCAGCATAGTCGTCGGTAGTTTGCCGTCCCACTTTTCCGCTTTGGTTAATTCAACTAAGTTTTGATTTTGTGCCAGCGCTTCGGCGCGGCTCTTAATCGCAGAGGCTTCTGCATCACCTTTGATACGAATACTTTCGGCTTCAGCCTTGGCGCGGGCCAATTGCGAGTCTGCCTGTGCTTGCGCTTGGGTGACGGCGATTTGCGCGCTGACGCGTTCTTTCTCTAGATTCTGCAGTTGAGTTTGCACTTCGACTTCGGCGCGCATTCTGTCTTCGACGGATTTTTCATAGGCGTTGGAAAAGTCGATATTCTCAATCTGCACTGAGTTGATTTCTACCGGACCTTTGATTGAGTTAGTGATCGCGCTGGTCACATCAATACCGAATTTGATCCGCTCTTGTACGACTGAAATCGCCGTGTATTTACCGAAGATGTTTTCGACTTGAGTTGGCACTTGTCTGTCGAGCAGGCGCGTGACCATGGCATCGATACTTTTGAAGTTAGCATACACTTCTTCGACGCGGTCTGGCGGTACGCTAAAAGTTACCGATGCGTTAAGCGTCGCAGGCTGTTGATCGCGGCTATAGGCTTGCAGCGAGGTATAACTGGTGGTGTGCGTTTGGGTAGAAATCTTAACCACAGTGTCTATCAGTGGGATTTTAAAACCAAGCCCAGGTTCTGCAGTTCCAATAACTTTACCGTTGCGCAGCAGTACGCCACGTTCACCTTGGTCAACCGTATACCAACTGCCAAATAAAGAGATAAAGAGGATTAACAGAATAACGATGGGGATAATCTTGCTGAGGCCGATTGAGCTCGGTAGATTGAGTTCATTTTTAATCATTTAGCTTCCTTTGCTGGTAACAGTATCGATAAAGCGTGAGTCAGGATTGGTGCTTGATTAGCCTTCAACAAGGCGGCTAAGTGAGCTGTGTTTTAAAAAGCAATGTAACTGAATGGTGAAGTGGTGGCAACAATTCGATAACTGTCGGAATGACGGGACATGTGATGTATTCGCAGCGCCTTAGTGATGGAATTAAGTACCCAGCTCAAGGCTGTTTGTAGGTATGACTTTGTAGGAATGGTTGAATGAACAACACTGAAATGATCGCTGGAAATTGTTCTGCTATAAAAGCTTAGGCCGTGAAGGAGGCTATCTCGGCTAAGGTTAACTCGCGCCATTCTCCAACGTCCACATCTAAGGTAACTGCGCCAATTTGTGCCCTGTGCAGGGCAACCACTTTATTGCCCACGGCGGCGAACATCCTTTTGACTTGATGAAACTTGCCTTCGGTGAGCGTGAGTAGCACGGTTTTTTCATCCACTTGCTGCAGTGTTGCTGGCAGAGTGAGGGCCGTTTCGCCCTGTAATGGCAGCCCTGCGGCAAACGTTGCGGCTATGGCAGCAGTCGCCTCGCTGTCGAGTGGATCTCGTAGTGTTACGCGATAGACTTTTTTGCACTGATATTGAGGCGAGATAATATTAAATGACCAGCGGCCATCGTCTGTGAGTAGCACTAAGCCCGTGGTATCGGCATCTAAGCGACCAACGATGTGTAGGTCAAATGCACGCTCAATATCTAGCAGATGAAATAGCGAAGGGTAGGCGCCATCCACATTTGAACATAAGGTATCAGCGGGTTTGTGCAACATGAAATAGCGGGATGGACGTGGCGCTAGCGGCTTTCCATTCAGGCAGACAGCATTATTTTCATGCACTTGCATTGCGCAGTCTGTCGCGATAACGCCATTGACTGTGACTGAGCCGCTAAGAATGGCGACACTTGCGGCATCACGATTAAGATCTGTGCTTTTACAGAGGAATTTATCGAGGCGCATAGTGAAAAATCTCAGGCAGAGCAGTGAGCACGAGTAAGCGGTATTATCGCGACTCAGGGAGGATAAGCAACTGCTCTGTATAAATGTTAAAACTAAGCGTGTTGATTTTATTATATTTTCTAACTTAATGACCTTTGAGAATCATCTTACGGCTCTTTTTGTGTTGAATTTAGCGCAGGTGTTTCTATTTGAGCCACTCGATGAACATGCCTTCATTAAGTGGCGGCTTATTGAGTGCCAGCCTATTAAGTCACTGAGTTAAGTGCCTGTCTATTAAGTCGCTTCCAATTAAGTAGCAGTGCAAGGTATTTTATGGGGCCTGTTAAGGCGAAGAAAAACTGGGCTTAGTGTTAATAAGTAATTGAGCAAAAATGTAAATACTGCTCAGAATACAGCATATGCCTAAATAAATGAGTAAGCCGAACTCCGTTTGGCCAAAGCGGCTGGCAACTAATGGCCCTATCACTGACCCCACCGAATAGCTCAGCAGCATCACTTGCGCCACTGAAACCATTTGGCTAGCAGGCAAGTTGTCACAAGCCAGACTGATTGCAATCGGGTAAAGGGCAAAAGCGCTGGCGCCAAGTAATAGAAATCCAATAATCAGCGTCATACTTGAATGCTGACTGAGTAGCAATAATGCCGCGACGCCCAGTAGGCTAAAGCTCACTATCAAGCCACTTTTGTTAAATATAGGAGATAAATAACTGACTAAAGGCTGTACTAGCATGCCACCCACTATGATGAGGGCCATAAATTGTCCTGTTTGCTGATCAAGCCCCATATCCAGTGCCACATAAATAGGCAGTAACCCATAGATAGGGCCGAGCAATAATCCAGAGACTAAACATCCCATAATGGCAGGCTGACTTAGGTTTTTTAGCGCAGACAATGACATTGACTGTTGTTCGCTTACCTGAGGTTGACCGCGTTTTACCAATAACGCAGGTAAACTTGCTGCGGCTAATAATCCCATAACCACTAGGTAAGGTAGATTGCCCTTTGTACCTAAATAATCTATGGCTAATTGTCCTATGGCAGTACCGCCATAAAGCGCTGTCATGTAAAGCCCAAGCCGCTTAGCGCGTTGCTTTTGGGTATCGGCCATTAATAGCCATGATTCAACCACCACAAAAATCCCTGCAACCGCAAATCCCGCGACGAGTCGAGAGGCTAACCAGACGCCACTTTTGGGGATTAATATCATAGCGACAACGCTGCAAAGCAGGATATTCAAAAAAAGGATAAAGGCTTTACTGTGACCGATACGGGAAACAATGGGAGCAATACAAGGCGCTCCCAGCAGTAAACCTAAATAAAAAATACTCGCAAGTAATGGGGCAAGTGAAGTGCTGAGTTCGAAAAAAGTGAGTGACAGTGGGATTAAGCTCATCAAGTAGCCAGATGCCAAAGCAAACAAACTTAACCCTGCTACGGGGACGAAAAGACTGGGCTTTTGAGCCGACTGAGTTAAGGCAATTTTTTCCACGGACGGTTCCGAAAACAGACAAATATTATACGCTAGGCAGGGTTGCGGTCGCGACTTTAGGCTGGATCGCTGACAGGGTAAAGTGAGTTAGATTGACTGTGGTGGTGAATAATATTTGTGTTTATTATTCATGTAGATATTGGGTTTTCTATGTTGCTTTGTTGCAATGGTTTTGTGTTGAACGCGTGGTTTCACTGCATCGCTGTTTTAGTGCCCGTTCAACGACAGCTATATTCGATTTAGCGCCACACACATTCAATTTAGTGCCAAATTTGGAGGCTCATACCGAATCCTACAAATAATAAGAAGGTATGATGAATTGGCTATTTATCACCTTGGCAGAAAGCGTGGCGTGATCTATATCGCAGTTTTAAACATTAATAAAATTACAGCATGGGTAAGGTTTTGTTCGATCTTTGCTCGTTTGAAAATTAAAAACAAAGGTGTCGATCAGAATTTGGTGATTATTGTCGCGGATCGGCTATTTATGCGCGCTGTCTCAGCAATAAATGTTGTTGCTGGGTGATAAAATTACAAAATAAACCGCTTTGCCAAGTGTGATCTATGCCCTAAATTTGCGTCAAAATAAAATGGTATTAAGGTTGTAACCATGTCATCAACAGATCCAAGCACTGTTCCACCTCACAAAGCTCCCGTCAGCGAGGGGCTCGATAAAAAGAAAATGCTGATCCTAGCGGCGGATATTGTGCTGTTATTTGCACTCTATTACGGCTTACCTTTCGAACAAGGGGTGAACACGGGTCTGGCGATTCTGGTTTTCGCTGGCATTCTTTGGTTGACCGAAGCAATTCACATCAGTATCACTGCGATTCTCGTGCCTATACTCGCCGTATTCTTTGGGGTGTTTGAAACCAAAGAAGCAATGAGTAGCTTTGCTAATCCCATCATCTATTTATTCTTCGGTGGCTTCGTACTCGCAGCTGCCTTGCACCATCAAAAGATTGATACCTTAATCGCACAAAAGTTGTTGTTAGCCTCTAAGGGCAAACTCAGTATCGCTTGCCTCATGTTGTTTGGGGTAACTGCGCTGCTTTCTATGTGGATCAGTAATACCGCCACCACGGCGATGATGTTGCCATTGGCTCTCGGGATTTTGCAGCAACTAGATCGTGACAAATATCACAGCACGTATGTGTTCTTACTGCTCGGGATTGCCTATTCGGCCAACATCGGCGGTATCGGTACTTTAGTGGGCAGTCCACCGAATGCGATTGCTGCGGCGCAAGTTGGCTTGAGTTTTAGTGACTGGCTCAAGTTTGGTATTCCAACCGTCATCCTCATGTTGCCGTTAATGTTGATTGCCTTATATTGGTATTTTAAGCCGGATCTTTCTGCCAAGTTCGATGTGCAAGTTGAAGCGCAGAAGCTGACGTTCCAAGGTAAATTCACCCTGCTTATCTTCCTCGCGACAGTATGTTGCTGGATTTTCAGTGTGCCATTAGCCAAAGCATTAGGTGGCATCACTCAGTTCGATACCATAGTGGCGTTAGGCGCGGTTGTTTTGCTCGCGGGCTTAGGCTTAGTTGGCTGGAAGAAGATTGAATCGACCACAGATTGGGGTGTACTAATACTGTTTGGCGGCGGTTTAACGCTAAGTGCGGTACTGAAAACCACAGGCACCAGCGTGTTTTTAGCCCACTGGATGACAGATATTTTCGGCAGTACGCACATGTCGTTGTTCGTCTTTGCTGTGATTGCCTTTGTGGTGATGCTGACCGAGTTTGCCAGTAATACCGCCAGCGCCGCACTGTTAGTGCCTGTATTTGCTGCAATTGCCGAGGCATTAGGCGTATCGCCTGTGATGTTATCTGTGCTGATTGGTATCGCCGCGTCCTGCGCCTTTATGCTGCCAGTGGCGACGCCGCCCAATGCGATCGTTTATGGTTCTGGCCATATCAAGCAATCGGAAATGGTGCGAGTAGGTATGATCATCAACTTTATCAGCATGATAGTGCTAGGCATTATCGCCCATGTTTTTTGGGATATCTGATGTCAGTAGATTGAGATCCACGTAAAACAAAATACCCAGCTAGTCTGGGTATTTTTATGGGCGCGAAAAAGTTATCTGCGATTAACTATGGCTTTTTAACCATTGATTTAAGGCTGACTGAGGTAAAGCGCCCGCTTGCTGCGCGAGTATTTTCCCTTGCTTGAAAATCATAAGAGTGGGAATCGAGCGAATATTAAATTGCGCCGCAAGGGCTTGCTGTTCTTCAGTGTTGATTTTGCCGAAGCGAAATTGAGGCTCCCACGTCTTAGCTGCCGCGGAAAATACCGGGGCAAAACTTTTACAGGGGCCACACCAGCTGGCCCAAAAATCAACGACTAGGGGAAGCTCAGATTTATTGGCATGGTTGGCAAAGTTTGCGCTAGTGAGTTCAATCGGCGTAGCCGTAAAGACACTGAGCTTACATTTACCGCAAGTGGGTTGCTGGTTTACACGCTCATAGGGAACGCGGTTTAACGTATCGCAATGGGGGCAGGCAATAATCATGGCAAAGCTCCAAAATAAAACGTCTATACGGCTAATATATTGGGCTAACTGACGGTTATTTAAAGGGGGAGTGATGATGTTATCGCCCATGGTGACCTTATTCTCAAGAATAAAGCAGTGAACCGAGCCGCAGAAATGTGGCAATAGCGCCGACAAGCGTGGTCGTCGGTGATAAAATCCTGCACAAAGTTACATATCACGCAATTTATTAAGTACGAAAAGAAAAGAGAGTGAAGAAATGACCGAATTAGAAGTAATCGATCTGCAAGTGGGTGAAGGAAAAGAAGCGGTAAAAGGCGCGCTGATCACCACCCAATACCGTGGTTTTTTGCAGGATGGCACCCAATTCGATTCATCCTATGATCGCGGTCAGGCATTTCAATGTGTGATTGGCACAGGCCGTGTGATTAAAGGCTGGGACCAAGGCATTATGGGGATGAAAGTCGGTGGTAAACGTAAGTTATTAGTGCCAGCTCATTTAGCCTATGGCGAGCGCCAAGTCGGTGCGCATATTAAACCAAATTCAGATCTCACCTTTGAAATTGAATTGCTTGAAGTGTTGACGCGCGACTAAGCGTGGCATGATAGCGATAGTCTGTGTAAGCTCGATTGGGCCAGCATGATTCTGGCTCATCTTGCACTCCTCGCTATCTTGCTTCGGCATTGAGTGTTTTACACTGAACGAGATTTTCCCGCTTTAATGAAAGAGATTTTTCGTGGCATCGGATACGGCAGCAGAACACATCAAACAGCTTCAGGCTGAAATTGCTCAACTCAAACGCGAAAACGCCCAGTTAACGGCGTTGAATCGTCGTGCCGAAGAAAAACTGTTTGCCGCCCTCGATGGCAATGGCTTGTGCCTGTGGGAACAGCATATTCCAAGTGGGAATTTAACCATTTTCAATATGCGCTGGGGCGAAATGCTCGGTTTTAGTCCTGAAGAATTAGCCGCCCACGTTGATATCTGGAAAAGTAAGTTACACCCAGAAGATAAAGCATGGGTGATAAAAGCCTTTGATGATCATGTCAGTGGCAAGGCCGATTACTATCAGGCAGTACACAGAATGTTGCATAAAGATGGTAGCGTTACTTGGGTGTCTGACCGTGGGCGCATTGTTGAGCGTTTTGCCGATGGCACGCCGCTGCGGATGATGGGCAGTCATATCGATATCACCCAAGAAAAACGCTACGAACTGGATTTGGCACTGTTAGCGCACAGCGATCCCCTCACCAACTTAATGAATCGCCAAGCCATAGCCAAAGCGTTCGATGAGTGTTTGCAACCGGATATGCGCGGTGCATTATTTTTTATCGATCTTGATGGTTTTAAAGCCTTAAATGACCGTCACGGCCATAAGTTTGGCGACAATTTATTGATGCATGTGGCGCATACGTTAGTGTCTCACTCGGGTGAGTTAGCGAAGATCGCTCGACTAGGTGGCGATGAGTTTGTGATCATACTGCCGTCCTCCGATATTGAATCTCTAGCTATGCTCGCACAATCCTTGCTCGATGTTTATCGACAGGGCTTTTTGCTTGAAGGTTGTGACGTGGAGATAGGTCTGAGTATCGGTATCGATATATTTAGCTATGGTGATAGTTTTGCCAAAAGCTGCGATCGCGCGGATGCTGCTATGTATCGCGTGAAACACCAAGGTAAAAATGGCTACCGCTTTTACCAGCAAGCTGATGATTGCTAATCCTTAACCCGCCCGTCATTTACTCGCTTAGCGAACATCAATAGGCGCGACATTTGCCTGTTCACAACCCCACACCTCAACGGCGGCATCTTGCTTGTTCGGCGCGCCAATCCAATGACTCATGGCTTGGCATTGTACCTTACCAGAGACCTGCGCAAAACAAACATCAAAATCTCCCGCTTCGGGTGTGCGACCTAAACGTAATTTAGGCAGAATAGGGAGCTTAGGCCGATAATGCCAGCTGCCATTTTTAAGATAGGCATCATCTGGGATGTCCATGCCTGCACCCGTGCCTTTTACTCTCGCTTCGACCAGCACTAAGCCTTGAGGCGTGACGTGATAGTCTTCCTCCCAGCGGATTTTCTCTATGGTGTGGTTCCATGCCAAGGTGAAGTGCTCTGTGGGCACTTGCGCCCACAGGGTACCTGCTAGGCCTAAACATAGGCCTAGCATAGCTTTACCTTAGACTTATTAACGACGGCTAATCCCAAGAGGTTATCCTTGCTCTGCCAGACGTTTGAGTTTGCGCGCGCGCCAACTGTGCTGCACGATAAACAACAGCGCGAGTCCAAAGCCGATTTCATCGCTCAATGGCGTCGCAAGGATCAAACTTGCCCCCGCAAGGAAGCCGATAACGCGTTCCCACCAGTAGAGTTTTTGTAGTAGATATCCGGTAAAGATCACGCCCCAAATACCAATACCAACCGTTGCCTTCAGCACCACAAAGCCCGTCGCTAATAAGCTATCACCTTGGAGCATCAAGGCTGGATCGTAAACCGCCATAAAGGGGATCACAAAACCTGCAATGGCGATCCGAATCGCCCAGAGACTGATCTTAAGTCCGGATTCCTTCGCAATCGGCGCTGCGGCAAAGCAGGCCAAGGCTACGGGCGGCGTGAGATCGGCCATGATGCCGAAATAGAACACAAACATATGCGACACAATCAAGGGCACGCCTAAGTCGAGCAATGCGGGTGCGGCTATTGAGCTAGTAATAATGTAGTTAGGAATCGTCGGGATCCCCATGCCGAGCACTAGGCAAGTGATCATAGTCAACACGAGTGACAAGAACAGGTTGTCTTGGCCAACGGCGAGAATGTAGCTCGCGAAGGTTGAAGCAATCCCTGTGAGTGACACTATGCCGATAATCACGCCCACTAAGGCGCAGGCAATACCCACAGGCACAGCATGACGCGCGCCTTCAACCAATGCGTGCAAGCAAACGGTGAGGGTTTCTTTGCCGCCCTTAATAAACCAACAAATGGCGACTAGCAGGGCGATAACCCCAAACACGACTCCGATCCCGAGTTGGAAGAAGCCAGCACACAACACCCCAAGGGCAATCCAAAAGGCAATCCGCATTGCCATTGAAGACAACCGCAGGACGATGGCCGAGCCTAAGATCACTATCGAGGTTAGGGCTAAACCAACCATGCCAGAGAACAGCGGCGTTCTGCCCGAAAACAGCAAGTAGACCAAAATAAACAAGGGGATAAGGAGATACCAGCGTTCTTTAATCGCCGCCCAAGGATCGGGACATTGATCTTTTGGCAGGCCACAAAGATTGGCGCGTTTGGCCTCTAAGTGCACCATCCAGAATACTGAGCAAAAATAAAGTAGTGCAGGGATCAATGCCGCTTTAGCTATCTCGATAAAGGGCACGTTAATGGTTTCGGCCATGATAAAGGCCACGGCGCCCATGATCGGCGGCATGATCTGGCTGCCCATACTCGATGTCGCTTCTACGCCGCCGGCGAAGGCGGAGCGATAGCCAAATCGTTTCATCAATGGAATGGTAAATTGGCCAGTGGTGACGACGTTCGCCACTCCTGAGCCAGTAATCGTTCCCATCAGCGCCGATGATACTACAGCGACTTTAGCTGGGCCGCCGAGCTTGTGGCCGAATAATCCCATGGCAAAGTCGGTAAATAAACGGATCATCCCGGCTTGTTCTAAAAAGGAGCCGAAAAGAATAAACAGGAAAATATACGTCGCCGACACATAGGTTGGTGTGCCGTACAAGCCTTCGGTGCCGAAGGCTAATTGGTTGATGATTTGATCGAAGCCATAGCCGCGGTGCATCAAATCGCCGGGTAGGTATTGACCCAATAAGCCATAGGCCAAAAAGATGCCGCAGATAATCGGTAGTGCCCAGCCCATGACTCGGCGCGCCGCTTCAAATACCAATACGATCAAAGTGATACCTATCACCATGTCCGCATCGGTCAGCTCGCCAGAACGTTGAATTAAGTCGGCTTCGAAATACCACTGATAAGCCGCCGTTGCCATGCCTGCTAAACCGAGTAGCCATGCGAGCGGTTGCCAAGGTTGTGATTTACCTCTGGCGGGATAGCTCAAAAAAACCACTAGTAGCAAAAAGCCAATATGGGTGGCGCGCAGCACTTGCGTCGACACGGGATGAAAAGCGGCAGTGATGATTTGAAAAATAGAAAAAATTAAGGCGGTATAGAACAGCGCCTTGGGCCAATCGCCAGTATTAGCGCTGAGACCTTGTTGGGGATCACTCATATTATGCCTCACAGCATTAGACTACAGAGGGCGATATATATACCCAAGCTACCTCAATATACGAGTTTCAGATCCGCTTCAATTCAAGGCGCATCAATGACTGAATTCTACCGTTTGAGGCTGTTTGAATATAAAAGATGCCGTTATTCAACGGCATCTCGATCGCTTAGTTTGGAATAGGGTGCACAGATATCAGCAAAACTTAGAGTGCGCCAACTTCTTTGTAATAACGCTCTGCACCTGGGTGTAGCGGTATCGGCAGATTTTTCGTCGCTTTCTCTAAGCTAATAGATTTAGCGGCTGAGTGCGCGTTACCGAGACGATCTAAGTGCTCGAACATGATCTTAGTCATTTGATAGGCTAAATCGTCCGACACGCCGCTTTGCGTTACTAGCAGGTTTTGAATGGCAACGGTAGAAACGTCAGTGGTTTGGCCTTCATAGGTCGATGCTGGGATCACGCCGTGTTGATAGGCAGGGTTGTTAATCTTAGCGATCACATCCTCTGGAATTTCAACAAAGTTGATTGCCATAGTCGCCGCTAAATCGCGGATGGCTGCCATACCTAGACCAGACGATTGCAAGGTCGCATCTAACTGACGATTTTTGATGAGTTCAACGGATTCGGCATAGGGCAAAAACTCGACCTTACCCATGTCTTCGTAGCTTAAACCGGCCGCCTTAAAAATTGATCTGGCATTGAGTTCGGTACCCGATTTAGGTGCGCCGACAGAGATACGCTTCCCTTTTAAATCGGCCAAAGTTTTAATGCCAGACTCTTTATTGGCAACAATTTGAATGTAGTTAGGGTAAGCAGAGGCGAGCACACGGATTTTATCCAGTGGCGTTTTAAAGCCCGCATCAATATCACCTTGGTAAGCGGCTGCGACTGAGTCACCTAGCGCGAGCGCTAATTCGCCACGGCCCGCTTGCAGTAGATTGAGGTTTTCTACCGAGGCTTTCGTCGCTTGAACTGAAGTTTTAGAGCCTTCGATTCCTGTGCCATAGAGTTGCGATAGGGCAACACCAATAGGGTAATACACGCCACTGGTGCCACCCGTGAGTATGTTAATAAAAGCGGGTGCAGCGGCCATAGTGGCGGCACTGAGTGTGAGTGTCACGGCGGCGCCGACGGCGACAAAACGTTTTTTGATTTTCATTGTGAAATATCCTTATTTTTTATAATGTTATGTAGGGTCTTTCGAGCTTGGAATACCTTAGCCTGCTGAATATAACTACATAAAACCTGAAAAAGGTCAATTAGGCTATAGTCGATAGCTGCTACTTTTGCATCATAAAACGAAGATTTGAGCCGGTTTTGCAGCGGCGATATCTTGGGGCTTAACGAGGTCGGTTTAAGGAAAAACGGACAATAAAAAGGGCTAACCTGAGTTAACCCTATTTGTGTTATTTGAGGATGAACCTTTGAATAACAAGACACTATTTAGTGTTATCTAAGAAACCTTTAGTGGCATTTTTCGCGTGTTTTGCTGCTTTCTTTTCTTTAGCAGACAACAGCGGTTGTTTCTTCGATTCTTTACGGTTTTTTTGCTCTTTACTCATATAAAACTCCATGTACTCTTTGGTTATTCATCAGGCTAATCATGTAAGCCGTACTCAATTGAACCTGTTCCATGATGTCCTGATTGAAGCGAAATTTTGATCTCGAATTACAACATTTTAAAATTACAAATATTTAAAATCATTGATAATTATCTGTGAATTTATTTGCCTCAATGAGCGATTACAGCAAAATAATCTTATCACCGAATTCCGTACCATGATCCATCTATCACTTAGAATAATTAACGCTAATGCTAGCGTTAACCTGTATAAAAAATATGCGATCTATAACACTGTACTCCTATTTTCATGAGAGTTTGTCATTTTGTGCGATCGAATGAGTGGGCTCGAACTAAAGCTTCACTTAGCACTATATGCCTAGCGTCGGCTCGATTTACCTAACATCCCGCCTAATATGCCGCGCAAAATTTGTTTGCCTAATTGGCTGCCGACAGTGCGTGCCGCTTGCTTGGACAAGGTCTCCGCTAAACCTTGGCGGCGTTTATTACCAAAAATAAGTTCGCTGAACCAACCTTGTTCTTCGGCTTTTTGACCCGTTTGGCCATCATTTGCTGTGGATGTGGGGTTGCTGGTGGCAACGCTGGTACGTCTTTGGTTAAGCAGTTCGTAGGCCGATTCGCGGTTGATGGAATGATCGTATTTGCCACCAATCGGGCTTTGGGCGCGGACTTGGTGTAATTCCTCACTCGTGGCGGGTCCCATGCGACAACGCGGCGGTGCGATGAGTGCGCGCTCGACCACAGTCGGCACGCCCTTGTCGGCCAGCATAGACACTAAGGCTTCGCCCACGCCGAGCTGGGATATAACCTCACTGACAACCAGTTTGGGGTTAGGCACAAAGGTTTCTGCGGCGGTTTTAACGGCCTTTTGATCCCTTGGCGTATAAGCTCGCAGGGCATGTTGAATGCGATTGCCTAATTGCCCGAGAATTTCGCCCGGCACATCATCAGGAAATTGCGAGCAAAAATAAACGCCTACGCCTTTTGAGCGAATAAGGCGCATGATCTGTTCGACGCGTTTTAATAAACTCGGTGGGCAACCTTCAAAGAGTAAATGGGCTTCATCGATAAAGAACACGAGTTTAGGTTTTTCGGGATCGCCGACTTCGGGCAGATTCTCGAATAATTCTGACAGTAGCCAGAGTAAAAAACTCGAATATAAACGTGGCGTTAAAATCAGCTTATTCGCCGCTAACAAATTGATGATGCCGCGCCCTTGCAAATTAGTGCGCATTAAATCTTCAAGCTGTAACGCGGGTTCGCCAAAAAAGTCTTTGCCGCCATCGCGCTCAAGTCCTAGCACTGAGCGCTGAATCGCCGCGAGGGATTGGGCGCTGATCAAACCATATTTGGCGGAGACTTCTTTGCGCTCCTCGGCAACCAAAGCAAGCATGGCCCGCAGATCATCTAAGTCGAGCAGTAATAACCCTTGGTCGTCCGCCAGTTGAAATACTATGTCTAAGATGCCGCTTTGGGTGTCATTTAATTCTAAAATTCGGCTGAGTAAGGTCGGGCCCATTTCGCTGATGGTGGTACGCAGTGGATTGCCTTGAACGCCCGCTAAATCCCATAATACCACTGGGTTGGCTTCGTTGTGATAATCCTCTATGCCAATTTGCGCCGCCCTTTGTAGCAGTTTTTCACTTGGGGTGCCCGTCATCGCAAGGCCTGAGATATCGCCTTTAACATCCGTGATAAAAACCGGCACGCCTTGGCGCGAAAAACCTTCGGCTAGGCTCATTAGCGACACGGTTTTGCCTGTCCCTGTAGCGCCGGCAATTAATCCATGACGATTAGCATACTTAAGATTTAAGTGAACCTGTTGATCACCTTTCCCAATCAATAGAGTATTCAAGGGCATTCCTTATGTTAACTTTAGCGCCTGCACATGGATTGCAGAGCCTTATTTAAGCCACTGTAGTGCGTCGTATATGGGTATAAAAAATTCACCATTGAGTGTTGGCCTTAGCGTAATTTATGTCAACATAGGGCGCGAATAAGCTTGAGATTACTGAGCCTGCGCGTGGGATTGGCAATATGCTCCTTGCTGGTGGATAAAATGTGTTATTTTTGTGATCCGCTGAGGCGTACTTGATGATGAAAACCCCGTTGATTATGCTGGTCTTGTGCTCTACTTTGTTGACGTCTGGCTGCGCCGAATTAGCGTGTTCTGCCAGAACTGATGTCGATCCCTATGAGCCCATGCGAGATAAACAGCGCTGTGTCGCCGAGGCGGATAAAAATCTCGACGAGTACCAAAAGGCAAAAGCAGCGGAAGAAAAACAACGGCTGAAAACGGCCATAGAACAAGCCACTCAAAAATCGTTAATTTAGAAAGGATATCTATGAAAGGTGCGGGCGGAACACAGGGCGGGACGGGACAATTTTTTATGGGTCTGGCCATGATGTGTGGCGGATTTTATTTATTGTTCAATGCAATACAAGTGAGTTCTAGCTTTGGGCTGGGCTATGGTTTATATCGAGTGAATGCCTTTGGGCAAGGCATGTCGATCACCACAGGCATGGTGATGCTACCGTTTATTATCGGCATTGTGATGGTGTTTTTTGACGCTAAGAGTAAGTTAGCTTGGCTGCTGAGTTTAGGTTCGCTAACGGCCTTGATTGTGGGGGTTATCAGCTCGATTCAATTCCACTTTAAATCCATGTCGGCCTTTGAACTTATCGTGATCCTCGTTTTGGCCTTTGGTGGTTTGGGATTGTTTTTACGCTCATTGAAAGACGCGCCCACAAGCGATATACAAGCGAAATAACCACTAGACTCTTAATCACTAGATTCTTAACCACTAGGCTCTAGAGTGCAAATACGAAATAGAGCTGTGCATTTAAGCGATTTTAATAGCGGGTTAACGAGTGTTTTTAACTACAGAGTGAAGGAATGCGATGCGCTGGCGTGATACTGACAGAAGCTCCAATATCGAAGACAGACGCGGCCAGCAAATGGCATCAGCGGGCGTGCCGAGTGCTTTGTTACTCAGGTTCTTGCCCTTTTTGCTGAGAACCAAAATTGGCCGTGTGGTGTTGCTCATCGGCGGCATTTATTTCGCTTTTCAGTATTTTACCGGTGGCCTGTCACTCGACCCCAGCACTCAAGCTAATCTTAGCCAATCCCAATCTAGCGCAACGACTGCTGTACAGGATGAGAATGCCCAGTTTGTGGCGGCCATTTTAGGTACCACAGAAACCGTTTGGGGCCAGTTACTCAAGGGTCAATATCGAGAGCCTAAGTTAGTGCTTTATCGCAATATGACCTCCACCGGCTGCGGTATGGGACAGGCGCAGTCTGGGCCTTTCTATTGCCCCGCCGATAGCAAAGTATATATCGACCTTAGCTTTCTCGATGAGCTTAAAACCCTAGGCGCGCCCGGCGATTTTGCCTTTGCCTATGTGATTGCCCACGAGGTAGGCCACCATGTGCAAAACCTGCTTGGCACTAGCACTAAGGTGCGCCAAGCCCAACAATCTGGCAGCAAAGTGCAGGCGAATCAATTGAGTGTCGCACTTGAATTGCAGGCAGATTGTTACGCGGGGATTTGGGGGCATTATGCCAATCAACAACTTAATTTACTTGAAGCGGGCGATTTAGCGGAAGGCATTGCCGCCGCCAGTGCTGTGGGTGACGATCGCTTGCAACAGATGGCGGGTCGCGCCGTACAGCCCGATGCTTTTACCCACGGTAGTTCGGCGCAGCGGGTGAAATGGTTTAAGACGGGGTTTGATTCGGGTAATCTCGCCAGTTGTAATACCTTTGCGGCGAAGTGATTTTGTTTGATATCTCAAATACGTACCGAACATAAATGCAAGGATAACTGATTGGCCTTTAACGATACCTTTAGACTGAGCAGCCATGCGGTGATCACTAATGCGCAGGGACAAGTGCTGTTGCTTAAGGCTAATTACGGTAATTTTGCTTGGGGCTTGCCCGGCGGCGCACTCGAGCCAGGTGAAACGATTCACGAGGCCTTGGTGCGCGAATGCCAAGAGGAATTAGGCTTAGGTGTGCAGGTTAACTATTTGAGCGGCGTGTATTATCACAGCGCCTATCAATCCCAAGCCTTTATCTTTCGTTGTGAACTGGTGTTGCCTGAGTTGCCTGAGGGGCCTGATGTGGCAAAAGATGGGGCAGAAGCCGAGCCATTGCCGATCCACTTAAGTCACGAACATTCAGAGTTTGCCTTCCACGATATCGACACCCTTAGCGCGGTTCAGCAGCAAAGAATCAAAGATTGCCTCAATTTCAACGGAGTTGTCATGAGTGCAAAGTTCTAATGCTTTACCAGCAAACCGCCGGCCGTTAATCGGCTTGGGTTTGCGAGAGCAAGGTTTCTAAGCAATGTTCCTTGATCCCGTAATAGGCTTTAATGTCAGCAATTTGCGCGAGGATTGCGGCGCTGTCTTTCTGATTATGTTGTGGCTTTTTAACGGCCAAAATCATCTTATTTTTATTGGTATGTTCTAGGCTGATAAATTCAAACACCTTAGTCGCATAACCGTTGGCTTCCAAAAATAGCGCACGTAATGAATCCGTCACCATTTCAGCCTGTTGGCCCATGTGCACTCCATATTGCAGCATAGGTTTAAACAATTCTGGGCTGTGCATCTGCGGTCGAATTTGTTTATGGCAGCAAGGCGAGCACATGATGATGTCGGCATTGGCGCGGATACCATAATGAATCGCATAGTCAGTGGCGATATCGCAGGCGTGCAGCGCGATCATCACATCGGTTTGCTTAGGCGCATGGGTTCTCACATCGCCGCAGACAAACGACAAGCCTTGATGATCTAGCGTTGCCGCCGTTTCATTACATAAATCGGCCAAGGCTTGGCGTAATTCTACCCCAGTCACCTGCGCATCATTGTGTAGGCTATGGCGCAGGTAATCATGGATTGCAAAGGTGAGATAGCCTTTGCCTGAACCAAAATCGACCACATTGATCGGTTGGTCATTCTTGTGGGGTGACGCTTCGAGCGCTTGGCTGAAAACCTCAATAAACTTATTGATTTGCTTCCATTTGCGCGACATCGCAGGGATAAGATTATGTTGGCTGTCAGTCACCCCGAGCTGAGTCAGGAAGGGACGTTCAATATCCACAAAACGCTTTTTCTCACGGTCATGTTCCAACGGCGCCGCGACGGCTTGTTTCACGTTATGTGTGCTGATTTGGATTTTGCCTTTTTTGCTGATCTCAAGCTGAACTTCTGCCAGCGCCGTGGCTAAGTGGGCACTCTTAAAATCGCTACCGAGTAACAGTTTTATGCTGGCTAACCCTTCGTCATAACTCAGGTTTTTAGTGATGTGATTCGTCTGGTGTTGATACACAAACGACAGCACAGGTTCATTCTGCAAACTGATCGGCCGAATCGTAATGCGCTGCAGGCTTTTATCTGCCCCTCGGTACTTACTCAACAATAGTTTGATCAGACTATTCTTCGCCAAGCTGTCAGCCAAAAGCTGGTAAAAATCATCAAAAGAATTAAGCGCTGAATGGGACATAATTGTTTCCGAAAAAGTAACCAAGAAAAACAGGGTGAGTATTCTAACCGCGATCCGCCGCTACCTAAAGTTATTCTCATCGAGAAGGAGGGTTGGGGCAGAGCTCCGCTGCTGATCTATCTATTCAGGTTGTAGTGATTAAGCATAGTCATTCTAGTGACGTGCTTAATTGAAGATGTAGCTTGATAGTAGGTGAGTCTGATCCATAAGTTGAAATTCGCCATTCTGCGTTGGTTATTTGCTAATGGAATTTTACCTAGACTTTTTTGAGTTTTTTAATAAAAATCAAAGTCAACGTCGTGGGGCTTCACCCCACACCCGACCAAGGAGGACTGCTCGTCCTATCCTCCTTGGATGCTCCATGACGCCCCCAACGGAGTTGAAAGCCCCTTGTGCTCATTGCCAAATTTGCTATCGCTTCCGAAGGATGCGTCCCTGCACCTGCGAAAGCTAGCTCGCCATCCATGGCGAGACTCACGCAATTTGTCTATTCGCCCTGCGGCAACTCCGAGGGGATGGCGTATTCCTTTGATTGTTGAGTTGTCTGTTGGCCACTTAAAGCATTGAAGAGTTGTGGATGTCTTGTTTCACCGTTAAAGTGTTAAACTCATTGGTTATTTAACTAAGCGTGCCGTCATGATGCACTTCATTCCCAAAAGCATAATATGATAACAAGAACCCTATTTTTTATAGCGCTAATTCTATCAACAGCAGTAAACGCTTCAGAGAACTCTCAGACAACATTAAAATCGGCAGACGAACTTGTCACAGTAGAACAACTTTCAATACAGCTTAAAGAGCTTACAGCAAAGCTTGAGGCTGTATCTAAAGATAATACTGAGCTTAAAAATTCTATTATTCCAAATATTGAGGAAGCCAAAAAGCAAGTTACTCAAATCAACCGGAAAAATACAGAGATAGCTCAATATCTTAAAGAACAAAAAGTTAACTATGAATCGCTTGAAAAGAGAGATGTCGATTTACATCTTTTTATGGACTCACCTGACAAACCCGCGTGGATTAATTTTGGGGCGGCGATAGTTAGTATCGTAGGCTCGATTGGACTCTCACTCTATTTTCTTCATCGGACTCTACGAAGAGAAACAGATAAGCAGGTTGAACAAATCGAAATAGATGCAAGTAAGCGTATGGAAGAACATCTAGAACTTCTTAAAACTCAAGAGAAACAACATAATGATTCATTAGAAAGCAAAATTCAACTTGCTAAAAATGAACAGAAAGAACGTCACAAAGTCGTAATTGACGAATTTCGTCAAAAGTGGATTAACACCTTTCGAGATGAAGCTAGTAGTTATGTCAGAGTCGCAATTCAACTACTCTATTTCTATAAAATCGAGAAAGATATGCTTGAGATAGTTAAAAATTTGAAAAGTGCTGAAAGACGGTGCGCTGTGTTTCGAGCTAAATTCCGTGAAGAAAATAGCGGATTGCCGCGAATCCTCTCTGAAGAAAACAATAATGATTATAGAGAATTAATGATTTACGAGAGGCAAGCAAGAGAATATTTTGACAGTGTCAAATCCACGTATGCAGAGCTTAAGAAACTTGAATCTGAACTAATTGAAAAGACAGTTAAGATTAGTTTTATGCTTAACCCAGATAAAGATGCAAATAGTTTAAATGATAAAGCTTTTGATAATAAGATTTTAGGATTAGTTACCTTTATAAATGATGCATTTATCTCAGAGGAAAGGGTATATCAAGCTCTTACAAACGAATCTCGTATCAAAGAAAAACTCGCAGAGTTTCAGCGCATCGTACCCTTAATGCTCAAAGCTGAATGGGATCGAGTGCAGAGAAAACAGCAGTAGTAAAAAATGATGAGACTATAAAATTTTCTGTGCAGGAATTAACGAGCCATCCATCTTTAAATTTACAGAGTGCATGCTTGTAAGAAGTGGTTCAAATTACTGTAGGGGTTGGCAAGATTAAGCACTGTCATGGAAGTGACCGTTGACGGCATGGATGCCGTCGTCGAGCCTATAGGGACATATTCACGGCGTGTCACTGGAATGACAGTGCGTAATCGTTGAAACAGAATGATGAACACCCTCTCTATGAGCAATTAATACAGCCTTGTATTTGTTCAATTCCGACCCAAAAACAAAGATCTGTTACCGAAACGCTGGATTCCCACCCATGAGCATTGTGGGAATGACAGTGCTTAATCAATGTCGTCATTACAATACAAGCGCAAAGCAAGATGCGGCAACATATCACTCACCTTATGGCTCTCGTCTTGTGGATCAAACGCGCAGGCGGGTTTTCTTCTGTTATAATGCCTCCTCGATTTTTTGGAGGCGAGAATGGACGTATCTTCTTTACTAGACGGCCTGAATGACAAGCAGCGCGAGGCTGTCGCGGCACCGCAATCTAGCATGTTAGTGTTGGCGGGCGCGGGCAGTGGTAAAACTCGGGTGTTGACCCACCGTATTGCGTGGCTGATGCAGGTTGAACAGCAGAGTCCTTACTCGATTCTTGCGGTGACATTTACCAATAAAGCTGCGGCTGAGATGCGCGAGCGAGTTGAAAAAGTCGCTGGCACTAATATGGGCCGCATGTGGATTGGCACTTTCCACGGCTTGGCGCATCGCTTGTTGCGCACTCACTTCCAAGATGCGGGTTTACCGCAAAGCTTCCAAATCCTCGATTCTGACGATCAAGTGCGTTTGATCAAACGTATTCTTAAAAGCTTGAATTTGGATGAGAAACAATATCCTCCACGCCAAGCTCAGGGTTATATCAATGGTAAAAAAGACCAAGGATTACGCCCTAAACATATCGATGCGGGCGGTTTTCCGCTTGAGCAAAATCTGCTAAAAATCTATCAGGTTTACCAAGAGTCTTGCGATCGCGCAGGTTTAGTCGATTTTGCCGAAATCCTATTACGTGCCCATGAGTTATGGCTCAATAAGCCGCACTTGTTGGCCCATTATCAAGACAGATTTAAGCATATTTTGGTGGACGAGTTCCAAGATACCAACGCCATTCAATATGCGTGGATCCGCGTGCTCGCCGGTCAAACTGCCAATGTGATGATAGTCGGTGATGACGACCAATCGATTTACGGCTGGCGCGGCGCTCAGGTTGAAAACCTACATAGATTCTTAAAAGATTTCCCGACGGCAACCACGATTCGCCTCGAGCAAAACTATCGCTCTAAGGGCAATATTCTTAAAGCTTCCAACGCCTTAATCGCCAATAACCCAGAACGTATGGGCAAAGAGTTGTGGACGGATGAAGCCGATGGCGATCCGATTTCGCTCTATTGCGCCTTTAATGAAATGGACGAGGCGCGTTTTATTGTCGGCCGGATTAATGATTGGCATGAAAAGGGCGGCAACCTCAGTGATTGTGCGATTTTATATCGTTCTAACGCTCAGTCGCGGGTATTAGAAGAAGCCTTATTACACAAAGGCTTAGCTTATCGAATCTACGGCGGTTTACGCTTCTTCGAACGCCAAGAAATTAAAGATGCCATGGGTTACCTGCGGTTGATTAATAACAAAGACGACGATGCGGCGTTTGAGCGCGTGGTGAACACGCCGCCCCGTGGCATTGGTGATCGCACTTTGGATATTTTGCGCTCCACGGCGCGTCAACATGAGTTAACCCTGTGGCAGGCGAGTGTGCGTTTGCTCGACGAGAAAGTGCTCGCGGGCCGCGCAGCAAATTCTGTGCGTGGTTTCATGGACTTAATCATGACGATGCGTGAAGACACCCAAGATATGGTGCTGTATCGCATGGCCGATACTGTGATCCAAGCTTCGGGTCTTAAGGCCATGTATGAAGCCGAAAAGGGTGAAAAAGCCCACGCCAGAATCGAAAACTTAGAAGAACTCGTCACAGCGGCACGTACCTTCGAAATGCCAGAAGAGCTGGAGGACATGGGCGAACTTAACGGTTTCCTCTCCCACGCGGCGCTCGAAGCAGGCGAAGGCCAAGCCGATGCCTTTACCGATGCGGTGCAGCTAATGACGCTGCATTCTGCCAAAGGGTTAGAGTTCACTATGGTGTTCATGGCGGGTGTTGAAGAAGGGATCTTCCCGAGTAAAATGGCACTCGAAGAGGGCGATAGACTCGATGAAGAACGCCGCCTCTGCTATGTGGGCATGACCCGCGCGATGGAAAAACTCTACATTACCTATGCGGAATCGCGCCGTATTTATGGCCGCGAAGATTACGCCAGGCCATCGCGTTTTATCAAAGAGATCCCACCGCAATATGTGGATGAAATCCGCCTCAAAGCGCAGGTTTCAACCCCTATGGCGAATAATCGTTTTAGCACCCAAAAGTCGGCTGCCACAAACGATACCGGTTTTAACGTCGGCCAACGAGTCAATCACCCTAAATTTGGTGAAGGCAAGGTGACCAACTTTGAGGGCAGCGGTGCTCAAGGGCGAGTGCAAGTCAGCTTTACTGACTTTGGCAGCAAGTGGTTAGTAGTGGCTTACGCTCGTTTAGAAGCGCTGTGATGACTGCCATCATCACGATAAATGTCAGCTTTTTGTGACACGCTTTTAGGGGATGAATTCGCATCGGGAGAAGCATGGGTATATGATGCTAAGCCTGAAAACGAGTGGAAACTTGAGGGTATTGGGAGTACCTAGTTAATGAATTTAAAGCAAAAGTGGGATGTGTATTCCCGTCTTACTCGAATCGACCGCCCCATAGGTACGCTATTATTGCTGTGGCCATGTTTGATGGCGCTAATGTTAGCTGCGGGTGGCATGCCGGATCTTAAGGTATTGGTTATCTTCATTATTGGCGTAGTGATCATGCGTGCCTGTGGCTGCATTATTAACGACTATGCCGATCGTGATCTCGATTCTTTTGTTGAACGCACTCGATCTCGCCCGCTGGCCAGTGGCGAAATCAGCACCAAAGAAGCGCTGATACTGTTCGTCATTTTAGGTTTATCCGCTTTTGGTTTAGTCTTATTACTCAATGGATTAGTCGTTAAACTATCCGTTGTTGGCATTATCCTCACGATTATTTACCCCTTCACTAAACGTATCACCAACATGCCGCAGATGTTTTTAGGCATAGTGTGGAGCTGGTCTATCCCTATGGCTTACGCCGCGCAAACGGGTGAAGTGCCGATGGAGGCTTGGTGGTTATTTGCAGCTAATTGGTGTTGGACTGTCGCCTACGACACTATGTATGCCATGGTCGATAGGGATGATGATCTAAAAGTGGGTATTAAATCTACTGCGATTTTGTTCGGTAAATATGATCGCCAAATCATAGGGTTATTTCAGCTTGCTGCGTTGGCTTGTTTTATCGCCGCAGGTTGGAGCGCCGACCGTGGTTTGATCTATGGTCTAGGTATACTGACTTTTGTCGGTTTTAGTACTTACCAACAAATGCTGATCTTTGATCGTGAACGAGCCCCTTGTTTTAAAGCTTTCCTCAATAATAACTGGGCAGGTTTAGCCTTATTTGTTGGGCTGGGTGCGGACTATTTGATTTAACGAGTACCGTTTACGCTGGGCAGATCTTGATGGATCATCCATTGATTTTCCGGCGCTAATATTTGTTCTAAATCGATTTGGTGGATGTTGTCTTGGGAGATAACCTTGATAACAGGGCTCACTCTGCGGGGATAAGGCGCACCTTCGAGTGCGCGCACCGCGAGATCGATGGCAATTCGAGCCTGCAATACCGGTGAGTCGCTGACTGTCGCGAGTAGCTGCTTTTTCTGCACTAATTCTATAGTTTGCGCATTAGAGTAAAATGCGATGACTTTGCCGGTTTGATTCCGGCGTCCATCTAAAAAGCGCGCCGCGAACGTGGCCGCCACCGCATTGGCAATTACATAATCTACGCTTTGTTTTGCAAGTACTTTTCGCACTAAATCCGCTTGAACAAATAACTCCGTCGTGCCGTAACCGCCTTCAATTGTGTCGAACTCTTGTTTAGCTGCCGCTTGTCTAAATCCTTGTTCCGCCGCCATCACCCAAGAGGCGCCCTTAGGACCAGGAAACCACGCCACTTTAAGCTTAGGTGACTCCTGATTGATAGCTTCTCGCTGCTGCGCCGCAATATATTCTGTCGCCGCAACGGACATATCTTCAAAGCTGACTAAGGAGCGACTCGTGAGTTTGTCGGTCGCGATACCATTGACTAAATCGATAACCGGAATGCCCGCAGCGCTGAGTTGTTCAATATCCGCAATCAGTCCGTCAGCGGTATTGGCGGCAATAATATAAGCTTGAGCCTTGAGTGCATAACAATCATGGAGTTGCTGTTTTTGCTGCTCAATCTTGTCATATCCACCAGCATCATAAATGCCAAGCGTTACGCCTTGGCGCTCGGCTTCTTGTGATAATCCAAAGGCGACGCCCCACCAATATTGATCTTTACCGTGGGGAAGTAAGGCGCAGATCCGCCATGCTTTATTGGCCTTAGCGAGTGGCGTGTAGAGGGTCTTTTGACCGTCGGCAATGACATCGGCGGGATACCAAGCTGCCTGCACTGCAAAGACGAAACTACTGAGGATTAAGAGGAGGCAAATCCTGAGGGAACGGGCGAAGAATGCAGTCAAGTGCATAGGCTCATCATGGTAAGTGAACAGTGAACTAAGCATAGAACAAGGATCCGTAGTTGCTTAATCATAGTTAAATAAAGCTAATTTATTGTTTAATAACAAGCGTAAAGCAGTACTGTTATGGTTTGGTCGCAAAGATACAACATGACTTAAACGCCGTGGGGCAACGCATCCGCAGGCTTTACGCTTTGGCTCGTTCACTGAATGCTTAAGTTTACATTTCACGTTGAAGGCTTAATTGCAGCGGGCTAGTTTTCGCCCTCGTGCTTGGTCTATAGTGCATAACTTATAGTGGCTTTCTATTGTCAACATCATGCTTGGGTAACAAGGAGTCGTTATGTTTATTCCGCCAGGATTTTCACGGGTTAGCCCGTATATGATTATCAACAATGCCGATAGTTTAGTGGCCTTTATGCAAAAAGCCTTTGATGCTAAAGCGCTACATATTTCCCATCGATTGGATGGCAAAATAGCCAATGCGCAGATGCAAATCGGCGACTGCCTATTTATGTTAAGCGAGGCGAGTGAAGCGTTTCCGCCAATGCCAGCATCCTACTATTTGTATGTGGCAGATGCCGATAAATCGGTAGCTCAGGCACTCGCTGCTGCGGGCGAGTTAATCATGGCAGTGGCGGATAAACCCTATGGCGATCGCCAAGGTGGAGTGCGGGATCCCGTGGGCAATCTGTGGTGGATCTCCCAGCGTTTAGCCGCAGGGCCATATCAGGATTGATCGTCAAGTGATAACCAGTCAAAGGAGATGATGTATGCCGTGCCAGTTAACCCGATTATTTGGAATCGAATTGCCAATTATTCAAGCGCCTATGGCGGGTGTTCAGGGCAGTGCCTTAACGATAGCCGTGTCGCAAGCCGGTGCGTTGGGATCTTTGCCCTGCGCCATGTTATCCCTTGAAGCCTTAGATGCCGCGTTGACACAGATCCGCGCCCAGACGACTAAGCCCATCAATGTAAACTTCTTTTGTCATCACGAGCCCGAACCGCAAGCGGCGAAACAAGCTGCATGGCTCAAGCAACTAGCGCCTTATTTTGCTGAGCTGGGTATCCATTCTGATACCCAAGCTGCGGGAGCACAACGCGCGCCCTACACCAGTGCTCAGGCTGAAGTGTTAGCTAAATTCAAACCTGAGGTTGTGAGTTTTCACTTTGGTTTACCCAACGAAGACTTGATGCTGGAGATAAAATCTTGGGGATCTAAGATCATCTCGACGGCGACCACAGTGGAAGAGGCGCTCTGGTTAGAAGCGCGTGGCGTAGATGCCATTATTGCGCAGGGCTTAGAAGCTGGCGGCCATAGAGGACATTTCTTATCCGATGATTTGACTGAGCAACTCGGCACTTTTAGTTTATTGCCGCAAATCATTACTGCCGTTGATGTGCCCGTTATCGCCGCGGGTGGCATAGTCGATGCCAAAACCGTGCGTGCCGCCATGGCGATGGGCGCTTCGGCGGTGCAAGTTGGGACGGCTTATTTACTTTGTCCTGAATGCACCACCAGTGAGATCCATCGCGCCGCCCTGCAAAGTGAGGCGGCGCAGCATACGGCTCTGACTAACTTATTTTCTGGTCGCCCCGCACGCGGCATAGTGAATCGTTTTATGGCTGAACTTGGACCTATCAATAACGCAGTACCGGATTTTCCGCTCGCCTCCAGTGCCGTCGCAGGATTGCGAAGCGCCGCCGAGCAGCAAGGGTTCGGCGATTTTAGCCCGCTCTGGTGCGGCCAAAATTCAACCGGCTGTCAGGCGATTCCTGCCGCAGAGCTAACAAGACAATTGGCGTTAGGCTTGATAGTTTAAGATGTTGTATTAATAGACCATTAATACTCATTGATATACTCACCAAGGCTTACATTTTACATGGCTAAATTAGTGACTTGTTAGTTTATACTCACTGGTTAAAGGTTGGCTGCTGGGTAGACTGTCGCTCCCTTTAATTATGTATTTTCTGTGTAAATGGCTGCAAATCACTGGCCCCATAGTGCGGATGCGAGTGGTCTATCAATTTAAGGAAAACACTATGTTGTTACGTCAAATCATTGTTATGTGCCTTGCCGTCGTGAGTTTTGCTACGTTTGCGGGCGACAAAGCCTATCAAGATATCGCACTTAAAACCTATCCCGATCAGCAGCAAGTGACCTTAGGCAGCGTTGCGGGTAACAAGCCGATATATCTAAAGTTTTGGGCAACTTGGTGTCAGCCCTGTATGGAACAAATGCCGCATTTTGAAGCCTTGCAGAAGAAGTATCAGGACAAGATTAATATCGTCGCAGTGAACATCAATATTAATGAAGAGCAGCCTAAGATCGCTGACGTTATCGCGCGCTTCGGGCTCACTATGCCAGTGTGGTTGGATAATGAAGGTGAGTTGGGTGTGGCTTTAGGCTTAGTCGGCACGCCCTATAGTGTATTAATCAATCGTGCGGGTGATGTGGTTTACACTAGCCACGAGTCAGATGCTAATTTAGATAAATTTATCGATATGTTGGCGAATGGCCAAGAGTTGACGGCGCAGGCAACAGAGGCGCCCAGTGCCGAGCAAACGGCTAAGTTACTGAAGCCTTGGGAACAAGGTGAGCATCTACTCTTTTTCACTGCAACTTGGTGTGATTGGTACTTGGCAGAGAGCCGTCCAGAAATGTCGAAAGAGTGTATTGCCGTCCAAAAAGGCTTAAATAATCTCGCGCAAAAAGTGCCGAATAAAGCGTGGCACGGTGTGGTCAATCACCTGTGGACAGACGATAAAGCACTCGAAGATTTTAAGCAGCTTTATCAGACTAAAATCGATTTTAGTATCGATGAGTTAGGCGTGTTATTTAATCATTTTAAAATCCGCAATATCCCGACGTTACTGTGGGTTAAGGACGGGAAAGTCATTCAGCGCATTACCGACTTTAGTCAGCCAGAGCAACTCGTTAAGCAGCTCTCGGCTCAATAAGCTCATTTCAACTGTTAGGCCTTTGATAGATAGCCAAAGGCCTTTTTCTTAAAAGATTGAATCGATACACAACGCAATATTCGGTATTAAAGTGATTGCCCATGGGAAGCGCTGCGCAATAAACTGACTCACAGAACGGGTTGAGCTCAAACGTTAACGGTTGGCACAATGCCGAGTGTTTTCCATTTTATCGTTGGATTGTATTGTGGGGAGTGTTAGCACTATGACGCCGATTTTCAGTAATGCCGCGATTGGGCGTAGTTTGTTGATTTTGCTCTTATGCGCTGGTGTATTCTTTTTTATCGACTTTTTAGTGCCTGCCTTAGCCGCCTTGATTGTGTGTTTTTCGAGTTGGCCTCTTTATCAAAAACTATTGGCAAAATGCGGTGGTCGTTCGGCGTTGGCGGCAACCATTGCCCTATGTTGTATTGTGCTCGGGTTGATTATCCCGCTGGTGTTTGTATTTTCCTATGCGTTACAAGAGATAAGAACTTGGGTTGATTGGTTGGTGTTTACTAACCAACATGGTTCGCCCGTGCCCTTGTGGATCAAAGATTTACCTTGGATGGGTGAATGGTTAACCCTGCAATGGCAGCAATTTATCGGTGAGCCCCACGAGCTAGGCAAAATTATCAGTGCCATCAGTGGTCAGAACCTGAGTGGCATTTCCCGTTGGGTGCTGCAATTGGGCTGGAACACACTAGGCCTGCTACTGACCTTACTCTTTATGCTTATTACGTTGTTTTTCCTCTATAAAGATGGCGAGCAAGTGGCCAAGCAGCTGGATATTGTCGGCGAGCGAGTATTGCCCGCCCGCTGGCATAGCTTCTCCCGTGTGGTGCCTGCTACGGTCAGTTCGACGGTGATTGGCATGACGCTTATCGCGATCGGTGAGGGCATAGTGCTGGGGATTGCCTATTGGATTGCGGGTGTGCCATCGGCCGTGGCTTTTGGGGTGTTAACCGCCTTTATGGCCTTGGTTCCCGGCGGCGCGCCAACCATGTTTACCTTGATTTCACTCTATCTTGTCGGCACTGGCGATATGACGGCGGGCGTCGGCTTGTTCCTTTGGGGCAGTATAGAGCTGTTTATTGTCGATAAAACCCTGCGACCTAATCTTGTCGGCGGGCCGATTAAATTGCCATTTTTACCGACTTTTTTCGGTTTGATCGGCGGCGTGAAAACCATGGGTTTTGTCGGTTTGTTTGTCGGCCCAGTATTGATGGCCTTGCTGGTGGCGATTTGGCGGGAATGGTTAAGGGAAGAACCTGAAATAATACAAAGTGATAAACAGGCGGGAAGCTAAAAGCTAAGGTTTAGTCTGCCCTAAGGTATTTTTGCGCTCATCGGTGTAAAACCACCAAGGTTTAGCATCTTCGCCCGCCATAAAACGGGTGATGGAGATAAACACATCGATCATGCACGGGTCGTGTCGCTGGCCCGTTTTGTCACACAGAGTTCGATACAAATCGTAGGGATTTTGCCCCAGCAGTTGCTCAGGTTTATCTATACCGAGCAAACGTAAATCCGCCGCACAGGCTTTGCCAATATTCGGCAAATCAGTTAATTGCTTCACCTTGGCACGCACTACTTTCGCAGGATTCATACGGATTGCCTCGTTAAAACACACGCTGAAAAGTCATTACTGCTGGATAATCGCTCTGGCGAAATAAGAGCCTGCAAATAACAGGCTCTAAAAAAAGCTATCAAATCTAGGCTTTAACCAGTGTAGTCAGATCTGCAGGGCGGTAGTAAACCGATTTTAGTACCTTGCCTTGGCGAACTACTTTACCCGCCATCTCCACATCTTTAGCGCATTTGGCTATGATGAAGTCGCCTTGTTGACTACCAACAATTTCAACACCTTGCTTAGCATAAAAAGCAACTGTCTCAGCCAGTTCTTGCTCGTTGCGGCACACTTTACTCATATTGCTTGAATGGACTTCGTCCCAGCAGCGAATAAAGTCGATTTCACGGTTTTTAGCGACGCATAGCAACAAGTCAATCAGGTAACTGATTTCGAGTCTGTCGGTCATGGCTTGTGCGCCTAAATGCACTAAACGCCCCATTAACACATACACAGAATCGACGATGGCATCGGCTTGCTCGATACGGCTATCGGCTTCTGCTAGTTCAGTTAACTCTTCAATAATCAATGAAGTATGTAAAGTGTCGGCCTTGTCATCTAAGGAATCAACATCACTAACAGGCAAGTCGAAGGTGCTACGAAACTCACTGATATCACGATATAAGTGGTCATAAATAGGTTGAGTTAAGCGGGTGAGTTTCATTTGGATTGCCTTGGGAACAATAAACAATAAGTAGTGGGCGGCAATTTTAAAGAAATGCGCCGCAGAATACAAAGTTCAGGTTGCCTCGGTAGACTGGCTCAAAATGTTTGCATTAACTTTTTATCATAAAAAGTGGCTTTGTTTTACTTCTTCATTCAGTGCCAGTTACACTGCAAAACCTAATCATCACAAGATAAATACAATAATAAAAGAAAGAGGAGTCATTCATGTCGGACCGTCTTATTCCCGCGCTGTTACTGTCTACTTCAGTACTGACGGGGCTCACTGCTTGCAGTGATAACACCACAGAAAACACAGTTAAAACCAGCGAAAGTGCATCTAAAAGCCAAGACGTTGCCGCTCAAATGCCGGTAGGTATTAATGTCGCGGCTATGTCGCCAACCGTAAAACCTGGGGATGATTTTTATACCTACGCCAATGGCGAGTGGATGAAAACGACGATGATCCCAGCCGATCGCTCCAGCACTGGTGCTTTCCTCGTTGCCTTTGAAGCGACCGAAAAGCATAAAACCAGTTTGATTGCTGAACTGGTAAAAGCGCAGCATACGGCGGGTAGCGACGAAGCGCGTATCGCCGATTTTTACAAGGCTTACACAGATACTGCCGCCATTGATGCCGCAGGAATGAAACCTGCCGAGGCGGATATCGCCCGTTATGAGGCCATTGCAAGCAAGCAAGATTTATCCGCAGCATTAGGTGAAAACCTGCGCGCTGATGTTGACCCTCTCAACGCGACCGATTTCCATACCGAAAACCTGTTTGGGGTCTTCGTAACCCAAGGTTTAGCCACGCCGGGCGAAGTTTTGCCTTACTTTTTGCAGGGCGGTTTAGGCTTACCTGAGCGCGAATATTACCTGTCTGCCGATCCTAAAATGGCCGACATTCGCAGTGCTTACCGTGCTTACATTGAAACCTTGCTCAAAGATGCGGGCGTGAGCGATGCCGCTGCCCGTGCCGATCGTATTTTTGCCCTTGAGAGCAAGATCGCTGCCGCCCACGCTAGCCGTGAAGATAGCGAAGATTTCGCTAAGTCTTCGGGCGTGTGGAGCCGTGCTGACTTTGATGCCAAAGCACCGGGTATCGACTGGACAGCCTTCCTCGCGGCAGCGCAATTAGGCAATCAGCCAAAATTTGCAGCCTACCATGCTACAGCGATTACGGGACTTTCTGCGCTGGTGGCCTCTGAGCCTTTAGAAGCTTGGAAAGATTGGCTCGTGTTCCACCAGATCAACAGCCACGCCGATGTGTTGCCATCGACCATCGACAATGCTTCGTTTGCCTTTAATGGCACTAAACTTTCTGGCACGCCAGAACAGCGTGGCCGCGATAAACGTGCTTTAGCGGCACTCGATCAATACCTAGGTGATGCCGTAGGCCATGCCTATGCCGAGCAATATTTCCCTGCTTCGGCTAAGGCTGAAGTCAGCATTATGGTAGATAACATAGTGGCCGCTTTTGGTCAGCGAGTGGAAAAACTCGATTGGATGGACCCTTCCACTAAGAAAGAAGCCCTAGCGAAAGTGGCGACTATGGCAGTGGGCGTGGGTTATCCCGACAAATGGCGCAACTACGACAGCTATACTGTAACGGCGACTAATGCCTACGCTAATGCCATCAATGGTGAAAAAGTAGAGTACAGCCATCAGCTCGCCAAGATTGGCAAACCAATGGATAAAGGCGAGTGGTGGATGACACCGCAAGTGGTGAATGCGGTGAACTTACCCGTGCAAAATGCGCTTAACTTCCCTGCGGGTATTCTACAGCCACCATTCTTCGATGCTATGGCCGATGCGGCTTACAACTATGGTGCGATTGGCGCTGTGATTGGCCATGAAATCAGCCATAGCTTTGATAACAATGGTGCGGCATTCGACTCGACTGGCGCTATGCGTAACTGGTGGACGCCCGCTGACTTTGCCCAGTTTGCTAAGCAAGGCGATGCGTTAGCTGGGCAGTTTGATACCTATGCACCTTTCCCTGATTTACACGTCAATGGCAAGCTGACCTTAGGTGAAAACATTGCTGATGTGGCGGGTTTAGCCGCGGCTCTTGATGCGTACCATGCCTCGCTTAACGGTAAAGAAGCCCCAGTGATTGAAGGATTTACGGGCGATCAACGCTTCTTTATCGGCTTTGCGCAAACCTGGGCCACTAAGATGCGTGATGAAGCGCTGCGGGCTCGCGTCGCTACCGATGGCCATGCACCCGGCATGTACCGCGCGCTGACAGTGCGTAACTTAGATGCTTGGTATAGCGCATTCGATGTTAAGCCTGGCGACAAGCTGTATTTAGCGCCAGAAGATCGCGTTAAGATCTGGTAAGTTTACTGGGTTGATTTAAAAGCAAGGGGAACGCTAGCGTTCCCCTTTTTATTAACGATTTTGCAGGCGGTTGTAATCCAGCCAACCGCTTTCTATTGGATGATTGTCGAAAAATATCTGATTGAGTTTGTCACTAAAGGCCCAAAATGTGGGATCGCTACGGCGTACAGCCGCAATATCGAGCAGTGCCTCATAGTCTTTCTCGGTTTGCATTTGCTCTACCGCCGCCACGATTTTAGGTAAATCTTGTTCTTTCACCAGCCAGAAGGCTTCTGGGTAACTGCCCAATAAACCATGCACTAAGGTGACATCATCCTTTGCGGGTTCGCGGTTACTGGCCTCATTAAACAGGCTCGAAATATTACGATGAGCACTATTGCGAACTAAGGTAAAGACCTCGGCTTTACCCGCTTTTTCTGGCTCGACCATGATCATGGTTAGTTCAGGTAACAGGGTCGCTTGGGTGCCTTTTAATCGACCTAATGCCTGCAACAGCGCCTTGCTGTTGGCTTGCAAGTTGCTGTTTTCTATTTGATATCTATTTGGCTGAACCTTAGCGACTTTCTGCCCGAGCTTTTGATACAACTCGCCCTTGAGGTCATCGCTATAGTAGAGAACGCCCGTGGGCTGATTAAAGGTGTTGATATCCCCCGCGATAAACGCCGTGAGCTGAGTGCCAGCCCCTTGATACCAATCACTAAACTGTTTGCGCCTTTCCTCCTGTGGTAATAAGGTCAGGAAATTTGATTCCCCTTCCATGCGTAAAAAATCCATGTATAAGCGAGTTAAAAGCTGGTGGCCGTAGTTACCATACACATCGAAACCTGCGACCAGTAAATAGTGGATACGCTCCAATAAGGCGTAATCGATAATCCAAGCGGTTTTGGGCGGCTCGCCAACTAAACCTTTGACCACAGTGGCATTATCGAAGTGGCGAAACACTGTCAGGCTAGCATTATCATTGTTGTCGTCACCATCCCAGAGCCCGTCGATAGTGAGGTGTTGGCCGTTTTTAAACTTCTCATTCAAGAACTGATTACGCGCCCGCATGTACTTGCCTTGCTTGGCGGCATATTTCACCCAAGTTACGGCGAGTGCAGTGCTTTCTTCCTCCGCTGGCATTCGTAGGTTTTCAATCTGGGAATGGTAGAAGGTCCTAAAATCCGTGTCGTCCATATAATCTGGGGTAACAAAGTACACCCAGAATCTGTCGTTAATCACATTGAGCGCCACCTGACCACGGCACACTGGGCCTTTGATAAAGCCCATAATGGTGTCTTGGGCGCGGTTCAGCATAAAGCGATAGCGCGCACCGGCAGGAATTTGAATAAAGGCTTCGAAGGGATTGGCCGCAATGCTCGGCTGGTAGCTCGGCAGCTGAGTCACTGAGTAATCTGCATCGATAAACCATTGCTGCCAGTCGTGCAGCAAGCCGGTATTTAAGGCATAGGGGATATGAGTTTTATCGACTATGGTCGCTCGATAAGGTCGAAAACGGTAATAGACACGTTCCACCTTAGGATCGTCGAAGGGGCGGCGGGAGGCGATAATATCCAGCGCTTGCCCCGGCGGCGTCCTCGAACGAACTAACTCGAAAAACAGAGGCTGGGCGCTTGGCTGATTTAAAGATTCAAAATATAAGTGAAAGGCAAACAAATGCTCGTAGATGTAGCGTGCACTTAATTGGCTTTTTAAACTGTCACCGTTTAAGAATTGCTCCCAATGGGTGATTTCCGTTATAAATTCAGGGGCTAGCGATGGTGCGAACGGCAACGGCGCACCTTGTTCGAGCCAGTGCATCAACACTTGATGTTCATTCGCATTCAGCGCTGGCAAGCCATAGGGCATGCCCGCAAACGGTTGGCTTTGCTCGTATTTGTCCATTTCCTCTAGGTTGGCGCATTGCTGAACTCTGTCGAGGCTGAAATCAAAACGCTTATCTAAAATCTTGTCTTCGGGCAGGGGATGCATTTGCTTAAGCGTGAGCATTCTGGCCAATACTGAGGCTTGGGTATTGGCTTCTGGAGTTTGATTGCGCTCGTTTAACATGGGGTAAAACCCGCGTTGACGCCAAGCTTCTGGGGTAAAGGCATCGACAAATAAGCGATTGGGCGTGGCGGCGACTAAACGTGTGCCTTGATAGACTTTTTCCTTACTCGCTCCGCGTTCTATGCCTTCGCTTGAGGTCATTTTGAACTGGCAGGGAGCATCGTAGCAGGCATGGCACACCACGCAGCGGCTATTGAGGATCGGTTCAACTTCTTTGTGCACAAATTCGGCCTGTTGAACAAATTGGTTGTTAAGCTGTGCATTCTCGACGCGCTTTTGCGGTGAGCTAGTGCCAAACAGAGCATTGAAATCGATTTGCGCTACACTGGCACAACCCGTCGCCAACAGCACTGTGGCCAATAACAACCTTTTCCATATTCTTTTTATCGCGTCCATTCACGACTCCTTTATTTGCCACCTAGCAGAGTTAGCCATTTAGCCCACTGATCAGCATCACTTTAGCAGAAGAGTGTGTTGGATCTAAAATTTACAGCCTGATTTTTATCCTAGCTCTCACTTAACTTATGCCGCAGAGTTTTGGCGACATCCAAGGAACTTAGGTAAGATAGCGACCATAAAAGTGTGCCAGTGATGGCTGTGTTAATCGCTCACGTCACGGTTGTGGCAATAACAATGTGGCAATAACAAAAGGATCAAGTATGACCGCTGATAACCGCTATTTTTACGAACCGAGCAAAGGCCATGGTCTTGCACACGATCCTTTAAATGCAATTGTGGGTCCTCGACCGATCGGCTGGATTTCATCACGGAATGCCGAGGGGCAACGCAATCTCGCCCCTTACAGCTTTTTCAATTGTTTCAATTACAAACCGCCCATCATCGGCTTTGCCAGCACAGGTTGGAAAGACAGTGTCGCCAATATCGTCGAAACAGGGGAATTTGTGTGGAACCTCACCACTCGCAGCCTTGCCGAGAAAATGAATCAAACCTCCGCCATGCTGCCACGCGGTCAAGATGAGTTTAGCTTTGCCGGACTCACGGCTAAAGCAGGCACGATTGTTAAGGCCGATTTAGTGGCTGAAAGCCCAGTGAATTTTGAATGTAAGTTGTCGCAATGTATTCAACTCACCGCCGCCAATGGCGACAAGATTGATACTTGGTTAGTACTAGGTGAGGTGGTGGCCGTGCATATCGCCAAGCATTTACTCAATGCCGAGGGGATTTATCAAACTGCACTTGCCGAGCCCGTATTACGTGCCGGCGGCCCATCGGCCTATTATGGGATCTCCGAAGATCTGCGTTTCGATCTACATAGACCACAAGTGTAGGGGGCTGCTCATTCGCCGCAGGGCTTTGGGTGTTCAAACTTCGTTTGAGTTTTTGAATTATGAGTTTTGGTATCTCATGGCAGAGCAATTCATGACTTAAGCTTTTTTTAAAAGAAAAATCAAAGTCGTGGGGCTTCACCCCACACCCGACCAAGAGGGGATCAACAGCAATTCCCTCTTGGATCTCCCTTGCCGCCCCTAGCGAAGTTACATGCATTGGTTAGTGGTCTCATACTCCAATAAAAATTGCCTAACGGCTCAGATGGGACATCCCTGTCCCCCCCGAGCCTGCGCCATCATCCATGATGTCGCCACGGCATTTTTATCTGCGTATTTCGACAACTTCGCAGGGGAAGGTGAACTCCTAAGGTTTCGGTGCAAACTGTTAATCTTAAAAGAGTTCTGCCCTGTTCCATCTTTTCCGATGAGACCTGTTCAGTCTGCTAAAATACTGCTAAGTGACGCTTGTAGTTGCAATCTGCTGACAGAGAAGATCACACTAGACTCGCTCGCTAGGCTTCGAATTTGATTTACCATGGCGGTTCTATTTTGAACTAGACGACTGTGTACACAACGTAATGCTTTAATGTCTTGTTGCTCAACAGTTTTAACTGGAATCACGTGGATATTAGGTCTGAAAGCAGCTTCGCATATAGCGAGGGCATCGTTGGCATCATTCTTTTGGTTTGCAACGAATGGCTTAACATGTTTAGCAAGGATCAGTTGCACTTGATAACCAAGTGCTTGAAATTGTCTTCCCCAGTAATGAGCTGTCCCAGAAGCCTTCATAGCAATAAGGCTACCTTCGGGGAATTGTCTAATTTTATCGAGCAGCTTGTTTATGTTAACCTTTTTGTTACTCATGATTGAGTTATCCATAAGACAAACGCAAGCTTGAAAAACATTTTTGACTAAATCGATACCAATAACTTTAATATCCATGATGAAAACCTCCTGAACTATTTGTCAGCTTCAAGCTTGGCATAATACTGCTAGCTTAGGTGCTGCGATGTCCATCACATCACTACAGTGAACTGATACACGTTGTGCTCACTGATAATGGAACTGAATCAAGCGGCAATTTGCAACCAACGATTGATATGGAAAATGAAGTTAATAGGCAGACTGGAGAAGGAACTAGAACAGACCATGGTGACGGAGAAACTGTGACAGTCTCTGGAGCAACTTGTCGACCAACTGAGGGTGGATAGTCATGTTAAAAGCCAGTTATATAAGTTTAATGGTGATAGTAGCATTTCAATTCTTTGCAATGCCAAACAGCACTGCAAATGAAATAATTTACAATGGCTTCTGGACAAAGTATCGAGTTTTTAAATCGGTTCCAGAATTTGAATTAATTGCTAGGGTGAAACTTGATGCTAATATTGAATTAAATAAGGTTTTTGCATCAGAAATATTTTCATTTGTAGAGACTCTTCCAGAAAAAGATAACTTTGTTTTTCTTTATAAGAAAAGTGATTCTAAGGAAATCATTGCGATTGCCTCATTAAATAAGATGTTCGTTTACGAAAAAAATGGGTGGCGGGTTTTTGAGGTTAACAGTGAACAAGCAATGTATATTCATTGTGTTATAGCTAATTATTATGATGTGTCTAAGCTAAATGAGCCTAAATCTGCAGACGTTTTTAGTGATGTTAGATGCAAAAGATAGGACATATATGGTCACCTCGGGTTTAGCAAGACCAATGTCCTACTTTGTTTAAACTACATTTGCGCTAATCGATAGATCACCTTTCACAATGGGGTATCGGTCGTTAATGGTTCGCGGTCTTACGACATATATCCGGCGTCTGTTGCGCCCTAATGAGATCCAAATTGACGTCTCCTCCTAGGCAGCGGAAAAGAGCGGACAGGCATACATTTTATGTTAAAGCTGACACCGTTCCCCTGTGAAGTTGCCGCGGGGCATTGGACTCTTTGTTTTAAATAGCATTGCGTGAGTCTAGTCATGGATGACTGGCTAGTTTTCGGCGTAGCCCTATTACTCCCTAGTCGGCAGACAAGCAAGGCTTGGAGGAAGATACTCAGTTGGAGCAAGAATGATTACTTCACAGACAATGAGCCGGAGATAGATGCATATACTTACTGATGCTCAACGGATATTTTTTATCTTACTGATGTGGGCCGATTTTGTTTTTGCTGTCGGGCTGCATATTTGGTATCGGCTGAAAGTCGTAAAAAAGTATGACGCTGTGCTGCTTAAATCAGGCATCCCTCATCAGTCCTTCGATCTGATGGGGGGGCGGATCTTCCTGTATATGAGGGCGGCGCTGAGCCCGGTTTGGTTCGACAAGATGCACAGGAAGGAAAACCTCTTCGATCCTAAACTCCTGGCCCCTCATGTGACGAGGTTCGACAAGATCTTGATGCTGGTTCAGTTGGTTGTGATTCCGCTTTTTTTTATCTTGCTGTTTATTTTATGATTAAGATGCCGCAAGTGTCATTTTCTTATTGAAAGTAAAAACAAAACCCCAGTAAAAGCTGGGGTTTATTATTTAAGCCTATGCTGGCAACGTTAGCCAGCTAAGCTAACCAATTATTGCGTTATTTGATAAACGCGAACGCATCACCGTAGAGATGCGCTTCCTCTACACCAATCTCACGGAAGATTTCCCGTGCTGCACCCACCATGTCGAAACGGCCGGCGATATAGATGTCGTAGCCATTTAGGCTGACAAAATCTTGCTTAATTTGCGCTAACAAATTGGCGGTTTTACCTTGCCAATTGGCTGGGGCTTCTTCGATCACTGGGACGAAGTTCAACCAAGGGTGGGCATCGTGCCATTGGCGGGCTATGGCTTCAAAATACATGGCATCTTGGGTACGACAACCCCAATACAAGGTGGTTTTAACCTGTTGGCCAATGGCGATTTGGTGCTCGACGATACTTTTAATGTAAGAGAAACCAGTGCCGCCGGCGATTAAGAGGCGAGGGCGTTGGCTTTCGTGGCGCAGGTGGGCTTCGCCGCCTGGGGCTTCGATATCGATAGTGCTGCCATCAATGGCGCAGGCTTTCATGCGCTCGACCACTTGCATTGGGTAGCTTTCACTGACAGCGGCGCCAATGTGTAATTCGATCAGCTCGGCGTTTGGCGCTGATGCGATAGAGAAGGGACGTTTATCTTTTTCACCCATGACAACACATAAGTATTGCCCCGCTTGGAAATCGAAGGCGGTTTCTGGTCTTAACAATACTTGATATACGGCATCGTTAAATGGGCTAACTTTCTCTATCTTACAACGTATGGTTTTCATCAAACTTCCTTTGCACCTTTCTTCAACAGTATGTGTCTAGGTGTCGCTTTAGCGGCCTGTTATTGGCCTATTCTCTTGGCTTAAGCCGATACTTGAGTAACGGCTTAAGCTGAATTATAGGGTTGGGCTGTCGTCTATGCCTAACTCATCCCAGATTGAGTCGATCTTTTGTTTTACTTTTGGATCCATCACGATTGGCGTGCCCCATTCGCGGTTGGTTTCGCCTTCCCACTTATTGGTGGCGTCGAGTCCCATTTTTGAGCCTAAGCCCGCGACGGGTGAGGCAAAATCGAGGTAGTCGATCGGGGTGTTTTCGATCATCACAGTATCGCGTTTAGGGTCCATGCGGGTGGTGATCGCCCAGATCACATCTTGCCAGTCACGGCAGTTCACATCTTCATCGACGATGACAATAAACTTAGTGTACATAAATTGGCGTAGGAAAGACCACGCGCCCATCATCACCCGTTTGGCGTGTCCCGGATATTGTTTGCGAATAGAGATCACAGCCATGCGGTACGAACAACCCTCAGGCGGTAGATAAAAATCAACGATCTCAGGATATTGCTTACGCAAAATCGGCACAAACACTTCGTTTAATGCAACTCCAAGCATGGCGGGCTCATCCGGTGGACGGCCTGTGTAAGTGCTGTGGTAGATGGCATCTTTACGGTGAGTGATGTGGGTAACGGTAAATACTGGAAACTTATCGGTTTCGTTGTAGTAACCCGTATGATCGCCGTAGGGGCCTTCTTCCGCCAGTTCTTCAGGATCGATATAACCTTCGAGGATGATTTCACTGGTGGCGGGCACTTCTAAGTCGCAGCTTAATGCCTTGCAGACTTCGGTACGTTCACCGCGCAGTAAACCGGCAAAAGCGTATTCGCTCATGGAATCGGGGACTGGGGTGACGGCACCTAAAATGGTTACAGGATCGGCGCCGAGTGCGACCACAACCGGATAACGCTCACCGGGGAATTGTTGTTTAAAATCAGCAAAGTCTAACGCGCCGCCACGGTGGGATAACCAACGCATGATCAGCTTGTTTTTACCCAGTAATTGTTGGCGATAAATACCTAAATTCTGACGACTCTTGCGCGGGCCTTTGGTGATGGTTAAGCCCCATGTCACCAGTGGTGCGACATCGCCCGGCCAGCAATGCTGAATAGGTAATTGGGTCAAATCGACTTCATCGCCGGTTTTGATCACTTGTTGGCAAGGGGGATTGCGCACTGTCTTTGGCGGCATATTCAAGGCTTGCTTGAACATAGGGATCTTAGCGATCGCGTCTTTAAAGCCCCGTGGTGGTTCAGGTTCTTTTAAAAAGGCTAACAGTTCGCCCACTTCCCGCAACGCTAAGGGGTCATCTTTACCGAGCGCCATGGCCACACGTTTTGGCGTACCGAACAGGTTTACCAACACGGGCATGTGATGATCTTTGGGATTTTCAAATAATAGCGCAGGGCCCTTAGCGCGTAATACGCGATCGGCGATCTCTGTCATTTCTAAATGAGGATCAACTGGGTAGCTAATGCGTTTGAGTTCGCCATTGGCTTCCAGATGATCAATAAAGCTGCGTAAATCCTTAAAAATCATGTGGAAATAGCCTCTGCAATGAAAATCCGTGTGGCGCGCACTATAGCATTTTTCTGTTTTAGGGTTAACCAATTCAGTGATCTTCAAGCTTAGGAAGCGTAAAATGGACGCCAGTAAGTCACGATTGATCTCGCTTACGCCCTTTATTTCGAGGTTTATATGAATATCCCAGTAAAGTTTACTCAAGGAAAGTGTGTTCAAAGTCAATCACATGGCGTGCTTAAGCGGCCGCTAAAGTGTTTGGTTTTGTCGCTGGCTGTGGGGATATCGCTCTTGGGCGCGCTCAGTGTGTCGACTGCGGCGGTTGCCGGAAATCGGGACCATTCGGAGCAAGGCGAGCGCCAAGGTCATCGTGATAGCCACAGCCGTGGAGAAAGTCATTACAACAATCGTCATGACAACCATTACGACAACCGCCATGTGCGCAACAATAATCGCCACTATCGTCCCTATTATCGTCCCTATTACCCTTGGGGTTTAGGATTGGGTTTAGGTCTCGCAACAGGTTGGGGTTCTGGCTGGAATGTCGGTTATGGTGTGAACAGCCAATGGAATAATGATTGGGGCTGGAATACTTCGCGTGACGTTTACGCTCGAAATTACTGGAACTCGCCCTATTCGGGCATAGGATTGTCGATTCCTATGCGCTACGACGATGAACCTGTGGCGATTTCTGCGCCTGTACGGGTCACAACCAGTATGCAATATTCTGCGAGTGAAGGCCGTATGGTATCGAGTATGCCTGTAAATATGGCCGGACAATCGACTGGGCAACTGGTGTCGCAAGCTAGTAATGCCGCAAGCAAGACGGCTGCGACTCCCCGTCCACGGGCGGCGCACAGTGTGTCTAGCTTGCCGAGCAATGCCAGAATTGTGCAGCAAGATGGCCGTACACTTTACGAGTGGCAAGGCACGCTTTACGCCTACGACTGGAACAGTCAAACTTATCAAGAACAGTTAGTCAGATAGATTTACATTAGGTAAATGACTGAGAAATTGGAGCCCCTTAGTGGGCTCCAATTTATTGGTTATCTTTTATTAGTGAGTTATACCAATCACATTAAATATCTAATCAGTTCAGAGCCTCACAGGCATCTCAATCCAAGGCGCATTGACGCAGAAATGGTATTCCCTTTTAAGTCAATGCAACACGGGAGTGGGATGCCTGTGTGGCTCGCGGAGGGCGGCTGATGTTAACGGCATGGCAACGCGCTTTATACTGCGTTCAAGGCTTTCGACAGAGCACCACTATGCCTTCAAGCCTTCGCCTTGTCTAAAGCGCGTTGAACTCCCGCTGAATGAACAGATATTTAATACGATTGGTATTAGCTAGTTGTCGTTTTGTAGCATAGCGGAGAAAACGTTTGAAAACCGTTCAACATCAGGTTCAAAATCCATCTGTCCAAAATCAGCATAAGGGCGCCAGTACACTATGGGTGTTGCTCGCCTTAGCGCTCGGGACGTTTGCCTTAGGTACCACAGAATTTGCTTCCATGACTTTAGTGCCCTATATCGCCAGCGATTTAGGCGTAGATGTCGCCCACGTGAGTTATGCCATTAGCGCCTATGCGCTGGGGGTTGTGGTCGGTTCGCCGATTATTATGGTGCTGGCGGTTAGGGTCAGGCGGCGAACACTCTTGATTGCTTTAGCTGCCTTAATGGCGGTGGCCAATGGCTTAAGTGCGTTAGCGCCATCATTGAATTGGCTAATCTTTTTCCGTTTTCTCAGCGGCTTGCCCCACGGTGCCTATTTTGGTGTGGCTATGTTGCTCGCGGCCTCTTTAGTGCCGCCAGAAATGAAGGCCCGCGCCGTATCGCGGGTGATTATTGGCCTTACACTGGCGACGATTATCGGTGTGCCGTTTGCCACTTGGATGGGGCAAACTGTGGGCTGGCGCTCAGGGATTGGCATAGTGGCGATTTTGGCAACTATTACCGCTGTGATGGTGTATTTTTTAGCGCCTGATCAGGCCGTGGCCGCTGATGCGAGTCCAAGGAAAGAGCTGCAAACCCTGAAGAATCGTGAAGTCTGGTTGACGCTCGGTATCGCGGCCATTGGCTTTGGCGGTATCTTCTGCGTGTATACCTATCTGGCTGAAACCTTAATCCAAGTGACACAAGTCGAGCCGTTTAAGATCCCGATTATGATGGCGGTATTTGGTATTGGCGCAACATTGGGCACGCTGGTGTGTGGCTGGGCGGCGGATAAGTCGGCCTTAGCTGCGGCGTTTTGGTCGTTAGTGTTAAGCACTGTGGTATTAGCGATTTACCCGAGTCTGACTGGACATTACTGGGCGCTGATGCCCGTAGTATTCTTTGTCGGTTGTGGCTTGGGACTTGCCACCATAGTGCAAGCAAGATTGATGGATGTGGCGCCCGATGGGCAGGCCATGACAGGTGCGTTAGTGCAATGTGCCTTTAATCTTGCCAATGCGATTGGTCCTTGGGTGGGCAGTTTAGTGATCCTGTCTGGACAAGGGATTGCCGCGACAGGTTATGCGGCGTCTTTGTTGTCATTAGGAGGACTTGTGATGTGGTGGCTGACCCACAGGGAGAGTCGCCGCGCGGTGAGCTTAAACACAGCTAACTGCGCTGACTAGCAAGCGGATCACTCAGGTTCGAGGTGCTGCTATCCTGCGTTTCGAACCTGTTTTGTGCGCAATCCGCCAACCTCAGTTTCGGCTAGAGCTAGGCTCTTTGTATGGTGATATCGGCGATATAACCGTGCTGGGTGGCGATTAATGCTTGCTTGAGCATGCCAGCCGCTTCATCGGCGGACATAAAGCTGGTGGTATCTAATGCTTTACCGCTACTTGGCCAAAAGCCTGTATCCATACCGCCGGGATACACGGCAATCAACTTCATTGGGCTTTGTTTAAGCTCTAATCGCACCGACTCGATAAATCCCCGCACTGCCCATTTTGCCGCGCAGTAAGTGGATTCTCCCGCCTTGGCGGCAAGCGCTGCGGTGGACATGACCACAACCACAGTGACCGCTTGATCTTTATAGCGTTTCACTAGCTCGCGCACTAACAAAATCGTCGAGGTGACATTGTTATTGAGCAGGCTGTGGATATCGCTAGCAGTTTGGGTTTCAATCGCACCAAAGTAGCCGCTGCCCGCACAGTGGATCACGGTTTTAGGGGCTTGCGTCAGGCCATCGAACAGGGCTTCGAGACTCGATTCACTGGCGAGATCGGCGGTGATCGCGGCGATAGGCTTGTTGGAGAAGGGCGTTAATGCATTGGCGACGGTTTGTAGACGCTCGGCATTGCGGCCTGTGAGTGTTAGCGGTTCATTTTCTTTGGCGTAGAGCGATGCTAGCGCCGCGCCTAAACCACTGCTGGCGCCGGTAATTAATATCATAGTGACCTCGGTTAATGCTGCCTTTGCTTGAAAACCGCAGCTTAAACTCAAGTGCGCTTCAATTCATGATAAGGCGAGCGGTTAGATTAAGGTAAATAGCGGTTGATCGAATGCCACTTCATCGCCGTCTTTGGCCCAAATAGCGCTGATCACGCCATCGCGCTCGGCTTGGATGGGATTCATCATTCTCATCGCTTCGATAATGCAGACAACTTCACCTTGGCTCACCTTTTGGCCGACTTTAACCAGCGGCACATCATCGAGTTCTGCCGCTGCGTAAAAGGTGCCGACCATAGGCGAGACTTGCACAAAACCTTCTGTACTTGGCGAAATGCCTGTTTGCTTTGCCTGTGCATTCAAAGGTGCCACGCGTGCTGTGGCTGGCGTTTGCGATGACTGCACATTGGCTGGCATAGGGCTGTAGCGAGTGATGCGAATTGATTCTTCACCTTCGGTGATCGCCAGTTCTGCTATGTCAGATTCTTGTACTAACTCAATGAGTTTTTTAATTTTACGAAGATCCATTGCCATTTATCTGCCCTTGCAAAGCACGCTATTGAATGGGATTACTGTGGCTGGTTGAGCCGCTTAATGGCCGCCGCCAGCGCAAACTCATAACCCTGTGAACCGAAACCGCAAATCACGCCTATCGCCTTATCGGAAAAATAGGAATGGTGACGGAAGGCTTCACGGGCGTGCACATTGGATAAATGCACTTCAAAGAACGGAATTGCGACACCAAGCAAGGCATCACGCAGGGCAACGCTAGTATGGGTAAAGGCGGCGGGGTTGATAATAATCATCTGCGCATCGGTCGCATGAATCGCGTTGATCAACTCAAACTCGGCATTGGACTGAATATGCTCGAGCTCAACTTCCGCCAACTTTGCCTGCTGATTTAACTCCGCCACTATGTCGGCCAAGGTTTGATGACCATAAACGCTGGGCTCGCGGCGACCTAAGAGGTTGAGATTGGGGCCATTGACGAGCAAAATTTTGTGACTCATTGCGCTTTCCTTTACCAGGTGCCTTGGGATTAAAGCTGGGAGGCATTTTTTAGTTTTGTTGATAGGTCACTAACTTAACCTGTTCAAATCGATTTTGCATTATCCGTTAGTCGATTGTGTGCGAGCTGATCATGTGCGAGCCGACTATGCCATTGAAATTCTGCGCCATTGTCAGCCAGTTTCAACTGCGGCCTAACTTCTATCTAAGCTAGTAGCGCGACTAATTATTAAAGCTAATAGTCAGTCTTCTGCTGACGCATGGCTTTAGTGGCGCCTTTTTGTTTCTTGGACTCTAATCGCCGCGTTTGGCTGCCTTTAGTTGCGCGGGTAGGGATGCGTTTTTTTTGCACTTCACCGACACTGGCGACTAAGGCGATAAATTGCTCCAACGCCGTTTGGCGGTTGGCATCTTGGCTGCGACTCGCTTGACATTTAATGATGATTTTGCCGCTTTTAGTGATGCGGTGATCGGCCTTGTTGAGCAGGCGTTCTTGGTAAAACTCGGGCAATGATGAGCTTTTAATATCGAAGATCAGCTGCGCAGCGGTAGACACTTTATTTAAGTGCTGGCCGCCAGCGCCACTCGAACGGATAAATTGCCACTCGATTTCATTTTCCTGAAGTTCCACACGGTTTGAGATTTTTATCATGGCAAACTTAGGCATTTTTCAGCATGGATTGAGAAGCTATCAATAATCACTTATGGCTTTTCAATAGATTTGTTATCATCGGGCGCATTCTTTGCCACTGCATTGGCCAAGGCCATTGCTTGCAAAAGTGTTCTCGATTCGGAGTGCCTCTATGTTATGCCAAATCCCCGATATTGCTAAGGGTGTTATCAGTCTTTTTGCCAGTGGCCGACTATCCTCCACCGATTATCGGACCCGTTTACAGCCAGCGATTAAGAGTTATCGTAAGGATTGGGGCCAAGTTTGCCTGTATATTGAGGCGGACGTGTTACTCGAGGGCTGGGAATTTGAGTCACTCACCGGCAGTGGTGAAGTCCAATTACCTAATTTTGAAGCGCTAGTATTTGTGGGCGGTCCTGATTGGGTGGGAAATTCGGTGCGCTTACTTGGGCCTTTTATGCAGGGCGAAGTGGCATGGTTTCCCCTAGAACAGAAAACCAAAGCGATTGCTTGGATCACTAAGCGTTCGAATATCTAATGGTCTTATGTAGACCGTATTTACAAGGAATGAAGTATGTCTTTATTTAAATCGCACGCTTTTTCTAAGCAAAATGTTTCTAAAATCAGTGCTATTGCGTTGGTGCTGGCGTTTACCGCTGGGCTGAGTGCCTGCGCGCCAGAAGTCGGTAGCGATGCTTGGTGTAAGCAGATGAAAGATAAGCCATCTGGCGATTGGACTGCCAATGAAGCCGCCGATTACGCTAAACACTGCGTGTTTAAATAAGCTGGCTTAACATCATATTTGAATAAAACGCAGGTTTAAGCATCACAGCTTAGCTAGCTAATATTTGCATACTACTGTTTGCAAGCTGTGAACTTCTGCTTCAGCTTTGGGTCAGATGCTGGGTAACCCTTAGTCCTTGGCCCTTAAATAAGTGACTCAACCATTGTTAATGCTAATAAGGTGATATTTGAATTCTACCGCTAAGCCATTTTTTACTCGAATGGTGACCTTACTGATAGCCATTATCGTGCTGCAATTTGCTGGCGCGAATTTGGGTGCGCATCAGTTACATGCGGGCAATGGCGCGGAAGAAGCCGATAATCATCCCCATCTGCAATTTAGCGCCCAAGTGACCACTTTAGCCCAATGTGTCGATTGCGTTTGCCCAAGTGAGCAAGCCCTAGGCTTTGCCGATATTGGTGCAAGTATTGATGTGTTAGGCAATAACGTGGGCGAGAATCATGCCAGCGAATTGCATTCCCACTTAGTGAAAACCACTGAATTACAATATTTTGACCTGTGCCTCGATTGCCAATGCCATGGCGGCCATGTGGCGCTGTTATCTCCTGGGCTAAGCCAGCCTGTGCAAGCGTTAGAAAGCGTCTTTCTCGCTGCTAATTTATCCTATTTTCAGCCCGATAATTTACCTAAGTACCGTCCTCCAATAGCTTAATCCCCCAATATCCAGCTTATTCCTCGGTCTAAGGATCTTGATTCATCTTCTTGGATCTCAATCTATTTCGCCGCGCGATAAGCCTTTTATATTCATCCCCCAAATGCGATTTAACTGATGCTCAGCAGCGTGAGTTGTTGTGCCGGCCATCGGCCTTTTAGCCATGCGATGTGTTGGTTATGCATAGCTTAAGTTACGCATAGTTTTAGTTATGTATTGCTTGGCGGGATGATTCGATCGGCGCTTATTTGCCATGCCCAGAACGGTAGGATTGCTTTGCATTGAGTTATTTCAAATGAAGCTCAAATCTAGCTGTCTCACATTGGGCGCAAAAGTCAGCCGATTCACATTCGATATTGTTAGGATTTGCGATGAACAAAACGACTCTCGCCCGTACCTTGGCTTGCCTGTTTCGATCGGGCTTGCTGAGCTGCGGATTAGTATTGGCTGCCGGATTGCTAGCCTTTGCCCTCGCGGCAGAAAATGACACTCTTGAAGTCTTCCTTGAAAACAAAGCTCCTGAAGCCGAGGTGTTTAAAGCTCAATCACTGGGCTTACCCGCCAAAGAAACCGACACGCCATATGTTGCCTTCGGCCAATGGTTGCCCGCGTTACTCACACAGTTCAATCAGTTACCTGAAGTGCAGGCGCAGCTTACACGGCAGCAACAAGCAGAGCTTGCCATTCAGGCGGCGGATCGCGCCGTGTATAACCCTGAACTTGGGCTTAACTATCAAAATGCCGACACAGATTCCTACAGCTTAGGCCTGAGTCAAACCTTAGATTGGGGAGATAAGCGCGGCGTGGCGACAAAACGTGCCGAGCTTGAAGCCCAAATCCTGTTCGCTGACATAGGTTTAGAGCGTAACCAAATGTTGGCCGAACGCTTACTGGCGCTGGCAGAACAGGCGCAAAGTCGTAAGGCGCTGACCTTTGCCGAGCAGCAACTCAGGTTTACTAAGGCGCAGCTCGGCATTGCCAAGCAGCGGTTGGCGGCGGGGGATTTGTCTAACGTTGAGTTGCAATTGATGCAACTCGAGTTAGCAACCAATACCGCCGATTATGCCTTAGCCGAGCAGGCAGCTTTAGTGGCTGACGGCAAAGTGATTGAGTTGCTTGGGGATAATAATCTCGCCTTTAGTGAGTTCATCAAGGAGATCCATGTCTTCGTGACTCAGGCTAAGCAAGCGCCAGCGCCCGAGTTGGGCACCTCCAAATCAACTTTGCCAGCACTGGCGAGCGCTTACCAACAAGTGTTGTTGGCGCGAGTCAATGCCATGCAAGTCAAGGCCGATACGTCAGCGGACCCGACCATTAGCCTAGGCGCAGAAAAGGAGGGCACGGACAATAAGCTCGGTGTCGGTGTATCGATTCCTCTGCAAGTTCGCAATAACTACAGTGAGTTACAAGCCGTGGCCGATAAGGGCATCGCGATCGCCGAGCAAGGCTATCTTGCCCGTGAGCGAGTACTTACCGCCAAGCAGAAACACGTCCTCTACGCGTTACCGCGTTTACTTGAGCGTTACCAAGACTGGCGCGAGTTAGTACAAGTGTCCGGTGCCAAAGCCGCTAAATCCTTAAGCCAACAATGGCAAGCGGGCGATGTGAGTACCAGCGAGTACTTGCAGAGTCGCCGTCAGTTGGCCGCCAGTTATTTGGTGGGATTGAATCTAGAAACGGCCATTTATCAGAGCTGGTTAACGTGGATGGGCGAAAGCGGTCAGCTTATGCCCTTTTTGAATGGTACGGCTGAACAGATCAGCCAAGCACCTTCACACATGCCAAATGCCGCCGCGCGCACAGTAAACCAATGAGGTCACAATAATGAATTCAAATACTCACTACGAAAATGTCCTTCAACTGGATGCTGTCACGTCCCCTGAAAAGCGTCGGTTTAACCTATCAACAATCGCGCTCGCATTCTTAGTGCTGAGCACGTTTGTATTTAACGCTCAGCCTGTATTGGCTGGCGGTGATCACGCACCCGCGGCTAAGGAAAGCGGTGATTCGGTAACGCAAACGGCGCCGACGGATGAACACGGTGCACAGGCGCTGAAATTGACCCAAGTGCAGCAAGCATTGGCGGGCATTAGCTTATTACCCCTGTCGAGCGATAGCTTGAATATCGCCAATTTGAATCTGGATATTAGGGCGACGGCGACCTTAGTGGTCGATCGCGATAGAACCGCCACCCTTGCGCCGCAGCTCGATGTGCGCGTGTTAGCGCGCCATGTGGTGCCGGGGCAAGAAGTCAAAAAAGGTGAGCCTTTACTGACCTTGGGCGGCTCAGCCGTTGCGCAGGCGCAGGCGGATTACATCAATGCCGCCGCCGAATGGAGCCGAGTTAAGCGCATGAGCGAAGGCGCCGTGAGTGTCAGCCGCCGTATGCAGGCGCAGGTGGATGCCGAACTTAAACGCGCGATTTTAGAGGCGATTAAGATGACGCAAGCACAAATTCGCGCACTGGAATTGACGCCCGAAGCCATCGGCAGTTATCAACTTTTAGCGCCGATTGACGGACGAGTGCAGCAAGATATCGCCATGTTAGGCCAAGTATTTAGTGCGGGCACGCCGTTAATGCAGCTGACCGACGAGTCCTATCTGTGGGTTGAGGCGCAGTTAACGCCTACCCAAACCGCGCATATCACTGTCGGCAGTGCAGCCTTAGTGCAAGTGGGGGATAAGACGCTGGCGGGCAAGATCATAGGTCGCTCCCATGAACTCGATAGCGTGACGCGCACCGAACAAGTGCTGGTGAGTATGTCCAATCCTGATCATGTGCTGCATGCGGGGCAATTTGCCGAACTCTACTTTGCCAATACTGTCGCCAACTCTGCTGATAAGGCTGGTGGAATCGTGCTGCCCGATGCGGCGCTCACCCGCAGCGGCGATGGCGACTGGCAGATTTTTATTCAAGATGAAGATGGCTTCGAGTCCATTGAGGTAGAAGTGGTGCAGCGTCAGCGCGGCTTGAGTTTAGTGCGCGGCGCTGAGCTTGAAAAAGCCCAGCAGGCACAACTCAAGGTCGTGGTGGCTGGCGCATTTTTCTTGGCGTCCGAGCAGGCGAAAGCAGGCTTTGATATCCATAACCATTAATGTCGCCACTGAACGCTTGAGGAATTTTCTATGTTGCAAAAATTAATCGAAGCCGCGATTAAAAATCGGCTGTTAGTGGTGTTGGCCTTGCTCGCCATGATAATGGCAAGCGTGGTGATGCTGCCTAAATTGAATCTCGATGCCTTTCCCGATGTGACTAACGTGCAAGTGACCATCAATACTGCGGCCGAAGGGTTAGCCGCAGAAGAGGTGGAAAAGCTCATTAGTTATCCGGTGGAATCGGCCATGTACGCCTTGCCGGCGGTGACAGAGGTACGTTCCTTGTCGCGTACCGGCTTGTCGATTGTGACTGTGGTATTTGCCGAAGGGACGGATATTTACTTCGCCCGTCAGCAAGTGTTTGAACAGTTGCAAGCGGCGCGGGAGATGATCCCAAGCGGCGTCGGAGTGCCCGAGATCGGCCCGAATACTTCGGGATTAGGACAGATTTATCAGTACATTCTGCGCGCTGAACCTAGCTCAGGTATCGATGCTGCCGAGCTGCGCAGTTTGAACGATTACCTTGTGAAACTCATCATGATGCCCGTTGGCGGCGTGACTGAAGTCTTGTCTTTTGGTGGCGATGTGCGCCAATACCAGGTACAGGTCGACCCGAATAAATTGCGCGCCTATGGCTTGTCGATGGCGCAAGTCACCGAGGCATTAGAGAGCAATAACCGCAACGCTGGCGGTTGGTTTATGGACCAAGGCCAAGAGCAACTTGTGGTGCGCGGCTACGGCATGTTGCCTGCAGGAGCAGAAGGCTTAGCGGCGATCGCACAGATCCCGCTTACGGAGGATAAAGGCACGCCCGTGCGGGTGGGTGATATCGCTCAGGTGAATTTTGGCAGTGAAATCCGTGTCGGCGCTGTGACTATGACTCGCCGCGATGAGGCTGGCAACGTACAAAACCTCGGCGAAGTGGTGGCGGGGGTCGTGCTTAAACGCATGGGCGCCAACACCAAAGCGACTATCGATGATATCGGCGCGCGGGTGAGTCTTATCGAGCAGGCCTTGCCCGATGGCGTGTCTTTTGAAGTGTTTTACGATCAAGCCGAACTGGTCGATAAGGCCGTGACCACAGTGCGCGATGCGTTGTTAATGGCCTTTGTGTTTATCGTGGTGATCTTGGCGCTGTTCCTCGTCAATATCCGCGCAACCTTGCTGGTGCTCTTGTCTATTCCTGTGTCTATCGGGCTCGCGCTCATGGTGATGTCCTACTATGGATTGTCGGCAAACCTGATGTCGCTGGGCGGTTTAGCCGTGGCGATTGGTATGTTAGTCGATGGTTCCGTGGTGATGGTAGAGAACATTTTCAAACACTTAACTCAGCCGGATCGTCGACATTTGCTGGAGGCGAGAACGCGCGCCGATGGTGAGGCAGACCCATATCATAGCGATGAGGACGGTGGTCAGCAGGCCAATATGGCTGTGCGCATCATGCTCGCGGCCAAAGAGGTGTGTAGTCCAATCTTCTTCGCGACGGCGATTATCATAGTGGTATTTGCGCCACTGTTTGCCCTCGAAGGCGTTGAAGGCAAGCTGTTCCAGCCGATGGCGGTCAGTATCATTCTGGCAATGATATCAGCGCTGCTGGTGGCCTTGATTGCCGTGCCAGCCCTTGCTGTGTATTTGTTCAAGCGGGGTGTGGTGCTCAAACAAAGCGTGGTCTTAGCGCCGCTGGATGCCGCTTATCGCAAGCTACTGACGGCAACACTTGCTAGGCCAAAGGTAGTGATGCTCAGTGCCTTATTTATGTTTGCTTTAAGTTTATTGTTACTGCCAAGGCTTGGCACTGAATTTGTGCCTGAGCTGGAGGAAGGCACGATTAACCTCAGGGTCACGCTGGCACCAACCGCGAGTTTGGGCACGTCTTTGGCGGTCGCGCCCAAACTTGAAGCTATCTTGCTGGCCTTTCCCGAGGTGGAATATGCCCTGAGCCGCATTGGTGCGCCTGAGCTTGGCGGCGATCCTGAGCCTGTGAGTAATATCGAGGTTTATATTGGACTTAAGCCAATATCTGAATGGCAATCGGCAAGCTCGCGCTTAGAGCTGCAACGCCTGATGGAGGAAAAACTCAGTGTGTTCCCCGGACTCTTGCTGACTTTCTCGCAACCGATTGCGACTCGGGTAGATGAATTGCTCTCGGGGGTAAAAGCCCAGTTAGCGATCAAAATTTTCGGCCCAGATTTAGCCGTGTTATCGGAGAGAGGCCAAGCGCTCACCGATCTTGTCGCGAAAATTCCCGGTGCCGTCGATGTGTCATTAGAGCAAGTGAGTGGAGAAGCGCAATTGGTTGTGCGGCCCAAACGCGAGTTATTGGCGCGCTACGGCATTAGTGTCGATCAAGTGATGAGCCTTGTCAGCCAAGGCATTGGCGGCGCAAGTGCAGGCCAAGTGATTGATGGCAACGCAAGATACGACATCAATGTGCGCCTCGCGGCCGAGTTTCGCACTAGCCCAGATGCGATTAAGGACTTGTTACTCAGCGGCACGAATGGCGCCACTGTGCGCTTAGGCGAAGTCGCTAGCGTCGAAGTGGAAATGGCGCCGCCAAATATTCGCCGTGACGATGTGCAGCGCCGAGTGGTGGTGCAGGCCAACGTGGCGGGGCGTGATATGGGCTCTGTGGTGAAAGACATTTATGCTTTAGTGCCACAGGCGGATTTACCCGCGGGATATACAGTGATCATTGGCGGCCAGTATGAGAATCAGCAGCGAGCGCAGCAAAAGCTGATGCTAGTGGTGCCAATTTCTATCGCCTTGATTGCTTTACTGTTGTACTTCTCCTTTGGTTCATTCAAGCAAGTGATACTTATCATGGCGAACGTGCCCTTAGCCTTGATTGGCGGCATAGCGGCCCTGTATGTCAGTGGCACTTATTTGTCAGTGCCTAGCTCAATTGGTTTTATCACCTTATTTGGGGTGGCCGTGCTCAACGGTGTGGTGTTGGTGGATTCGATTAATCAGCGTAGGCAAAGCGGCGAAGCTCTTTATGATTGTGTTTATGAGGGCACGGTTGGGCGCTTGCGTCCCGTGTTGATGACGGCACTGACCTCAGCCTTAGGCTTGATCCCTATCCTATTGTCATCGGGGGTTGGCAGTGAAATCCAAAAGCCGCTGGCAGTGGTGATTATCGGTGGCTTGTTTAGCTCGACGGCGCTGACCTTGCTGGTCTTGCCGACCTTATATCGCTGGCTATATCGTGGCGACAAGCGAATCGATGAGCTTGATTAACCTCAAGTAAGCCGACATCGTGGGCAATAACTTGTTATATTTCGGGTTATTGCCCACATTGTAGACAGAGTTATCAGATTGACTAAAAGTCTAAAAATCAGCGAGCTATCGCGCCGTGGTTGGGCTAATCTTAAAGTCGACATTTAAGGACGTTAATTTCTGGAGAGCGTTATGATCGCTGTAATTTTTGAAGTCATCCCGACACAAGAAGGGAAGGAAGAGTATCTGCATGTGGCGGCTGAAATGCGCCAATATTGATACCCAAATAATCTCTAGATACGAGTTTCAGAGCGTCCAGGGTGCTCCAATTCAAGGCGCATCAATGACAGAATGTCGGCTACCTTTTGAATTGATGCAACACAGAAGTGGAGTGCCCTGGGCGCTCCGTCCCGGCGGGTTTTAACGCACTTTATGCTGTGTTGACTATTTTTAACTTAGCCCACTAGGTCTGCAAATAGCCGCCTTGCCTAAAGTGCGTTAAATTCCCGCTGAATCCTGCATCTTGAGGTTGTTTGGGTATCTTGGCCGTAAGGGATTAATTTCGATCGAACGTTTTCAGAGTTTAACCGACGATGGCAAAGTGCTGAGCCTGTCGTTTTGGGAAGACCAAGCTTCTATCACCCAATGGCGCAATCAGATGGCCCACAGTATTGCCGAGCAAACTGGCATAGTGCCGTGTTTGTTTAACTCTTACCGCATTCGAGTGGCTGAAGTGGTGCAAGATTACAGTGAAACTGTGCACATTGAAGCTGAGTAATCGCTTATCTGCTTGATGTGAAACATCGCCGATATAAAAACAAAACCCATCGAGTTCGATGGGTTTTTTATGATCTGCGCTTTAGATTAGGCTTATTTTTCTTGCTGAGCTTTCAGTAGATCGCGGATCTCAGACAGCAGTTCTTGATCTTTAGTCGGTGCCGCGGGTGCTTTAGGCGCGACTTCTTCTTTGCGCTTTAAGCGATTGATTGCTTTGACGCCCATAAAAATAGCGAAGGCGATAATCGTAAAGTCGATAATGGTTTGAATGAATTTACCATAAGCAATCACCACAGAAGGCGCATCGCCTTGAGCAGCCTGCAGCACTATGCTCAAATCACTAAAATTCACTCCGCCTAAAATGATACCAATCGGTGGCATTATGATATCGGCCACGAAGGACGAGACTATCTTGCCGAATGCGGCACCTATGATGATACCAACGGCCATGTCGATCACATTGCCACGGGACGCAAAAGCCTTGAACTCTTTAATTAAGCTCATTAGGTTTCCTCCAAAATTGAGATTAAATGTTAAATTTTATTATGCAAACTGTATCAGGAAAACCTAAGGTCTTTTGCTGCCTGTTACCTTGCCAAGCTTATAGAGGCTTAAGGATTAAGGCAATTATGACATAGCGGATTTATCCCTATGGCTGCGATTTAAGCTTTACAAAGTTATAGTTGTTACTGTTTTGATCGTTTTATTTGTTCGATTTTGTTTATTCGCCCTGATCGGCTTGGCCGATAAAATCGGGCACTTCCAATACTTGCGATCCCCAACGTTTAAATAATGCGGAATAGATGAACTCGATAAAGACGCGGTATTTTCGGGGTAAGTAGGCCCGCTGTGGATAACTGAGCACGACCTTAGTTTGTACCATAGGATAGTCATCAAGCAGCGGGATTAAGTAGCCTTTTTCTAATGCTACTTGGGCAATGATGGAGGGCACCGCTGTGATCCCAAGCCCCGCAATGGCGGCCTCGCGGGCTAAAGTGACATTGTTTACTGTCAGTTGAGTCATGGGCTCGGCGACAATCCAAGTTTTACCATCGAATAACTTCCATGCTCCTTCAATATGCGCCGACTGTAAGCGGATCGCTTTATGTTTGGCTAAATCCTGTGGCACTTTTGGGGTGCCGTGCTCGGCCAAATAAGCAGGGCTTGCCATTAACGATTTATGGGCGTTGACTAAGGCATAGCTTTGCAGGCGAGTGTCACCCGAATCGGCAATTTGAAATAACAGATCGATACCTTCTTCTATGACATCGACCTTACGATTGGTGAGTTCAGCCTCTATGGTGATATCGGGGTAAAGCGTTAAAAACTGAGCGAAAATCGGCCCTAAAAACAATTGACCTAATTCAATCGGGCAGACAATTTTTAGATTGCCTTTGATCAATTTCTGCTGGGCGCTGAGCTGATTTTCGGCGCTCTGCAGATCTGTGAGGATCTTATTGATCCTATTGTAATAACTCGATCCTGCCTCGGTGAGTTTTAGGGCTCTGGTGGTGCGAAATAACAGTTGTGTGCCGGTATCAGCTTCGAGTTCGGCTATCTTACGACTGACGGTTGCCTTAGTGATCCCAAGGGCTTTGGCGGCGCCAGTAAAGCTGCCTTGTTCGACCACTTGAGCGAAAATTTGCACGCGATTGAGATCCATCATTGTTACACCTGTGAAACAGTGGGTTGATTTTTTACTGGCTAATAAACTTAGTGAGACAGTAGTACACTAGATATCACTAATCAAGGAGTCATTCATGTCCAAAAGTAAACTCATTATCGCCGTTCCACTGTTACTCGCTGCGGTTGCGGGAGGCGGTTATTACTGGTGGACACAGGTACGTTTTATTGAAACCACTGATAACGCTTATGTTGAGGCCGATATTTCCCATATCAGCGTTAAAGTGCCCGGTTACGTCGTGTTAAGCGATGTGACCGATAACCAGCATGTGCAAAAGGGTGAGCTATTAGCTCAGCTCGAAGATAACCAATTTAGCGCCAAAGTGAGCCAAGCCGAAGCCTCACTGGCAAGTTCGAAGGCAGACTTGCAAACCTTAGCCGCTAAGGTGGAGTTGCAACGCGCGTTAATCACCCAAGCCAGTGCCGGTGTTGTGGCGGCGGAGTCCGATAAAATACGTGCACAGCAACAATTGAGTCGCTCGAAAAAGCTTAAAGTCAGTAATTACAGCTCCCAAGATGATGTCGATCAACTGCAAGCGGGATTCGATTCTGCCGCCGCCCGCCTCGATGAAGCCAAAGCCGTGTTAGTGGCAAAGCAACGCGAGTTAGCGGTTTTTAATGCCCAATTAGATCAGGCAGGTTCTGTGGTAGAACAGGCCGATGCGACCTTAGAATTGGCGAAAATTCAATTAAATGATACTCGTGTGACCGCACCTTTTTCTGGGGTGATTGGTAAACGTGGCGCTATGGTGGGGCAGTACGTGCAGCCCGGCCAAGCACTCTACAGTTTGGTTCCGGATGGGGCAGTGTGGATCACGGCGAACTTTAAGGAGACCCAGATCCAACACATGCAACCAGGACAGTCGGTGCAGGTCAGTCTCGATGCGTTTCCCGACAAAACCTTTATAGGTGTTATCGATAGTCTGTCACCGGCGTCCGGAGCCAAATTTAGTCTATTGCCTGCGGAAAATGCTACAGGTAACTTCACTAAAATCGTGCAACGTATTCCCGTGCGTATTCGCTTAGATTTATCTGAGGCAGAAGCACACATGCTACCGGGCTTAAGTGCGGTCGTGAAAGTGGATACGGCGTCGGGTACTACAATATCGGCAATCGCAGCAAATACAGGTCGTTAGTATGAGCGCAACCGGCTCTATTACTGCGTCTGCCGATATGGAGGCGCAGGGCATCAGTGTCCCTAACAAGCCTACTGATTATGAGCGTGGCAGTCGCCGCTCATGGATCGCCGTATTTGGTGGGTTGATCGGCGCCTTTATGGCGATCCTCGATATCCAAATCACCAATGCATCGATGAAGGAGATTCAAGGCAGTCTTGGGGCAACGCTCGAAGAAGGCAGTTGGATTTCGACCGCGTATCTGGTGGCTGAGATGATCGCGATCCCGCTTTCTGGCTGGCTTAGCACTGGATTGTCGGTCAGGCGTTATCTGTTATGGACCACGGCTGCTTTTATCTTTGCTTCTGTGCTTTGCTCTATGGCGTGGAACTTAGAGGCCATGATCGCCTTTCGGGCGCTACAGGGCTTCTTTGGCGGTGCGCTTATTCCGCTGGCCTTTAGGCTTATCCTTGAGTTTTTACCCGATAACAAGCGTGCCGTCGGCATGGCATTATTTGGCGTGACGGCGACCTTTGCGCCTTCAATCGGCCCGACCTTAGGCGGTTGGTTGACTGAGCAATTTAGCTGGCATTATCTGTTTTATATCAACGTGCCACCGGGCTTGTTGGTGATGGCGATGTTGGCCTACGGTTTAGAAAAGCAGTCGGTGGTTTGGGATAAGCTGAAGAATGTCGATCTGGCGGGCATAGTCACTATGGCGCTGGGCATGGGTTGCCTTGAAGTGGTGCTTGAAGAAGGTAACCGCAAGGACTGGTTTGGCTCGGAACTCATTCGTAATCTGGCCATAATTGCCGTAGTCAATCTGGTGTTGTTTGTTTGGATCCAGTTAAGGCGTAAAGAACCGTTAGTGAATTTGCGCCTGCTCGGTAAGCGTGATTTTGTGCTCTCCACCGTGGCGTATTTTTTATTGGGGATGGCACTATTCGGCGCTATCTATTTGATCCCGCTTTATCTATCGCAAGTCCATGATTACACACCGTTAGAGATTGGTGGCGTGATTATGTGGATGGGATTTCCGCAGCTATTGGTATTGCCTTTAGTGCCAAAATTAATGGAGCGCTTCGATAGTCGTTATCTCGCCGCCTTTGGCTTTTTAATGTTCGCTATTAGCTATTACATGAATAGCCAGATGACCGCAGATTATGCCGGACCGCAGATGATCGCCTCGCAAGTGGTGCGGGCCTTAGGTCAGCCGTTTATTCTGGTGCCTATTGGTATGCTTGCGACCATGCATTTGAAACCCCATGAAAATGCTTCGGCGTCGACGGTATTAAACGTGATGCGTAACTTAGGCGGCGCTTTTGGTATTGCGCTGGTCGCGACCCTATCAGACACGCTGGCGCGCGGGCATTTGGCCCATATTAAGGAATCCTTACCCGCAGTGAGCACGCAGGCACAGGACTATTTAGCCCAAAGCGCAAGCATGTTGCAGGCGGGTGGTTCAGATCCCTATACCGCGGCCGCGCAGGCGAAAGCCTTGCTGGGCAAAACCATGAGTCAGCAAGCCTATATTCAGGCCTATAACGATGTGTTTTACATCATGGGCGCTCTGCTACTTATCGCTGTGTTCGCCGTGTTGCTGATCCGTAAACCGACTGGGCCTGTGGCCCACGATGCCATGGTCGAGTAATAACGTTTTTCGTTATCCTGTTGTCGCCATAGATTTCCCCAGATCTATTGGTTTGCACAACAGCTTTGCGCCTTAGTCCTCGCGGATTAAGGCGCTTTTTTATGGTCATTATGCTGTGGTAGACTCAAAGCTCTTTTTCGATGATTTACAGAGGGATAATCGTTTGCAGTGGCAAAATCTTACATTTAATCAATTAAATGCCAATACCCTATACGACATATTGAAGTTAAGAGTCGATGTGTTTGTGGTCGAGCAGGCCTGCGCTTATCCTGAGCTTGACGATAAGGATAGGCACCCAGAAACCCAGCATTTAATTGGCTTATCGCCAGATGGGGAACTGCTTGCCTACGCGCGTATTTTACCGCCGGGGCTGAGTTATCCAGAGGCGAGTATCGGCCGCGTGGTGGTATCGCCAGCGGGACGGGGCAAAGGGCTAGCCATGCCTTTAATGCAGCACGCCATCGAATCGGCATTGACGACTTGGCCCGATGCGGGGATCCAAATTGGCGCCCAAGATTACCTTAAAGCCTTCTATCAAAAGCTCGGCTTTGTCGCCTGCTCTGAGATGTATTTAGAAGATGGTATTCCCCATTTAGATATGCGCTATCAATCAGCATAAGCGGCTATCAATATGAGTTATCTACATCAATTATCAACATAAGCGATCAACAAAAGCTAGGCACATAAGCATTCAACATTAAGCCAATAAGGAACCGAGATGTCGACTTCAACGGACTATAGAATCAATCAACAACAAATTGCCTGCGTGGCGAGTTTTCTGGCTAAAGAGGGCAAAACCGAAGCGTTGATCGCGGCGCTCGCGAGCCTTATTCCTGACACGCGCCGCGAAGCGGGTTGTATTCGTTACGAGCTCAATGTGAGCCGTGATGAACCACGCCGTGTGACGTTTGTAGAGAAGTTTGTCGATATTGCCGCCTTCGATGAGCACTGTGCTAAAGACGCCATTCAACATTATTTCCACCAAGTGATGCCCGAATTGGTTGAGTCGTTCCATGTGGAAACCTATCACCAAATCATTGTTTAACCGTGAGACCAATTATTAGGAGCTTGCAGTGTTGATTAACTATATCGAGCCAGTATTTAGACCGCCATCCGAATGGAAGTCATTGATACTGCAAGTGACTAATGGTTGCAGTTGGAACCAGTGCAGCTTTTGCGACATGTATACCCAGCCGCAAAAAGCCTTTCGGGCACAAAAGCTCGACAAGGTTGAGCAGGATATTCTGGCCGTTGCGCGGTCTGGCGCCCCCGTTTCTCGGGTATTTTTGGCCGATGGCGATGCCATGAGTTTGCCCTTTGCACGTCTCGAAGCGATTTGTGAGCTGATCAACCGCCACTTGCCGCAGGTTACGCGCATCAGCAGTTACTGTTTGCCGCGCAATCTGAATAATAAAACCCCAGAGCAACTCGCACGTCTGCGCGAACTCGGGCTGTCTTTACTCTATGTGGGTTGCGAAAGTGGCGATGACGAAGTGCTCGCCAAAATCCAAAAGGGCGAAACCTTCGAATCATCCTTAGCGGCACTGCTTAAAATCCGTGCGGCGGGGATGAAGTCATCTGTGATGATCCTTAATGGTTTAGGCGGTGTCGCGCTATCTCATCAACATGCGGTTAATTCGGCCAAGTTAATGAATGCCGCCCAGCCGGATTATCTCTCTACTTTAGTGGTGACTTTACCCTTAGGCACAGAGCGAATGGACGCGGTATTTGGCGGTCAATTTCAGTTGCCGGATCAAATGGGTTTGTTCCAAGAAATGCATACCTTATTGGATCATTTGGAATTAGAACAGACGATATTTAGATCCGACCATGCCTCTAATTACCTAGTGCTCAAGGGTGTATTAGGTAAGGACAAGGCGAAATTGCTGGCACAGGTTGCACTCGCCATCAATGTGCCGCGCAGCATTCCCCTAAGACAAGAATGGCAGCGCGGACTGTGAGCGTATGATTTTACAGGGGTTAGCATAGTTGGTAACCCCTGCGGTGTTAACTGAGTGAACGCCCCCTTGCTTGTAACTGCCCCAGAGCCGCAGGGTATCGTTTACATGCATCGCATCGATACAGTGTCGTGATGTCACATCAAGCTTCAATATCTGTGAGCCGACATCGCTGCCACATAGTCAATCACTCACTTCAAAGCAGAACTAAGTTGATATTGCAAATAGGCTGTGATGCCGCATCGTTGAGGTGGGCGTTGAATGCTATAGCACTGTTCTCTCCTTTCTTTTCTTTTCTTTTCTGTTCTTTTCTTTTCTTTTCTTTTCTAAGTTATAGCACTGTGCTGCGCATCGAAATCCGCGAAAAATATCACCTTGGTCGTCTGGTTGATGGCCTAAGTTGTTCGATGCGGCCACTTTGGCCCAAAAGTACTGTTTTTCGTCGCAAAGCCGCCTATTCGTATCGTTAAGTGCTCTGCATAATGCCCGCATCACTTGGCAATACGGCCCGTGACACAGAATATGCAAGGATATTTACGATGAAAAAAGTAGCAATATGCAGCGCTCTGGCACTTTCGATGGCAAGTGCAACGGCCAGCGCAGAGACAAGCAATAAAGTATCAGCACCGACAATCCGCACCATGACTCAGGCGCAAGCGCCAACTGAACTGAATGCGAACACGACAGCTGTGCTGGTGATTGATTTTCAAAACGAATATTTCACTGGCAGCATGCCGATCCCGAACGGCAAGCAAGCGTTGGGCAAAGCCAAGCAAGTGGTTAAATTTGCGCACCAGAATGCGATGCCAGTTTATTTTGTGCGTCATTTAGGACCAGCTGCTGGGCCACTATTTGCGGAAGGCAGCGTTAACGCTGAGTTTCATCAGGATCTACAACCGCTAGATATTGATTTTGTTATCAATAAGGCGACGCCGAGTTCGTTTGTGGGAACTAATCTTGATCAACAACTGAAAGAGAAGGGCATTAAAACACTGGTGATTACTGGGCTGATGACGCACATGTGCGTGTCGAGCACGGCGCGTGATGCTGTGCCTATGGGTTATGATGTGATCATTGCAGAAGACGCCACCGCCACTCGCGATCTGGCAACTTGGGACGGATCTATCGTAGATCACGCCACGCTGCAACGTGCTGCAATAGCGGGTGTTGCCGATGTTTTTGCTGAGATTAAAACTACTCAAGCGGTGCTCAACATGCCAGTGGTGCGACTATAACGGCCAACAATCGCAAGATACCCGTTAATACATAAATGAGTATTAGCTGGTATCTTTGAGTGAGCGACATTAAGGATAGTTTGAGCCGACGATGATAAATACGATGAACCAGAGTGAGATAGAAACAGCTTCAAAAGTGACCATCGCCATAGTGGTCTTTGATGGGATCATTCCATTTCATCTTTCAGTTCCCTATGAAGTCTTTGAAAAAGTGCTCAAGGCCGATGGCACGACCGCCTGCGAAATCACCATCTGCGCCGCCACACCCGGAATACTCAAAACCAGTGCTGGCTTTTCGATGATAGTAGAAAAAGGGCTGGATGAATTAAGCTCAAAAGACATCATCATAGTGCCGAGTTGGGATGATCCTGCACACGAGCCAGAATCCTGCATTATTAATGCCTTGCAGCAAGCGCACGCCAATGGATCGCGCATCATAGGCCTGTGCATGGGCGCTTTTGTTGTGGCTGCCGCAGGATTACTCGACGGACGTTCCGCCACCACCCATTGGCGCTGGGCACAATGTTTCCGTAATCTGCACACGAATGTGTTTGTCGATGAGAAGGTGCTGTATATCGATAATGGAGATGTGGTGACTTCTGCGGGCACTGCCGCGAGTATTGATTGCTGCCTGTATATCGTTCGGCAAATGTGGGGATCTGAAACGGCTAACGCAGTCGCTCGTCATCTCGTAGTGCCACCGCACCGCCAAGGTGGTCAGGCTCAATACATAGATATTCCCGTTCCGGCTGTTAATCAGCGCGAGCCTTTATCCGCCATCATGGATTGGGCGATAGCAAATATTGCATCGCCGCTGACGGTTGACACTATGGCTGAGAAAGCCTGCATCAGTCGCCGCCATTTTACTCGGCGTTTTCAGCAAGCTACAGGTACCAGTTTTTCACTCTGGTTGGTTAATCAACGGCTTATTATGGTGAAACGATATTTAGAAACGACAGACCACTCCATCGACCGCATCGCCGAACAAGCCGGCTTCGCTTCCACCACCTCACTTCGGCGCCATTTTCGTCAACAGTTTGATATTTCCCCATCGAATTACCGATTTGTATTTAGGGGAAAGAGTAAGGCAAGCGAATGAAGGTGCCAAACAAATGTTGGGGCAATTTTAAGTATTTAGGCTATCCCAAGTTGTGCAATTTTCGCCATGCGATTACTGTTTCTTTTGTTTCTTTTGTGAAGCCGACTCTAGCACCTCTATTAATCACAATGTTTTTCTCGCTTCCGAAAGGTGTTCGTAATCCCCATAGCGGTGAAGAACGGCACATCACCAGCAAGATATCTCCTTGAAGAGCTTTGGGAATTAATGTGTTTCTGAGGTAGTCCTGTGCAGCCCATACACTCGGTAAGCAATTAGCGAATGTCTGAACCCTATCCATATTTGTTGAGGCGTATGGAACTAAATTGAATACGCTGATATTGTTCGATGCTGCAATGACATCTCCGTTAAATAAGCTATTAGCAACCGGTCTGAACCACGAATCCCAACCTGGAATTTTATGGGGATAGGGCTGTAACCCATCCAGTTGTTCAAATAACTGATTTAAATGGTCACTGGAGTTAATCACTTCTGAAGTTTTTGAATCACGGCTTGGATTTGCGTAACACAGCACTATTTTGGCATTTTTTAACGGCCCAAAGAACGGGCCTGGAGGCAGTGCAAATTCAAACTCATTGACGTCGATGGACTCCAGTTCACCCAAAACCACACGATCATTTGGATGTTCTGTGGATAGAGACTTGTGGCATGTATGCCAGTATTCAAAAAAATCCATTTCTATGTGCCCTGTAAGGTTTTGGCTGGCTGAATTTAGCGTTAGTTAGCCACCTTGTAACATAATAAAAATTTGGTCAACTATCATTGTTTGAATCATTTCTGGAATCAAGTCAATAACACGTTATGGGGCGATCGCCTAAACAGGTAAAAACTGCAACTCTATCGGATAGCACTTAAACAGTATTTTCGATAATATTTTCATTGAGTTGTATCAATTCTGATTTTAAATAATCAATCCTTCCTGTCAATGCATCTCACATTTCTGTAAAAAACAACGCAACACATACGTTTTTTCATATATATTATTTACCATATATACTCTAATCAACTTTGGGAGCAATCGATGCAACCTGTCGCATTTTTTAAGGCACTTGCCGATGAGACTCGGCTTAAATGCCTACTGCTGATCCAGCGTGAAGGTGAATTATGTGTGTGTGAGCTGATGGCTGCGCTGTCTGAGAGTCAGCCTAAGGTCTCGCGCCATTTGGCTCAGTTGAAAAAGGCTGGGTTGTTGGTCGATAGGCGCCAAGGTCAATGGGTGTTTTATCGGATCAATGCTGAGATCGCGCCTTGGTGCCAGCAGGTACTTGGCCAAACCTGTGATGATAACGACAGCTTTTTGCAGGAGAACGTGCGTAATCTTTGTCAGATGGGCGGTCGACCCGATCGCCTTAAGGCTTGCTGCTAAGTTGAAAATAGGTGTGTGATATTTTCTATTAGGATAAGAGTTATTTGAGGCAGTTATGGGAATTTTTGAGCGTTATTTAAGTGTTTGGGTAGGGCTGAGTATTCTTGCTGGAGTTGTATTAGGGAATGTTGCACCTAGCGTATTTGCGGCCGTTGCTGCGCTAGAATTTGCTCATGTTAACTTAGTGATAGCCCTGTTTATCTGGATCATGATTTATCCCATGATGGTGCAAATTGATTTTTCCGCAGTGAAAGATGTCGGTAAAGCACCGAAAGGACTGGTGTTAACACTCATCATCAACTGGTTAGTCAAACCTTTTACTATGGCATTGTTAGGCTGGTTATTTTTCAAGTTAGTATTTGTCGATTTAGTTGACCCTCAAACTGCCAGTGAATATATCGCGGGAATGATACTGCTTGGAGTGGCTCCTTGTACTGCTATGGTGTTTGTGTGGAGCCAATTGACTAAAGGTGATCCTAATTACACGTTAGTGCAAGTCTCTGTAAACGATATCATTATGGTGTTTCTATTCGCGCCACTCTCTGCATTGTTGTTAGGTGTGAGTGATATCCAAGTGCCATGGGAAACCCTACTACTTTCCGTTGTACTTTATGTGTTATTGCCTTTGATTGCGGGTGTCGCGACTCGAAAGCGACTAGAGGCTCGCCATGATGCGAGTGCCGTGCCGCAGTTGCTGACAAAGCTGAAACCTTGGTCTGTGATCGGTTTATTAGCCACTGTCGTGTTGTTATTTGGTTTTCAGGCTGAAACCATTATCTCCCAGCCACAGAACATACTGTTAATCGCTATTCCTTTGATTATTCAAAGTTATGGCATTTTTATTTTAACCTATTGGTTGGCCTTAAAACTGAAACTAACCCATGCGATTGCCGCACCTGCGAGCATGATAGGTTCTTCTAACTTTTTTGAGCTGGCGGTCGCCGTAGCCATTTCATTATTTGGTCTGCACTCTGGAGCTGCCTTAGCGACTGTGGTTGGGGTGTTGGTTGAAGTGCCTGTGATGTTGTCGCTGGTGTATTTTGCTAATCGTACGCGGCACTGGTTTTAATCTTAAGTAATAGCATGATGTAAGTCGATATTTCATTAAGGATCAATATGTTCCAAATATTTACTGATTTTGCGACTTGGCTAGTGTACGGCGTGTTTGGCCTAGAGGCGGGTTCGGCCTTGGGCGGAGCTGTGCATTTTTTTGTTGAAGATGTCAGTAAAATTTTTGTATTGCTGGTGGTGATGATTTATTTCATCGCGTTACTGCGGGCTTCCTTAGATGTTGAGCGAGTTCGAGATTATTTAGCGGGTAAGAATAAGGGAGTAGGTTACTTGCTGGGGTCGATTTTTGGCGCCATCACGCCTTTTTGTTCTTGCTCGAGTATCCCTGTCTTTTTAGGTTTTACCTCGGCCGGGATCCCCCTTGGGATCACTATGGCCTTTTTGATCACTTCACCTTTGATCAATGAAGTCGCCGTCCTGCTGCTCATGAGTTTACTCGGCTGGAAATTTACCTTGCTATATGTGGCTGTGGGCATGACAGTGGGTATGATCGGCGGACTATTGTTAGATGCGATTAAGGCCGAGCGTTGGTTGCAGTCCTTCGCCGCCGAAGCCCTCGTTCGTGGACGCCAGATGGCGGCATCGAATGAGGTTTCTACCACTGAGCGGGTCTTATCTTTTTCTGAACGTCATGAATTTGCTAAAGCTGAGGCGCTTGAGATTTTTGGTCGCGTCTGGAAATGGGTCATTATCGGCGTGGGTCTTGGCGCGGCCTTGCACGGTTTTGTGCCTGATGGGTGGGTTGAAACCCATTTAGGCCAAGGCCAATGGTGGTCTGTGCCTGCGGCCGTATTAGTCGGCATTCCCCTGTATTCCAATGCGACTGGCATTATTCCTGTGATGGAAAGTTTGCTGGCGAACGGCCTGCCTATTGGTACTACGCTGGCGTTTTGTATGAGCACAGTGGCAGCCAGTTTCCCCGAATTTATTTTACTGAAACAAGTGATGCAGTGGCGCCTATTGGCGGTGCTGTTGGTTGTGCTATTGACGGCATTTACGTTAGTAGGTTGGATTTTTAATTTTGCAGCACCGTATCTTTAAGGAAATAACATGAAACAAGTCAAAGTATTAGGTAGTGGTTGCGCTAAATGTAGTAAAACCGCCGAGATGATTGCGGACATATCAGAAGAAATGGGCGTGGATGCGATTGTGAAAAAGGACACAGATCCTCAAACCCTGTTGAAATTTAAAGTGATGAAGACGCCTGCGGTCGTGATCGATGGTGAGCTCATACACAGCGGCTCAGTACCGACTCGTGACGAAATTGAAGGATGGTTAAGAGACTAAGTTGTAGTCAGCTTTAGTCAATCAAGGCTGCTCGTTCGCCAAGCACATAAGTTAAGAAACATAAGCGAATAAATATACGCCATTGCCATACTCAGTCTTTGGCAATGGCGGTGTTATCGTTTAAGTAAACCGTTAGTAGCGTTAAGAAAATATAAAAAAATTAAAGACATATAAATTTAAAATCAACATATTGGAATATCATCATGGCAATCAAAATCGGCATTAATGGCTTCGGGCGTATGGGGCGTTTAGCACTGCGCGCGGCATGGGACTGGGATGAGGTGGAGTTTGTGCAGATCAACGATCCCGCAGGTGATGCGCATACATTGGCACATTTACTCGAGTTTGATTCTGTCCATGGTCGCTGGCGTTATCCCGTGACGGCGAATGCCGATGAGATCCAGATCCAAGATAAAATCATTTGCACCACGCGTAATAAAGCCATCGCCGATACCGATTGGTCCGGTTGCGATGTGGTGATTGAAGCCTCCGGCGTGATGAAAACCAAAGCGTTATTGCAAGCTTATTTAGATCAAGGTGTTAAGCGGGTGGTTGTCACCGCTCCCGTGAAAGAAGAGGGCGTGCTAAACGTAGTGATCGGGGTTAATCATCAGCTATACGATCCTGCCATTCATCCGATTGTGACCGCCGCATCTTGCACTACTAACTGCCTTGCGCCTGTGGTGAAAGTGATCCACGAGCAGATCGGCATCAAGCACGGATCTATGACCACGATCCACGATATTACTAACACGCAAACGATTCTCGATGCACCGCATAAGGATTTACGCCGTGCCCGCGCCTGTGGTTTGAGTTTAATCCCAACCACCACGGGCAGCGCGACTGCGATTACCCATATTTTCCCTGAGCTTAAGGGCAAACTTAATGGTCATGCAGTGCGGGTGCCACTGGCTAATGCTTCGCTGACCGATTGTGTGTTCGAGCTTGAACGCGCCGTTACCGAAGCAGAAGTGAATGCGCTACTTAAAACCGCCGCCGAAGGTGAGCTTAAGGGCATTTTAGGTTATGAAGAGCGGCCGCTGGTGTCGGTGGATTACAAGACAGATCCGCGCTCAAGCATCATAGATGCGCTCTCGACCATGGTGATTAATGGCACTCAACTTAAACTCTATGTGTGGTACGACAATGAATGGGGCTACGCCAATCGCACCGCTGAGCTTGCCCGTTTAGTCGGCCAGCTTGATTTGCCGCGCTAGGAGAGCTCAATTGTTTGCCGCCAAGCCATTTGAACTACTGATGCAATTGCCCGCTGCCGTGCGGCAATATTTGCTGATCACCTTCAATTATTGGAGTTTTACCTTAACCGACGGCGCACTGCGGATGTTAGTGGTGCTGCATTTTCACGAGCTTGGCTACAGTCCGCTGGCGATCGCTATGCTGTTTTTGTTCTACGAGATTTTTGGCGTAGTGACCAATCTGATTGGCGGCTGGCTAGGGGCGCGTTTAGGGTTAAATCGCACCATGAACTTGGGCCTTGGCATGCAAGTGTTTGCCTTAGCCATGTTGTTAGTGCCGGCAGCGAGTTTACCTTTGTGGCTCGCAGGCGTGCCTTGGGTGATGGCGGCGCAGGCGTTATCTGGGATCGCTAAAGATCTCAATAAGATGAGTGCCAAAAGCGCGATAAAACTGCTGGTGCCAAAAGGCGAGCAGGGCAAGCTTTACAAATGGGTTGCCCTATTAACGGGTTCTAAAAATGCCCTCAAGGGCGCGGGATTTTTCCTCGGCGGCGCCTTGCTTGCTTTACTCGGGTTTGAGTTGGCAATCGCTACTATGGCTATCTTGCTTGGACTCGTCTGGTTACTCAGTCTAATGATGCTGAAAAAGGATTTAGGTAAAGCTAAGAATAAGCCTAAATTTACGGAGATTTTCTCTAAGAGTCGCAGCGTGAATATTCTCTCGGCGGCGCGATTATTCCTGTTTGCTGCCAGAGATGTGTGGTTTGTGGTGGCGCTGCCCGTGTATCTGGCCAGCCAATTAGGCTGGGATCATTGGGCAGTGGGCGGCTTTTTAGCTGTGTGGGTTATCGGTTACGGCATAGTGCAAACCTTAGCACCTAAGATCACGGGCAATCGCCAAGCCCAAAGTCAGCTGATTGATACAGCCCCCGATGGTCGCAGCGCGTTAATTTGGGCAAGTATGTTGGCCTTTGTGCCAGCGCTGATTGCCAGCGCGATACAGTTTAGTTTTTATCCCGAGGCCAGTTTGTTGTTGGGTCTAATGTTATTTGGTGCCCTGTTTGCGGTGAACTCATCGCTGCACAGTTACTTGATTGTGAGTTACGCCAGTGAAGATGCGGTGTCGCTGGATGTGGGTTTCTACTATATGGCCAATGCTATGGGGCGTTTAGTCGGCACTGTGCTGTCTGGCTTAGTGTATCAAGCCTATGGTTTAGCTGCCTGTTTGTGGATTTCGACCGCTTTTATCGGCATCACTGCTATGATTTCGATTAAATTACCTCGGCAAGCTGTGGAATAAGTGCCAATGCAAAAGTGCTTCAAGGCATCAACATACTACTGCAACAGGTTAATGTTACCTGCGTGTCGGCGTTTTGGGCGCAGAATGTGTCTAAACCTAGTTCTGTTTCTAAGTCTAAGCTTGTTAGCCTTACCTCTTTACGCCGCTCAAACGCAGCCCGCGTTAATTCCGGCATTAACACCCGCAGCAGATTGGAAAAACTTAACTTACATCACCCAGGCCTTCAGCGAGATTGCCCTCAAAAATGAGTATGACGTGGCGAAACACCGGGTGCGTAAGTGGCGTATTCCGGTACGAGTGTTTGTCGAACATCAAGTGGGCGACAGGGCGCTGCACACCCAATTAGTGCAGATGCACTTAGCGCACTTAGCCGAGATTACTGGTCACGATATTCAGCTGGTGGATACGTTCTTGGATGCGAATCTACACTTAGTGTTTACCCGTCAATCCCAATGGGAGAGTGAGGTTACCCGCTTAATGGGGCCAAGTTCGGCGAAGAATGTCCATGGCTCAGTGTGTATGGCCAAGTTTGCTCTTAATGCTAAGAGTGAAATTGAACGCGCATGGGTGATTATTCCCGTCGATCAGGCGCAAATGCACGGTAAGTTAGTGGCTTGCGTAGTTGAGGAAATTACTCAAGTGCTTGGGCTACCCAATGATTCTGAAAAAGTATTTCCCTCCATCTTTAACGATAAAACCCCGCAGGATTTACTCACAGGGCTCGATTTCATTCTGCTTAAACTGCTCTATAACCCGAGTATTCGCGCTGGTATGACGGCCGCTGAGGTCAAAGCGCCATTGCAGATATTGCTCGAACAATGGCAGCGTGATGGCACCCTAATCCATGCCGATAAAACCGTGCGCCAAGGCCAGTTATACCCTTTATTAGGTTATTGATGCTTGAGTGTTACTGCGAAAGTTGACATTGCTCGCATGCGACCAATTAATCCTTTTTCTTTGAGTAATAAGGGCATAGTCTAGCTTTATACAAGGTAAAAACGTTGGAGGGACACCATGCGAATGACACTGCAGTTTTTAGGAGCGACAGAGGAAGTGACCGGCTCATGCCATTTACTCTCGGTCGATCATGAACACTTATTACTCGATTGTGGTTTGATCCAAGGTGGTAAAGCGGATGAACTGCGTAATCATGATCCCTTCGCCTTCGACCCTGAGTCTATTTCCGCTGTTGTGCTCAGCCATGCCCATATCGACCATTCAGGGCGTTTACCACTCTTAGTTAAAGCGGGTTTTGATGGGCCAATCTACACCCATAAAGCCACGGCAGAACTGTGCGCCATCATGCTCAAAGATGCGGCCATGCTGCAGACTCGCGACACCGAAAGGGTCAATAAAAAGCGCGCTAAACATGATCTTGAACCCTTAGAACCGCTATTCACCGTTGAAGATGCCGAACAGGCCATCACCCAATTTGTGCCGCTTGAATACGGCCAAGTAACTCGGGTCATTCCCCATGTGGATATTTGCCTCTCAGATGCGGGACATATTTTAGGTTCTGCCTTAGTCGAGCTGTGGTTAGGCGAGGGTAAGTCCCAGAAAAAAGTCGTTTTCAGTGGCGATCTTGGCCGTGCGGGGATGCCGATTTTACGCAATCCGACCTTAGTGGATACGGCGGATTTAGTGTTAATGGAAAGCACCTACGGCAACCGTTTTCACCGCAGTTGGACTGAAACCTTAGCCGAGTTGAAAGACATTTTTGCGAAGACAGTCAACGAGAGCCAAGGCAATATCTTGCTGCCAGCTTTCTCGGTTGGACGGGCGCAGGAATTATTATATCTCTTTCATTTATATGCTAAAGAATGGGATCTCGGTCGCTGGAAAATCTGCCTAGACAGCCCCATGGCGATTGAGGCGACTCGCGTTTACGTCAATAATTATCCGCTGATGGATGAGGACTTTAAACGTTTTACCCGCCAACATCCTGGGCAGCATCCGCTATTGTCGAATGTCGAATTTATCCAGACGACCGAAGAGTCGATGGCGCTGAACGAAGTGCATAAGGGATTGATCATTATCGCGGGTAGCGGCATGTGTAACGGTGGGCGCATTCGTAGCCATTTAGAGCATAATCTATGGCGGCCTGAATGCGATGTGATTATCTGTGGTTATCAAGCCCTTGGCACACCGGGACGTGCCTTGGTCGACGGTGTTGAGGAGCTGACTATCCACGGAAACAGCATTAAAGTCGCGGCAAAATTACACACAGTGGGCGGGCTTTCTGCCCATGCGGATCAAGCCGAGTTATTGCGTTGGTATCGCCACTTTGAAGGTCAACCGCCGCTGATTTTAGTCCACGGAGAACCCGATGCGCAGCATGGATTGGTCGATGTGCTTAACCAAGATCCTAAGACTAAACCTCAAGCCACCGCGATTGCGACCCATGGCGACAGGTTAGATTTAACCGCGCTGCCTCAGTTAGTGTGGAAACCAGCTTAAGTTAATTATCCTACATAGCGGCGTATTGCTCGAGAGACTCCCTGCATACTCAATGCGGGGATTTTTTATTTATGTTGCAAATCAATATCTCACCGCTCGGAAACGACTCTGCGTGCCAATCCATTTCAGATAAATTCGCAGATGATTTAGATTTCCAATTGTTAACTATTCGTTGTAATCTGAGGTGCAACTGTTAGATTGGCTCCTTGATATGTCGTGTTCGTTAGGCCAACTCCTAATCCGACGGCGTCAGTCAAACTATAACAATAACAAGCAATCACGAGGTTTGAATGGAAGCGATTACGGAGTTTGTTGGCCTGATTAATGGCTTTGTCTGGGGCACACCTATGTTGGTGATGATCTTAGGCGTTGGTTTGTTTCTTTCCCTCGGGCTGAGATTAATGCCCATTCTGAAGTTAGGCACAGGCTTTAAGTTACTCTGGTCTGGCCGTATTCCTGACAAAGATAAAAATGTGAAAGGGGATGTGAGTCCGTTTAATGCGCTGATGACTTCCCTTTCAGCCACCATTGGTACGGGTAATATTGCAGGTGTGGCGACGGCAATTTTTGTCGGTGGCCCAGGCGCGTTATTCTGGATGTGGTGCACCGCATTAGTGGGCATGGCGACTAAGTATTCTGAGGCCGTGCTGGCGGTTAAATTCCGTGAAGTGGACGATCAGGGAAACCATGTCGGTGGCCCTATGTATTACATTAAAAATGGTCTCGGTAAAAAGTGGGCTTGGTTGGGCACACTGTTTGCGATTTTTGGATCACTTGCTGGCTTTGGTATTGGCAACACAGTACAAGCCAACTCAGTGGCAGCAGCATTAAGCAGTAACTTCGGCGTTCCGGCTTGGGTGTCTGGCGTGGTGATGATGTTGCTCGTGGGCGCGGTATTGATGGGTGGCATTAAGCGTATCGCTGAAGTCGCCGGTAAGTTAGTGCCATTTATGACGATTTTTTATATTACTGCTGGCCTAGGTGTGTTGGTGGTGCATATTCAAGACGTACCAGCGGCGTTCGCCCTAATTATTCACAGCGCTTTTAATCCAGTGGCAGCCCAAGGTGGTTTTGCAGGTGCAGCTGTGTGGGCGGCGATTCGTTTTGGTGTGGCGCGCGGCGTATTCTCCAACGAAGCGGGTTTAGGTAGTGCGCCGATAGCCCATGCTGCGGCACAAACCAATAATCCTGTGGCGCAAGGGCTGGTGGCTATGCTCGGCACTTTTATCGATACTATTGTGGTCTGCTCGATTACAGGGCTGGCAATTGTGGTTTCAGGCTCTTGGACCTCGGGCGAAAATGGCGCCGCGCTGACGTCATACGCTTTCTCCCATGCCTTGCCTCTGGGTAATTATATCGTGGCTATCGCCTTGTCTATCTTTGCCTTCACCACCATTATTGGTTGGAGCTTCTACAGCGAAAAATGTGTGCAGTATCTCTTTGGTATCAAAGCGGTAAAACCTTTTAGGTTGCTATGGACCATTGCCGTGCCACTAGGCGCGGTGAGTTCATTGGATTTTATCTGGCTATTGGCTGATACCTTAAACGCCATGATGGCCATTCCTAACTTAATCGCCTTGGCACTGTTAAGCCCTGTGGTCTTTGGGTTAACGCGGGAATACTTCATTAAAAAGCGTGCCGATGAAGCAGCAAAGGCCCAATCTTAATCTGATGAATAAAGTTGAGTCACGTTAGAATAAAAAAGCTCACCTAGTTGTGAGCTTTTTTCATTTAAATCAATAATATTTATGTATTAATCCGAGTTGTTGTCGAACTCAGTATCGTCGAGTAACTCAAAGGTTGGTTCGACGTTTGGTAAGTCTTTAAACAGGCGAGTGAAGTGACGTTGTACGCCTTTCAAATCGATTCCAGCTAAGCCTGAGGCAAAACCAAACCAAGCATAAAGACCACTAAAGTTATCGAACATGGGCGGTAAATATTTCGGTGTCGTCAGTATGCCCTCTTGGCAAGCTTGGTATAACACTGGGATATCTTCGATCGCCAATTTACCGAGGAACAACATAGGGATAAGTTCGGGAAGGCCTGAGGTGATGGCGCTGCGGATAAAGTTAATGTTTTCCACATAGCCGCGCACATAGGAAATATCCTTAGTGAAGAAGCTGCCGCCTTCTACCATACCCCCACGGAAAACCCTTTGGGTGACGCGATAACTGTCGGTCGCGCTCAGGTTTAATCCTCTGAAATAATTAAATACTTCAATAAAGTCGGCGCCATTTTCCGCCATGTCGACAGCGGCGACACGGTCGCTAATACGCCGAGCTCGTCCCGGATTTGAACTTAGGGTCAGCATTTCCAGTAAAACAGCTAAACCCTCTTGAGTCGCGGCTACCCGCGGCGAACCGACACTGAGCCAAGTGGCGTGGGGTTGGGCTCGACCATTTAGCGTTGTGCCGACATGCACCCAACCTTCGTGAACCTCGTATACATTGAGATCCGACTCGCTGAACATGGCTTTGCTATTGAGCTTAACGGTATCGCCACCCACAGCGGCATCGGAGACGATACCGTCACTGAGGCGCACGCGCATGTCATCGCTATGGAAGTATTTCTCTAAACGTTGACTGAGCACGTGAACCGCTTCGGGTGCGCTAATAATCTTAGGGTGATGTTTATTCATGTGTCTCGCTGCCGGCAGCGAGAAGATATAACTGAGTTTATCGCCTAACTGACGCAGCGTATGACGATCGCCGTGCAATCTGTGACTCGCGCTGCCGTATAATTCTTGGCTAAGTTTACCAAAGGTCGGCGTGCCTCTGTTTTCGAGCATATCGACCACAAGGCGATATTGATCGACGTTAGCCACCAATATCTTGCCGAGTTTATCCCGTTTACCTAAACGTCTATGGACATCCTGTTTGAGGGAGGCGAGTTCTGCGTGGGTTTTGACGGGGTCAAAAGGTAAGGCTATGTTTTGATAGAATTCTTGCTTGATAGCCGGAAGTACAGTGCCCTTATTCGAGAGAAAGCGCTCCTCCATTTCCCGCGGCCATTTGATGGCATCTAAGATTTTTATTGGCGTTTGGATGCGAATTAATTCATCGGAAAAACGGCGTAGATCTTGTTGATATTGGGCTAACGACTCAGACATTCCCGTATATCCTGCAGGTAATTTCAGCGAGAGAGATGTGGCTAATCATAGCCTTAAACCTCATTTATTCATATTGATTCGCAGGCTAGCTGAGGAAATATACCGATTACATAAATTAACTGTTATCGGTTTTGTGAATCATTTTGGTGCACCTGCGACTATTTTAGCGCTGTGTTTATGAGCCATAAATTAGTAACTATTTGTTTAATAATATTTTATTGATATGGCATTAAAGCTGCTTTGTTCTGGACTTAGAAATCGGTTGATTGGAGCGAAACATGGCAGCGATGAGTTATTTGAGTGTGATCGAGCGGTATCACGAATACGAAGCCACAGTGCATGAACTGATGGAATCGATTCTTACTGGGATTGCCGATGCCGAGTTATTTAAACAACCTAAGGTCGATGTCAAAGCGATGAAAGGAATTGCAAAGAGCTATCCCTTTGTTGAACTGATGTATTTACTCGATAGCCAAGGATTGCAGATAAGCCAAAATATCGCCGTGGTAGACCATCAGATCGAGTTAATTCCGTTAGGTGGCAATCGCGATCGCAGCCAAAGACCCTATTTCATTAATCGTGATGAGTCCGATGGCGTGAACATTACGCGTCCCTATTTATCCAATGCCAGCGGTAATTTATGCCTTTCTGCCTCCTTAGCCATTTATCAACAGGAGCAAAAATTGGGTTATTTAGTGGTGGATGTGGACTTGACCCGTTTGATTGAATTTATGATGGGCGACAGTGCACGGCGGCGCGTAACGCCGGCATTTAAAGCGGTTTATGGCGTGATAGTGGCTGGGTTGTTTGTGCTGGTCACGGTATTGCTCTGGACCGCATTGCGGGACATTTACGGGCTTTTTACGGTCGAGCGAATTGGTCAAGATCCACTGCAACCCTTTGGGATCATTATTTTTATGACGTTAGCATTAGCGATTTTCGATCTCGGGAAAACCATTCTCGAAGAAGAAGTCCTAATGCATAAGGATATCTTTCGCCACAGCTCAACGCGGCGAACCATTACGCGGTTTGTTTCTACCATCCTCATTGCCATTTCCATTGAGGCCTTATTGACTATGTTCAAGGCGTCACTCGGTGAGAAACAATATATTGAACCCGCGATCTGGATGATGTTAGCCGTTGTCGGTTTACTCGTAGGATTAGGTGCTTACGTTTACTTAGGTGCTAAGGCCGAATGGTTGCTGATTAAAACTCAAGCCTATAAAAGCGGTAAAAAGTGACAAGGATGATGTAGCTTTGAGGGTGGTGATTAAGAGGGCTAAACAAAGTCACACCCAGCACTGAGGGCTGGGTGAGATATTAGGTCTGAGTGGACACGAACTGTGTGAGTTCTAGATGAACACTCTGCGATTTAACGCAGCATCACCATAATGTTGCCCACTAGATAGTGAGATCAAATAGGCTAGAAAAAATCGTCATCTCCTAATGCCCGCTTTAACTCCGCCCGTTCGAGGTAGTCTTCTAAACGCTTTTTGACTTCACGTCTATGTTGCATTGCCTCAGCGGCTTTGCTGTTTCTCGGTGTGGTCATTGCCTCAAGTTCAGTATCGTTGGGCACGACTTCAGTAATATGAGCCATAACGAATTCCTCTTGTTGTTCCTAACGACTTTCTAACTAAAAAGAGTATGGTAGAAAAGCAAATAATTTTGGTAGTCAGGGTAAAATTTTCTGCCCGTGAGCCGGATAATTCAGCCCGCTGCGGTTTAGCGTCAAGCCAAGACTGGGATTGCCTATTTGATTAATTTAGTTCTTGCTTATTTTGTGATTGAGAGCACAACATCGTCATCGATATATTCGGGTTAATTCCTAGTTAAATAGTAGGATAAACTTGAATTTAGGCGTAATTACAACAACACTTGTAACATTGTTTATTGCTGTTCGTTTGCTAGGGAATTGGCTCATATGGACAAGGATGAGTTTTCTAAATCGCATAGCCCATCAAATAATATCTACTTTAGCGTGCTGAGCTCTAGCTGGCTGATGATTGTCGCTGCTTTACTTTTTATGGGCATCTCTTGGTATGTGCTGGAGCAATATCTTAGAGATAGGGGTGAAGAGCGTTTCGAGAACAGTGTTCAAGAGTTAACCGAAGCGGTGAATCGCAGAATGCTTGCCTACGAGCAAGTCTTACGCGGTGGTGTCGGCTTGTTATTGTCCTCCAATAGTGTGACCCGCAAGGAATGGCAAACCTATGTTGTCAATGCACATTTATCTGAGTATTACCCGGGTTTCCAAGGCTTTGGCTATGCTCAGTTACTTAAACCTGACACATTAGATACCCACGTCCAACAAGTTCAAGCCGAAGGCTTTAAAGACTATAAAATTTACCCTGAAGGAGTTCGTGATCAGTATTGCGTGATCTTGTATTTAGAGCCTTTTGATTGGCGCAATCAAAGAGCCTTTGGCTATGACATGTGCTCCGAGGCTAATCGTCGCAAAGCCATAGATCACGCCATTACCACTGGTCAGCCAACTATCTCTGGCAAGGTCGCCTTAGTGCAAGATACACCCGAAGATGCTAAAGCAGGTTTTTTGATGTATTTGCCAATTTATCAAGGGATTGTGGCAACGGAGGCTGAACGGAAACAGCAGGCGATTGGACTCGTGTATGCGGCGTTTAGGATGGACGACCTCATGCAAGGAATTATGGGGGATCGATTCTCAGGTTTGAAGCTCGCCATTTATGAAAACCCACAGGCAAGTGTTGACAGTTTAATGTTTACTAGCAGTAAAGTACTGCCAAATCAAAAAGATGTGTTCTATCAGTCACAGACCGACTTGATTGGCGGTAAGCAGTGGCGCTTAGACATTTCATCACAATCGCGTTTTATCTCAAGATCGGAAGAGACCCAAGGTATCTGGCTGCAATTTATCGGTTGTGCATTCATTTTGGCGCTGTTTTATTCTGTGCTAATCATGGCGCGTAATCGATATAAAGAGTCATTACTTACCTCTGAGCTAATCGCGAATGAAAAACGCTTTAGACTCGTCATTGAAGCCTCTCCAAGCGCACTATTTATGGTCGACAAGGCAGGGGTTATTACGTTAGTGAACACCCATGCCGAACGCTTATTTGGTTATGCCAGAGACGAGTTACTCGGCCGCTCTATCAATATGTTATTGCCAGACGCGCTGAGGGATGCGCATCAGCAGCACATGAATAATTACTTAGTGCAGCCGATTGCGAAAAATATGTCGATGCGGGATGACTTATTTGGCTGTTGTAAAGATGGCAGTCGACTCGCGATAGAAGTGGGGCTGACACCTATTCATTTCAGTAATGGCATTTTCATTCTCGCGACGATTAACAATGTGTCTGAACGTAAGCGCATTGAAGTCCAGCGTGCAGAACACATGCAAGAGCTTGAGCGGATTAATCAAGAACTCGATCGCTTTGCCTATATCGCCTCCCATGATTTGAAATCCCCACTACGGGGTATCGAGCAGTTAACTTCTTGGTTAGCAGAGGATTTATCCGATAACACCAATGAAAACGTGCAGAAATATCTCGGGCTGATCCAAAGTCGTATTCATCGCATGGTGTTATTGCTCGATGGGCTATTGATGTTTTCCCGTATTGGCCGTGTCGATACTGAAACCACCGAGGTCAACAGTCGGCAACTGGCTGAAGACATGTTTGCGCTCGTCGCGCCGCCACAGGGGTTTGAATTAGTTCTAAAAGGGGAGTTTCCAAATTTCCATACTGTACGCGCACTGTTGGAATTGGTGATACGAAATTTAATCAGCAATGCCATTAAACACCATGACTTAGGCACAGGTGTGATCACTGTCTTATGTGAGGACGCGGATAAACATTATCTCTTCAGTGTGATAGACGATGGCCCAGGTATCTCAAGTGCCTATCAGAATAAAGTCTTCGAAATGTTTCAAACACTTAAGCCTAGGGATGAAGTCGAAGGCAGTGGTTTAGGGTTATCACTTGTGAAGAAAACAGTTGAAAGTTTAGGTGGGAATATTCAACTCAAATCGCAGGGCAGAGGCTGTTGTTTTTACTTTACTTGGCCTAAGAAAATAGTGAAAAAGGAGCTTCTATGAGAGCAGCAGATCAATATCAACAGGTCACCATTTTATTAGTTGATGACGATGATGTGGATTACATGGCCGTGCAGCGGGCGATGAGGCAACTTAGGTTACTCAATCCCTTAGTGCGAGCACGGGATGGCATTGAGGCACTAGCAATTCTCACTAGCTTAGACACGATTAAAGGCCCGTACCTTATTTTGCTCGACCTTAATATGCCAAGAATGAATGGCTTTGAGTTTCTTGAGCGGATACGTTCAGATCCTTCACTTTCATCATCTGTCGTTTTTATGCTCACGACGTCGAGTACCGATGAAGATAGAATGAAAGCCTATAGCCATCATGTGGCTGGTTACATGGTTAAAACTGACATAAAAGACGGTTTTAACAATATTTTTAATATGCTTGAAGGTTACTGGCGAATAGTCGAGCTCCCATCCGCATAAGGTGAGTATATGGATTTACTACTGATCGATGATGATGAAGTCGATAGAACGGCAATTATCCGAGCACTTAGGCAGTCAAAGTTGACGTTTAATGTGATCGAAGCCAATTGTGCATTTGATGGTTTGAATCTTGCCTTAGAACGTCATTTCGACGGCATTCTATTGGATTATTTATTGCCCGATGCCAATGGGTTAGAAGTGTTAATTAAGCTCAATGCCATGACGCAAGATCAGACTGTGGTCGTGATGCTGAGTCGCTATGAAGATGAGAAACTAGCCCAGCGCTGCATTGAATTAGGTGCGCAGGATTTTCTGCTTAAGGATGAGGTTAACTCGCGGATCTTAACCCGTGCGATTCGCTACGCGAAACAAAGATCTTCAATGGCATTGGCGTTACGGAATAGCCATCAAAAACTAAAAGAACTGGCCGAGCACGACTCGCTCACTAAGTTGGTTAATCGCTATGGTTTTGAACTGTGTCTTAATCGAGCGATCGCAAGGGCGAAACGCTGTCACGATTATTTGGCGGTTATCTTACTAGATCTCGATGATTTCAAAGCGATTAATGACACATTAGGTCACCAAACGGGTGATGTGCTGTTACTCAAAGTGGCGGCTCGATTAAGTGAGGTGCTGCGAGATGGCGACATTATTGCCCGTTTAGGCGGTGACGAATTTGTCGTACTGGTGACAGATAACGATTATAAATATTTCCCCATGATAGTGGCCAATCGACTGCTCAAAGTCTTTGAGGATGAATTTTGCCTCGGTGATAACGATGTGCTTATCGGTGCCAGTATCGGTGTGGCTTTTTATAATGAAGCGGCTTCGAACAGTTCTGAGCTGATGAAATGTGCCGATATCGCCATGTATCGTGCTAAAAAGATGGGCCGAAACCAGATCCAGTTTTATTCCGAAGCCTTAGACAAAGAGGTGCGCTACCGCAATCATATCGAATCAAGTTTGCGTATGGCCTTAAAAAGAAATGAGTTTAAGGTCCACTATCAAGCACAGGTTAATGCGAAAACCCATCAGTTGGTGGGGATGGAAGCCCTTATCCGATGGCAGCACCCAGTGGATGGTATTATCGCCCCAGATCAATTTTTGCCCATAGCCGAAGAAATTGGATTAATGGATGACATTGATGATTGGGTGCTTGAACAAGCCTGTACCCAGGCACAGGTTTGGTTAGCCCAATTACAGCCCCTAGGCCAAGAATTCACTATCGCAGTAAACCTTTCAGCCTCTCAAATTGGAAATGAGAACCTGTTTGATAAAATCGTGCATACACTGACGAAGACAGGCCTGCCTGCTGGAGCATTAGAGCTTGAAATTACAGAAAATTGCCTTATTGAAGATCCCCATGAACATGCCAAAGTGCTCGATAGAATCGCCGGATTAGGGGTGCGTTTTGCCCTCGATGACTTCGGGACGGGTTTTTCGTCATTAGAACACATCAAACTGTTTCCGATCAGCGTACTGAAAATCGATAAAAGCTTTGTCGCTTCCTACGATAAGGATGAAAAAGATACCCGATTGCTCGCCGCTTTACTCAACTTTGCCTATGGGTTTAATGTTATTTCTGTGGCGGAGGGTGTTGAAACGTTTGAGCAAGCAGAGTTTTGTACTGCTCGCCATTGCACTGTTTTACAAGGGTATTTATTCTCGCGCCCCTTAGATGTCGCGGCGTTTGAGGCCAAGTATATTCTGCCACTACTAACCCAAACTCAGCTCCCAGTGTAAGAGGTCTCGAACTATTTCAATAGCATAGTGATTTCGTCTGGTGAGGAATATTTTCTTGCTTTACACTGAGCAATAGACAAATATCAGCCCCTTTTTCTGTCGCTGTGCTTTTAGTGCCGCAGAATGGTTTATTCACTCATGCTTAAGTTGGTCACTCAGCAATGAAAATAGGTATTTTATCCCAATTCCCCCAGTTGTATTCGACACAACGTTTAGTGGAGGCTTGTCAAAGCCGCGGACATGAAGCGGTTGTGATCAATACACTGAACTGCTACATGAATATTAATTCCATTAAGCCTAGCATTCATTATGAAGGCACTGAATTAGTTGGCTTTGATGCCATCATTCCGCGTATTCATGCCAGCGTGACTTTTTATGGTTGCGCCGTTGTACGTCAGTTCGAAATGATGGGCGTGTATGCGGCGAATGATTCAATTTCCATTGCGCGTTCTCGGGACAAATTGCGGGCGCTGCAATTGCTCTCCCGTAAAGGGATTGGCATGCCAGTGACAGGCTTTGCCAATAAGCCGAATGACATCCCCGATCTCATCAATATGGTGGGCGGCGCTCCGTTAGTCATTAAGTTACTCGAAGGTACTCAAGGGATTGGCGTGGTATTAGCCGAGACTAAAACGGCTGCTGAGAGCGTGATAGAAGCATTCCTAGGGCTGAAAGCGAATATCTTAGTGCAGGAATACATTAAAGAATCCAATGGCAGTGATATTCGTTGTTTTGTTGTCGGTGACAAGGTCATCGCCTCCATGAAGCGCCAAGGACCCGAGGGGGGTTTTCGCTCTAATCTGCATTTGGGTGGCTGTGGTGAGGTGGTTAAAATCACTGCAGTGGAACGTAAAATGGCGATTGCGGCGGTGAAAGCGATGGGATTGGTGGTCGCTGGGGTGGATATTTTACGCTCTAACCGTGGCCCTTTGATCCTTGAGGTGAATTCGGCGCCAGGCATTGAAGGGATTGAACAAACCACTGGGATTTCGGTGACTGAGCCCATTGTTGAATATATCGAGAAAATGGTCGCAGCCCGTAAAACCAACAGACCCATCATTGCCTAATGGATGATTGCGCTAAAACAACGCCACCATTTAAAGTGGCGTTTTTTATGCTTAGTCGTTAAGTCCTAAATACTAGATCTTAGAGATCAAAGCTGTAGGAATAGCCGAGTACCAGTTTGGCATCATCATCGGTGAGATCGGTATCAGAAACCATAAATGACACTGTGCCCATGCTGGTATCTGCGCTGAGTGTGACGTTATAGTCGGCGTAGTTATCTTCGCCAAACCAAGATTGCACAACATCACCGCTTGAGTAGCCATAGTGTACTGATAAGCTGAGTTTTTCAGTGAGAGGCACAGAGACAGTTGCGGCAAGATAGCTGAGATCTTTATTATCTAACGGATCGGCGGCGACATCGTCACCGGCATTGATGACATGGGAGTAACCCAGTTCAAGCCACTTCCAAGTCACTGCAGCATGGAGTTCACCAAAATCAATGCTGCCAGGAGCGTCTGGATAGGCGTAGTAGAGGTAGCCAAAGTCGTAGCTGATGTCTTCGGTAATACTGCCGCCATAACCCGCGTAGAGATCCAGCTCGTAGCTCGTATCGTCACCAAAATCTACATTCGATGCCCAAGTGCCAGCATAGAAGCCAGAATCATGGCTGTAGTCAATTCCACCTTGGATTGCGACTGCATCGTTAGTTTGGGTCGCGCCGCGCCATAGGTAATTAGAGGTACCACCAATGTTGCCTGATACGGCTGCAAAGGCATTGCCAGCCAGTAACATTCCCGTCGATAAGGCCAAAACGCTGTACAGTGATTTCTTCATGCTCATCCCCTCGATTGACTTATTTATCGATTCACCAGTGGCACACTTAAGTAAGCAGTGGTCATTAGTGCATCTTGGTTTTTTTCTAAGAAGGGATTTGCTAATCACATGCCACTATTACAATTCTATGTAAAACAAGATATTAGAATATCAAGTGTTAATAAAATGTTTTTATTTGCCAGTTTATGGGGCAGAGGCGCACTCTTGTTGTGCAAAAAACATTCAGCGTTTCACTGGGATAGGGCAAAAAAAACGCCTCACAATGGAGGCGTTGTTTTGAATTTTCTAGCTTAGTTTACGCTGTCGCGTAGGGTCTTACCCGCTTTAAACTTAGGTACAGTCGCTTCAGCGATTTGAATTTCTTTACCTGTTTGTGGGTTACGGCCGGTGCGAGCGGCACGAGTCGCAGTTTCAAACGAACCGAAGCCTACGATGGAGATTTTGTCACCATTTTTCATTGATTCGGTAATGGCTGCTTCAAAAGACTTCAATGCGCGTGCGGCTTCTACTTTCGTTAGATCGGCATTTTCTGCAATTTTGGCGATAAGTTCAGTTTTGTTCATTTTTATTGTCTCTTCTTTCCGTAGATTTATTTGAAATAAGCGTGCCTAACATGCCATAAGGTTTAGCGCTTGGAAAGCCTTTTGCGTCTAAGGTGCCGGAGGATGTTCGGTAAAGCGCAGAATATTTGCTCAGTTCGTGACTTAAGTTTTATTCTGGTTTTATTCTTCTAACAGTTGATAGAGTAATTTTTTAACCAATTTGGGTTCAAAGGGCTTGTCGCATAAGGCATTCACACCCGCTTGGGATACATTGCTGAGGTGGGTATCGTTGGCTTCGGAAGACACCATCAAGATGGGAATATGTGATTGTTGGCTTTCATTACGGATATATTGAGTCAGCGCAAGGCCATCTACGCTTGGCATATTGTAGTCAGTGATCACTAAGTCGAACATATTGTTTTTCATCAACTCTATGGCCTGTGCGCCATCTTCGGCCTCGGTAATCAGTTTCATCCCTAAGTTACCGATAGTGCGTTTAATAACGTTTCGTGCCATGCGGCTATCATCGACCACTAATACGCGCACATCCTGCACATCGAAATTACTGAGGTCGAGCTCATCGTGGCTGAGCAGATCGATAGTGGCATTTAAGGCTGTGGCTAAATGGTCGGCACTGAAGGGCTTAGGCAAGATAGCGACCACACCCGATTGACGGAATATCTCAAGTTGCTCACGGCGACACTCGCTCGAGACCAGCATAAATTGAATATCTTTGCAGTCAGCGCTAGCCCTTAAGTAGCCTAAGAGATCGATGGCGGTACCATCATCAAAATGCATGGCGCTGGCGATAAGATCGGGTTTGTGGCGAGCAATAATTTCTTTAGCCGCTTCAATATTTTCTGCGGTTTGAATGCTGAGAATACCTTCCTGTTGTAAGCGTTGAATAATAATTCGACGCTGGATATCTGAAGGTTCTACCAAAAGAATGGAAAGTTCGCTGGGCGATAAATGGCTCATAGTCTACTTCAAGTTAAGAGTCGCAAGTATTTTATTGGGTCGCTAAGCTACGCGATTAGTAACAGCTTAGCAACAAATGTCCATTACTGCGTTTGACGGGTCAAATAATGACTCGTGACCTTAGAAAATGCGATCCAATATTGCAGGAGTAAAATGACAATAATGCTTATCGTCAGCGGCAACATAGGAATATTGTGACCAGAAACAATCACTTTTACATCTTCAGGGGTTATACGATAGGCAATAATCGCTGTAATGCCTAGGGCGGAAAATCCTAAGGTTTGCATGCCGATATAAATCTTCAATACTAAGCTCGACCACGGCGTGCGCATAATTATGCCAACGAGCACGGGGAGGACGCCTAGGGTGAATACATCAAAGGATTGCGTTGTCACAGCCCGTAAAAGTGCGGCAATGCTGAAGAGGCAATATAAAGAGATCAGTAGCATAAGACGTTTAGGCATAGATGTATGTGTAGACAGGTAGCGAAGAAGATGAGCAAGTGTAGGAAATGCCCTAATCCGAGTCCAGCATAACCTTAATATCGTGTAGAATATGCCTTTTTGTGAAAGGCTCTAATAGGTGAAGTTTATGACAGAAGTTGAGTTTTGGGGTTTAGTCACGCGAACGGAAGCGGCGCAATCACAGGAGTCTTTGACTCAAGCACTGAAGCAGAAACTCGCCGAACTGAGTAATGAAGAGTTAAAAGCCTTCGATAAAATCTTTGGTCAGCAAATGCGCCGGAGCTATTTGTGGTCGGTGTGGGGGGCGGCTTACATTATTACTGGCTGTGATTCTGAATATGCTTTTGCCGAATTCAGGTGTTTTTTGATTTCACTCGGCAAAGAAATCTACGATGGTGTAGTCAATCAGCCTGATACTTTAGCGCGTTTAGCCGCTTGGCCTGAGCGAGATGCCTATGCTTATCCCTTTGTGGATGAATACGATCTTATTGCTGGGCAATTATATGAAGATAGAACCGGTGATGAATTGCCCTTTATGCCATCGGGCAAGGCGACGCCCATAGGGAAAAAATTTAGCACTAAGCCCAAGGATTTAAAGCAACAATACCCTGAGCTCAGCGCCCGTTTTCCATTTTAATCTTGGTCATCGCTTATTAGCGTAAGCAGGCATTGGTTGTGACATCGAAGGTCATGCCGTATTTAGGGCAGATGTCATTCATAAACTCATGTTCTTGCACGGTTAATTGCTGAGTAAAATCTTGCTTAAGCTGCTCAGTCATTTGGGTTTCAGCCGCATGTTGCGCCTGAGCCAATTTGCTAAAATGAGCGTTAACCGCCTGTTGTTGGCTGATGGTCAATGGCGCCGCATGGCTTGAAAGACTTATGCAAGTTCCGATCGTTAGCAGAGCCAGTAAAGCGAATTTATGTGAGTAAAAATTTGATAAGTTTGCTGTTTTTAGGTTCATAGGTAAGCTCCAAATTAAAAATTACGTTTAACACGTCAGTTCTAAATCGTGCATCCTTAGACGGTAAAGAAAACGAGTTGTACTGTGAGGGGCTTAGCTTATTGTATAAATATTGAACCTATGCTGAACGGTTAGTTAGCGCTCATTTTTCATTTCTTTGCATTGAAAGCCTTGCTTGCGTGTATCGAACTGGCACATAGAACCACATTCCCAAGGTACATCGTCGTAAAAGGCCGATTGTTCGCGAGCAAAATCGCGGCAGGTCTCATAGCTGTCAAAGTTATCTGTTTTTTTATACTTTCCAGAGTCATAGCCATGGTTATAGATAAAGGCAGACCAAGTTTTAGGGCCGGTATTTTTATCACTCGGGGAGATAAACCAAATCGCACTAACCACGCAGGTAAACAGGATAAGAATGAACACAGGTACAACGGGGAATTTCATTTTTATTAAGTGAGCCATGTAAACAATAGCGGAAGGATAACGTTTTTTTTGTGGTTATGCGCGTAAAATGTTCACAAATTGATAACTATGCACTTACTTAGTGCAGTCTCGATACAAAAAGATACGTGTCAATTGTGGTTATCAGATAAAATTTACGTATTTATACAAAAGCTTACATAGCATTAGCTGTACTTATATCAGTTTTGCGTTAAGCTCTAGTTCAGGTTAGATTTTGTACTGTGGTTCTCAGAAAGTTATCTAGGCCTTGGAGGCAAACATGAAAATTCAGTCCCTTTTACTCGCAGGTGTATTAAGTTGCAGTGCGGCTTGGGCGGCCGATGAAGCGCCAGTGAATCCCGTCACCGAAGATGGGGTGGTTAAAATTGTTTGGCAAAGTCCTAAGGATTTTCGCGATATCAAATCATCGGGGGAAATCCAATCCCGCTATGAGAAGCGCTTATTTGAGACCTTAACAGAAAACATCAATAAAGAAGCTGCGAAGATTTTAAAGCCGAATCAAAAGCTTGAAATGACGATCACCGATGTTGATCTGGCGGGTGATATGCGCCCAACCTTTGGTGCGACCGCCAATGATTTACGCATTGTTAAAGAAATCTATCCACCGCGTATGACTTTTTCCTATCAAGTTTTGGAAAACGATAAAGTGATTATTGCGGGCGATGAAAAGCTGTCGGATATGGGTTTCATGGATGGGATTAAATCTTTAACAGACAAACCTTTTATGTACGAAACCAAAATGTTGACTGATTGGTTAAAGAAGACGATTGCCCCACAACTTTAATCGTCAATCTTTCAATCTTTCAATCGTTAAATCGGTCACTCAAGACTCAAGCACTGAGCGCTTGAGTTTCGATAGTAAGGTGATTTTCTAACAGGTAAAATCCGTTATTCGCGGATTTTGCCTGTTTTTTTGCCCGGGCACTTAAGGTCGACAGGCTGTGTTCATTGGCGTTAAAGGTCAGTGCTGGTGGCAAGATACCCACGCACAGGCTGATCAATTGATGGTAGCAGGCTTCGCCTTGTCTATCGTCGGCGAGCATCTCTTGGGCTTGCCAATGCTCGGCGCTGTAAAACAAATGCTTATGGGTTTCAAAGTCCGCAAGAATTCGCTGACAACGGCTGATCATATGTTCACAGGTGCTGATAATCACAAAGTCATCGCCGCCGACATGGCCGACAAAGCAATTGTCACTTTTATATTTCAGTAACAGATTAGTCACTTCACAAATCACTTCATCGCCGCGGCAAAAGCCATAAATATCGTTATAGGGCTTAAAGTTACACAAATCAAAATAGGCTAGGTAAAAGTGTTTCTTTTGGATTTTAAGGCGTTTTAATTCCTCCTGAATGGGCACATTGCCCGGCAAGTCTGTCAGAGGATTCGCATGGCGGGCCATCTTAATTCTGTGCTCTGTAATCCTTTGCAGTAAATCTTTAGTGTGGCCTATGCCGAGCAGTTTGCCTCGGCGAAGTATGATGAACTGCTGAGCGACTGTATTGGCCGTCTCTGAGGTCAGCAATTGGCTCACAGTAGATAAGGGTTCGTTGGCCTCAATTTGGATGACCTGCGGGTCCATCACTTCACTTACGGCATGATTCTCATGCAAGGCACGGCCATAGGGCGTACTGAAAAGTTCGAGTAAGGTCGCGCGGCTGATAATCCCCAGCGGTAACTGATTATCGACCACAACCACTGCCTGCAGTGCGGGTTGCGAGCTAAAGGTGTCACTTAAAAATTTGAGTTTGAGTGTAGGCGCAACTGTGATGGCGTTCGTGCACAGACTTTCGGCGGATTCGCTGTATCTAGGTTGAATCTGAGTATTGTTTGGCACTAAGGTCGCTTTCATCGCGCGGCAGGGGAGCACTTCTGGGCGACCTAGCAAATAGCCTTGGCAATAGACGATACCCAGTTGTTTGAGTACGGCTAATTCCTCTTGCGTTTCAATCCCTTCTGCTATCACTTTGCAGGTTAAGCTTTGGCATAACTCCACAATCGAGCGGACAAACTCTTGTTTGACAGGGGTCGAATCAATTTCATGGATAAAGTGGCGGTCAATTTTGACATAGTCGGGCGACAATTCTGACCAGAGCCTTAAACCTGAATAACCCGCACCTAAGTCATCGATGGCCGTTAAAAAACCTTGGCTGCGATAATGATTCAAGCAAGATTTGAGTAAGTCGATATCATCGGCGGGATATTGCTCTGACAGCTCAATCACCACCTGCGATGGCGCTATGCCGAGTTGTTGCAACAGCTGTAAGGTCATGCCCTTGGGGTGCGCGGGATCTAATAATGCCTTGGGTGAGATATTGATAAACAGCTTGCCTTGGAACTGACGCAGCTTAAATTGCTCGAGTGAAATGCGCCGACAAAGGGTTTCTAACTCGCTTAACTTGCCTTCATGCTCTGCGGTCTGAAATAGCGGCACTGGGGAGTATAACGGGCTGTGTTCAGGGCCGCGACTTAGGGCTTCAAAACCGTGGATCTTATGTTCTAATATATTGAAAATTGGCTGAAATAAGGGATTAATTGCCGATTTAGAAATTATCTTATCGAGCTCTTTAGCCAGATCTAAACTTGTCATTACGTCAGCCCTTTCGTCTATGTGAGCGGAGTCTATGACTTAGAAATGACAAAATGATGACAATTTTGAGGGAGCTTAACGTCAGCTATGCGGGGGTTTTGAGTGGATAGCTGATGAAAAGAGCTGAATGCTACTGGCGAGTTTCAGCTCTTCATCTAGGTTAGCTTTGTGTCTTAAAAGCCTGCAGCGTTTGCAGTAAAGCGCCGAGCTGGCGTACATAGGTTTCAAGTTCTTTAGGATCGAGTGCTTCATATTCTTCCATGCGAGTTAAGTCATCGACCAACTCTTGTACATAGGGCAGAAAACGATTACTCGAAGCGATAAAACCTTGTTCTGCCGTGAATATGCTGGTGAAGTTTCCATGGCCAGCTTTCTTTAGCTCATCTAACTTAGCGTCGGCGTCTATGGCTTGGCGATAGGCGATTTGAAGATTCTCTTTCAGTTGCTCTATAACCTTGGTATGTGGCATAACAGCGTCTCATTGCAAAATTTGCAGGAATTATAAGGGGCAAAGGATATGGCAACAAGCCAATGGCGATTAATTGCATCAATCTGTTTTCTGGCGTTGACGGGTTGGAGCACCAAAGCGGTGAGTGCCGAAACCGATAAGCCGCCATTTTATCAAGTGCAATGGCAAGGAAAGAGCGCGTATCTACTGGGTTCGATTCATATTGGACGTGCCGATTTTTATCCTTTACCCACCCAAATTGAAACCGCGCTGGGCAAAGCGAAGGGCTTAGTCGTGGAAGTCGATATGAATAAAGCCGATAGCAATGCCTTGCTGCGCCAATACGGCCGCGCCGATAAAACCAAAGGTTTAGATTGGCAGAGCCGAGATAAACAAACGGTTGAGAGCATGACGCCCTACTGCGCTGCCACGGCGAATGTTTGTCAGTCGATTCAATCCTTTGCGCCTTGGCTGCAAGCCACGCAAGTTAACTTAATACGTTATAACAACTTAGGTTACAGCACGGATTATGGCGTTGATATGCAGTTGATGGCCCGCCATGCGGCTTTACCTGTGTATCAGTTAGAAACCGCCGAGTCGCAATTTCAGTTATTAGCGTCCTTTGATAGCCAAGCGCAGTGGTCTATGGTGCGTGAGGCGATTAGTACGTCGGATGCAGATCTTTTATCGTTAATTGCGGCTTGGCGCTCAGGTAATGAAGCTGAGCTTGATAGCATAATGCAGGAGCAAATGGGCGGCGAGGGCGACACTGAGATGCTAGAGAAAATCCTCTGGCGGCGAAACCATGTGATGGCCGACGGCATTATAAAGTTAATGGGCTCGACTGAAATAACTTCACCATTATTTGTAGTGGTTGGCGCGGGTCATGTTGTGGGCGATAAAAGTGTGGTGCAATTGCTAGAGCAAGCAGGCGCCAAAGTGAGCGCCTGCTGGAAACAGACTTGCGAGTAATCGCTTAGGACACAGGGTTTATAACCATGCGGGTTTAAACTGCGGGGCTTTGCCCTAAAAAGTGCACATATCGGCCGAGGGAAATGTAGGGCTCGCGTTGTGAATACTCGAGCTCCATTTGCAGCAGTTTTTGATAATCGAAATCCACTGGCTGACTCTTTTTCAAATAGTCGTGGATCACCCGCACGCCGGACTGGCTGATGAGTGACATTTGCCAGTCGCTAAACCACTCTTTAACCTCTTGAATATAAAGTGGGTGCGTGGGTGTTAGCCGCACTTTCTTTTTCACTTTTAAATCTGCGGCGACGTAATCGAAATTACCCGACACTAAGGCATGAAAACGCATGGCCTCTTTGTTGTAAAACATCAAAGAGAATATTCCCGCGGGTTTAAGCATAGTGAGTAGGCCCGCCATTGTGGGCTTAGCATCCGTTAACCATTCGACGACGGCATGGCACAATATGATATCGAAATAGCCATGGTGCTCGACTGACAGAGCTTGAATAGGCGCATGGATGAGCTGGATAGCTAATGGTTCAGGCGAGGCATCTATCTGTTCTTGCGCTTGCGCCAACATCTCCGCTGAGATATCGCACAGCACCACTTCGTGGCCGAGGCGGGCTAATTTTTGGCTAAAGTAACCAAAACCGCCGCCCGCATCTAATACTCTGAGTTTTCTATCCCCCAGTTTTGCTAGCGCAGGTGCGAGATCGCGCCACAGTACAGCGGCACGAATGTCGCCTTTAGGCGTACCATAAATATTTTTCGCAAATTTTTGCGCGAGCTTGTCAAAATTCTTATCTTGCACGTGATAACTAGGTTAAAGAGAGTGGAACGATAGTGTGGCACAGACGTAAATTTTTCGCACTCAGGAGATGTTATTGCCGAATCGAGATGGACAGATTTACATCGTGATATTTTAATTTATTGATTTTATTGGTAGTAATTATTCCTACTAAACTTAGGGATACACAGAACTCTGTCCTCTGGGTTATAATCACGCCGTTTTCGACAAACCTGACTCTATAGCTATCCATTCGGTGAGTCAGCATCAGCCCTTATTAAGACGCAGCGCTGCCTGTTTTACACTCGTTATCAACTTGATTGAGCAGACGTTACTCGTCTGTGCGGGGTAATTTTATGGCAATGCATTTATGTGCCAAGGGATAGTTAATTAAAAGGTACTCAGACTTGAATAATGCATATTGTGTTGAATTGAACGCGATGCCGTCGCTGTTTTCTCTTTATCGCAAGATCTTCTTTGGCCGTAAGCCGGGTTGGGATCTGCAACCGCTGCCCCATATTAAGGTGACCGCGCCGCATGTGACTGTGTCTGAAACTAAAGTAAGCCAATACGCGCAGGTGTGTGGTTTTCAATTTGACGGTAAAGTGCTGCCGCCAACCTATCTCTATGTGATGGCATTTCGCCTGCATGCGGTGATTTTTACCCACGATGGCATCACTTTCCCGCTGCTTGGGATGATCCACCTTAAGAACCGCATTCAAGTGTATCGCCCAGTGACGGTTGACGAGACTTTCTCCCTCGAGTGCGCCTTGACCACAAGCCGTGAGACTGATTCCGGCTTAGAGTTTGAATTTGTGTCTAAGGCGTTTGTGGGTGAAGAACTCGTTTGGGAATCGCTATCCACCTATTTATATCGTATCGATGTTGCTGGACGTCGGGTTCGTCCACCTAAAGCCATTGATATGGCGTGGGAAACGCCGCAAAGCTGGCGCTTGAGTGAAGATTTAGGCCGTCGTTATGCTAAGGCGTCTGGCGACTATAATTTGATCCACTTGCATCCTGTGCTCTCAAAGCGTTTTGGTTTTGATCGCGTGCTCGCCCATGGTATGTGGTCTAAGGCCCGTTGTTTGGCGGAGTTGATGCCAAGTATTGGCGATCGTCCATTTACTGTGGATGTGACCTTTAAACTGCCACTGTTGATGCCTGCCGATGTCGGGTTTGGCTATGAGCAGAACACCGATAATATGGTATTTGAATTACGTGACAGCAAAGGCCGTCGCCCGCATTTAAGTGGCGATGTGCAGTTTTAAATCGCACTCAATAATGCATACAACAATGGCGCCTTCTGGCGTCGTTGTTGTTTATGGTTGTTGCGTTTGGGAGGTAAAAATTAAGGTACGCTGTGACCCATAGATGCCTGCCAAATACTGAACCATTGCTGGCGATCGAGCTGGATCTCATTGGAGGCAACGGCACTCTTGATCCGCTCGATATTGCCACTACCGATAAGCGGCACGGGTCGGCTTGGTAGCATACGAACCCAGGCATAAATCACTTGGCTGATATCTTGGGCTCCCACTTGCTCGGCGATGAGCTTGAGGGTTTGATGCAAGCGAACTGCCTGTGGATTCGTGGTTTCAAAAATCTTTCCACCCGCTAAGCACGACCAAGCCATAGGCCGAATACGACGTTGCTGACACAGATCGAGCGTACCGTCGTGTAAGGTGCTCATCGCCAGTGGCGAGAGCTCCACTTGATTGGTGACTAAAGGTGCATCTAAGCGCGATTGCAACAAGAAGAACTGTGCATTGGTGAAGTTCGATACGCCAAAATGCTGCACTTTACCTGCTTGCTTGAGGATCTTAAATGCCTCGGCGACTGCATCAGCGTCCATAAGAGGATCGGGTCTGTGGATCAGCAGTAGATCTAAATAGTCGGTATTAAGCTGCTTAAGGGAATGCTCGACGCTGGCAATAATATGCTCATAGGAGGTGTCGTAGTGATTGACGTAGCGCTCAGGGCGGCAGGCAAACGCGGGTTTAATGCCGCATTTACTGACCATTTGCATCTGTTGGCGCAGTGCAGGCTTTAAGGCTAATGCCTCGCCAAACAAGGTTTCGCATTGATATTGGCCATAAATATCAGCGTGATCCATAGTGGTCACGCCTAGTTCTAGGTATTGCTCAATCAGGCTAAGGCGCTGCATGGGCGTCATGTCCCAGCTTTCCATTCGCCAGAAACCAGCAACAAATTCAGAAAAAGTAAAATGGGACTCGCTCATGCTGTTCCTCTTTGGGACTGTGTGCTTTGGATTTATAGGGCGCAGGGCAAAATATTTGATGCAGATTAAGGAATCGCTCATTAACCCTTTCGATGGCTATATATCTTAAAGCCAATCACCTAATATCCGCCCTATTCAATGAGTGTTGTGCTTAGCAACCCCTCATACTAAACCAAAGCGTATCTGAAAGGGAGAAATCGACGCATGCTGACAGATATGGATATTTCGAGTCGCGCAAGCCTTAAAAACATCACAGAATTGGGCGCCGACTTAGGCCTGTTACCCGAAGAGATGATGCTATTTGGTCACACCAAAGCCAAGGTGGAGCTCAGTGTGTTGCAGCGTTTAGCGGGGCAACGCAAAGGTAAATTGATTATCGTCACCGCAGTTACGCCTACGCCCCACGGCGAAGGTAAAACGGTGACGAGCATTGGCTTAACACAATCGTTAAATGCAATAGGCCAAAAGGCCTGTGCTTGTATTCGCCAGCCCAGTATGGGACCTGTGTTTGGGGTAAAAGGCGGTGCTGCGGGTGGCGGTTATGCGCAAGTAGTGCCCATGCAGGAGATGAACTTACATCTCACGGGTGATATTCATGCCGTCAGCAGTGCCCACAATTTAGGGGCGGCGGCGATTGCGGCGCGGCTATTCCACGAGGCGCGCTTAGGTAAAACAGAATTTGAAGCGCAATCTGGACAAGCGTTTTTGGATATAGCTCCCAACGAGATCCGCTGGCACCGAGTGGTCGATCATAATGATCGCTGCCTTAGGCAAATTCATGTGGGCTTAGGCGATAATAACGGCCCGGAGTACGGATCTAGTTTTGATATTACTGCCGCCTCTGAGTTGATGGCGATTTTAGCCTTAAGCCATGATTTGGCGGATATGCGGGCGCGGATCGGTCGTTTAGTGCTGGCCTTAAATACCCAAGGGCAAGTGATTACCGCCGAAGACCTAGGTGTCGCTGGGGCGATGACGGCCATCATGGCCGATGCGATAAAACCGACGTTAATGCAGACCTTAAATGGCTCGCCTTGTCTGATCCACTCAGGACCCTTTGCCAATATTGCCCACGGTAACTCGTCGATCATTGCCGATGATATCGCCCTTAGGCTGGCGGACTTTGTGGTGACTGAAGGCGGTTTCGGCTCGGATATGGGCTTTGAAAAGTTCTGTAATATCAAAGTACGTCAATCGGGTCAGGCGCCAGCCGCCGCGGTGTTGGTGACGACTTTAAAAGCGCTGAAGGCCAATAGTGGCTTGGCAACTGAGGTGGATAGCAATGTATCAAATATCCATGTGCCAAACATCAGTGCGACAAATATCAATGCCCCAGATCAGGCTCGACTCGAAGCGGGCTTTGCAAATTTAAACTGGCATATCAACAATGTGGCGCGTTATGGCATTCCTGTGGTGGTTGCCATTAACCGTTTCGCCACTGATTCCGATGCTGAGTTGCAATGGCTAATGGAAGCTGTCAACGCGAGTGCCGCCTTTGGCTGTGAAATTAGCGATGCCTTCAGCCAAGGGGAGGCGGGCGCTATTGCCTTAGCGCAAACTGTGGTTCGCGCCGCTGAAATTGAGAGTCAGTTCAAGCTGTTATATCCAGATGAAGCGTCATTGGAGGCAAAGTTATCCACCTTAGCCGAAGTGGGTTATGGCGCTGCAGGTGTGAGTCTGTCTATCGAGGCGAAACAGCAGGCACAGCAACTGACCGCGCTTGGCTATGGACATTTGCCTTTGTGTATGGCCAAAACGCCGTTATCCATTAGCCACGATCCTAGCTTAAAGGGTGTTCCTAAGGATTTTGTGGTGCCAGTGCGAGAGTTAGTGTTACATGCGGGGGCGGGATTTATAACTGCCTTAGTGGGTAATGTGATGACTATGCCAGGCCTTGGGCTTAAACCGGGATACTTGAAAATCGATATTGATGCCAAAGGTGAGATAGTCGGTTTAGGCTAAGGTTTAGATTCAAAACTAACATTTCAATGAAAACTCACGCTTAGATGCAAAAGCGCTGCAGAGATAAAAAAGGGCGAGCTTGCTGCTACGCCCTTTGACTCTGGTTTAACGTGCTAATACTGGTTTAACGCTTTGGCTGGTTTAAGGTTTTAGCGCTAGTTTTAGAAAGGTTACTTCGTGGTTTGATAGATATGCACATCGCGCTGCGGGAACGGAATGCTGATCCCTTCAGTGTCGAAACGTATTTTCACTTCACGGGTTATGTCCCAATACACTTCCCAATAATCTTCCGGTTTCGCCCAAGGGCGCACGATAAAGTCGACCGAAGACTCACCCAGCAGATGCAGCTTAATCGTTGGCGCTGGCAGTGCCTGCACTTTGGGATGAGCCTCGACGATGGATTTGAGAATCGCTTCAGCATGTTCGATATTGTCGTTGTAACCAATACCAAATGTCATATCCACTCGACGTTGGTGCTCGGCCGTGATGTTGTTAATAGTGTCGCCCCAAATCTTATTATTAGGAATAATAAGACGTTGGTTATCCATGGTTTTAATCGTGGTCGAGACCAGACTCATGTGGCTTACTCGACCCGTGACGCCAGCAGCGTTGATCAAATCACCCACATCGTAGGGACGATAAATTAAGATCATCATGCCAGAGGCAAAATTCGACAGGGTATCTTGCAGTGCAAAACCAATAATCACACCCGCAATACCAAAGCCTGCGAGTAGCGGCCCAAGTTCGATCCCAAGCTGGGATAGGGCGACCAAGAGTCCTATGGTAAAGACGGCTTTGCCTGATAGCGACGTGAAGAAGTCTTGTAATAACTTGCTCAAATTCAACTTAGAATTGCTAACGGTATTCTTCACTATCTGTTTGGCTAACTTGCCGGCGAGACCCGCGATAATTAAGATCAAGCAGAATACAAACAACTTAAACACGACGGTAGGGCCATGATTTATCGCTTGTTCCTGCGCCGTGTTCAGCCATTGCTCGACTAAGCTCGAGGCCACATCAAAGCTCAACACGTCCTGAGTAATATCGCCTGACACACTGAACAAGGTCTTTTTCAGCGCGGCGGTGTCTTGGCCTAAAGCATCGAGTAAGTTGATGTCGATATTTAAGCTTTGGCTATTTTGGGCCAAGCGTTCCTTTAGCATCATCACATGGCTGGTTTGCGCCGACGTGACATCTTTACCGGCATTGGTTGCGGTATCGACCGCAGCTTGCAGTTGTTGCTGGGTGTAAGTCACTAAGCTTTCAAGCATATCTGCACGCGCAATCAAAATTTGCAGCAGGGACTTTTGCGCTTCGCTAACATCTTGGCCAACTTGTTCGAGCCAATTGAGTGTCTCGAGTTGCTGTTTGTAATAGGTGTCTTTGTCTAATTCGCGCTTAGATATATCGAGCAGAATCGCATCATCTGTACCCGAGCCTAGTTGCAGCTCCAATTTATCAATGTTGTCATCGATATAGGTATCAATCTGTTGGATGTAGTTCAATTGCCCTTGGATTAATGGCTGCAGAAAAGCACTGTCGATCGGCGTTGCTTCGAGCAAATCTTTAATCTTATTACGTAACTGTAAGGTTTTGTTTTGAATGCGATATTCGACAATCGTTTTCAACTCACCTTTGGCATGTTTCAGCTTATGGATATCGGTATCGATAGCTTGTTGCAACATAGCCAGTTCGGCTTTGACCGCCACAGGTGTGGTTGATGTACTTTCGGTTGCCGCGACAGGTTCGGCTTGCGCTGGGGATGAGAGACTTAATAATGGGATAAACAGGGCAAACACTAGAGCGAGGTAGCGATGCATAGGTGTGATCTTAAATAGAAATATGTTTGAGTATGATAGTGGCTGCCGGATTGACTGTAAAACGTCGTCGAGTGAAATTTGCTTCGGAGCTAAGGTTTTTTGTAGCAAGGGTGTATTTGGCTTACTGCTGGGCTCGTGGTTTTCCGCGCATTTTCGACAAGATTAGCCTTTTATCAGTATTTGCAGGCCGCACTCTGGCAGGGATCTGTTAAACTTGCGCATCGCTATTTAGGAATCGTGTTTTCATGTTGTGTTCCCATTGTAATCAATACATCAAGGTCAGTGACATCACCCAACAAAGAGGCAAAGGCTTCGACGCCCAAGTGCGTTGTCCCTACTGCACCGCTTGGTTAGGCCGTAGCCCAACATTGGCTAAGCTTAAGTTATTAGGCTTTTATTTGAGTGTGTTTACAGCGGGATACAGTTATTTCGATGCCTCAGTGCGGCATTTTGCGATCCCTGTGATGATTTTTTCGCTGATGTTGTTGTTCGTGAGTCACTTTATGGACCAAGTGATCACCATTGAAGCGCCGGAACCCGTCGATGATAGTGACCAAAGACAGAAGTACCGATAGAAGACAATTTGCTGAGGCAGAAATGATTCGAGCGCCTTTAGCGGGCGCTCAAGGTATAGCGAAAAGGAGTTTACCCATGCGAATTACCGCCACAGAGTGTGACTCCAGGTTTACTGAACGACTTGTTCTTGGGCCGCTAAGGAATGCTCAACGTAGTAAATTCCACCAAATATCACCACGCTGAAAATCACTATCCCTAAGATAAGCCCTAAGTTTTCACGAAAAAATGCTAGCATGAGAGTTGCCTTTTGGTGGTTAAAAACGGACGCCATATCGAGCTCAATTTCGCCGTTGTGCTCGCTGACATAAAAACTAAATACACTATAGTTACACTCACTTAAGCTAATCTTAAATGCACTCTTTTACCAGCACTCCCGTAAGGTTTCACCATTATGGACGAGGCAAGTTGCTGCTAAGATTACCCTGCTCAAATATCTTGTAACCTTTTGCAAAGTAATTACCTTATTGCAACTTGCTATGGCCCTGACATAGACTTATGCAACTTTTTAACTATGGGGACGACTGAGTGAGACTTAAACGTCACATTAGACGCACGATTTCGATATGGCTTTCGGCCATCTTGATATTGCTGTCTTTTGCCGCCTCAGCCCATAGTGTGACCCATCTTGACGATGGGGCTAAGACCCACTGTACCCTGTGCTTCCATCAGCACCAGCTCAACAAGATTTTATTGACCCAACCGCTGACGTTCAATTTAGGCGTGCAGCATTTCGATGTGGTCGAATTTGTTTTACCCCCCTCTATTTCTGAACACGTTAGTGTTTATCGCAGTCGTGCGCCTCCTGCCACGCTCTAAATCAACTCAAACATTTTAACTTATTGTATTTCTTGATGACTTTATATTAGTCGTCGAGTGCTAGTTGTATTTTGGAGATATCATGACTGTTTTAAATACCCGAATTTCTTTGGTGGCTTTGGCGTGTGCGTTTGTTTCGCCTAGCCTATTGGCTGAAGATTCGAGCCTCACGAACCCAGCGATCAGTGCCGTATTAAATGGTTACTATCAAACGGGTGAGCGTCCATTAGCCGAGAGCCCAGATGGCTTTGGTTTAGGTGAGACCGAGCTGGCCCTGAGCGCCAATATCGATGATATGTTTTACGGTAAAGTCACTGCTGTGGTTGAGATGCATGACGGTGACACTGAGCTGAATCTTGAAGAAGCCTTCATTCAAACCATGGCGATGCCAGCGGGCTTTTCTATCCGCGGCGGTCGTTTCCTATCGGACATTGGTTACCTCAATAACCAACATTTACACACAGATTCGTTCACCGACCGTCCAGTGGTTTACCGTGCATTTTTAGGCGGCCATTATTTTGATGATGGTATACGTTTCAACTACGTAGCACCGACTGACTTGTATTGGACTATGGGCGTTGAAGCCTTTAAGGGCGACAGTTTACGTGCCGCCGATGAGCATGGTGAGCGTGAGTTTAAGAAGGTCGGCGTTTATACCTTGTACTCAAAAATCGGTGGCGACATCGGCGATAACAGCTCATGGCAAGCGGGTTTAAGTTACCTGCGTAACGAGAATGGCCAAGTGACCGCCCATGAAGAAGGCGAGCATGAAGATGAGCATGACCATGGTGATGAGCACGCAGGTCATAGCCATGCTGCATCTTACACAGGTAAAAATACCTATGGTGCTGATTTTGTTTATAAGTGGGCGCCTAACGGTAACTACAAATATCAAAATCTTACCGTGAGCGGCGAGTATTATCGGGTGAGCGATTTTACCCCTGTCGATCTGCATCCTGAGGATGCGCCGAGCCAAGATTACCACCAAGGTTGGTATCTGAGCAGTGTGTACCAATTCACGCCGAGCTGGTCAGCGGGTGTGCGTTATGGTGAAGCGGATACGCAAGAGCTCCATGGCGATCATTTCCATGGGCAGAAGTTGAAAGAATCTGAGGTGAGTTTGGCTTGGCATTCTAGCCATTTCTCGACGGTTCGTTTCCAGTATACCAATCAAAAGGGTACTAACTTCGACGGAATTGAAGACGATAACATCTTCACAATTCAATACATTATGTCTCTGGGGGCTCACGGTGCGCATCAATTCTAATTTAGCTAAATTGGCCGCAGTGGCCTTATCTGTCACTTATACCGGTTTGGCCCACGCCGAACTGAACGTGTTTGCCTGTGAACCTGAATATGCAGCATTAGCGAAGGAGCTGGCTCCTACGGCGAGCATCTATTCGGCAACTACAGCATTACAGGACCCGCATCAAGTGCAGGCGCGTCCGAGTTTGATCGCCAAAATGCGTCAGGCGGATCTTGTGGTCTGCGCCGGTGCCGATCTTGAAGTGGGTTGGTTGCCTATGCTGCAAATGAAGTCGGCAAACGCGAATGTGCGCTCGACCGATCAAGGCTTATTTTTCGCCGCCGATCAAATCGAGACCTTAGATAAGCTGGCCAGTGTCGATCGCAGCATGGGTGATGTGCATGCCCAAGGCAATCCACATATTCATTTCGACCCGACGCGGCTGTTAAAAGTCGCCACGGCATTGAGTGCTAAGCTGACTCAGTTAGATCCTGCTGGCGCGGCCGATTATCAAAAGTCACTGGCAGATTTTACCACTCGCTGGCAAGCCGCAGTCCCGCGTTGGGAAGAGCAAGCTAAGGGATTACAAGGTAAAAAAGTGATCGCTTACCACTCAAGCTTCAGATACTTATTCAACTGGATTGGTATCGAGCAAGTGGCAGATTTAGAGCCTAAACCGGGTTTAGCTCCGACTAGCGGCCACTTAGCGAGTCTGCTGACGCGCGCCGAGCAAGGGGATATTCTGGCGGTGGTCGTGGCCTCTTATCAGGACGAGCGCGGTGCAAAATGGCTGGGTGAAAAAGCGAACTTGCCCGTGGTGATGCTGCCTATGTCTGTGGGGGGCAACGATAAGAGCCAAGATTTATTTAGCCTTTATGACAGCGTGATTTCCCTCTTAAATGGAGTGAAATAAACCTATGTTTGATCTTGAACTGATGTCGATTCTGTTGCCTGCATTGGCAGCGGGGATCTTAGTGTTGTCGACGCATATTGTACTTGGGAGACAAGTACTTAAGCGTGGCATCATCTTTATCGATTTAGCGATAGCACAAGTTGCCGCCTTAGGCGCGATTGTCGCTCACATGGACCACAGACTAGAAGACATGCCGTTTGCTAATGTGTGGATGCCAGCGCTGTTTGCCCTCGCGGGCGCAGGGTTTATCGCTTGGTTATCTAAGCGGATGGCGGGTGAGTTGGAGGCAATGATCGGCTGCTTTTATGTGTTGTCTGCGGTAGCGGCTATGTTGCTGCTGGCGAATGACCCACACGGCGCCGAGCTGTTAAAGCAATTGATGTCAGGTCAGATCCTGTGGGTGAGTTGGTCACAACTGATTTTGCCGGCAGTAGTGTATTCACTGGTGTTATTGGCGATATTCCTGCGTCCCCAGATTTTGGATGGTGCAGGGTTCTATCTGCTATTTGCGCTCGTCATTACCTTGTCGGTTGAATTGGTGGGCGTTTATCTGGTGTTCAGTACCTTGATATTGCCCGCTTTAGCACTGAACAAGTACCGCGGTAAAGGTCGGTTATTTTACGCTTACCTCGTCGGTTTGTTGGGCTATGTTTTAGGATTAGTCCTGTCGGCGACGTTAGATCTGCCCAGCGGTGCGGCGATTGTCGCGACTTTGGCCGTGAGCGCCTTAGTCATCCGTTTTGTGTTAGCTAAAGTTGCGCCTCAGGCAACGGGATCTGAAATCCTGCCAAAACACCACGCTTAGATAAATATTGATGTAAAAGCCCATCTATACACTGGATTTTCAGTATATCGATGGGCTTTTTTGCTTGCTTGTTAGCAAGTCAGCTTACAGATGTAAACAATATATTGAGTCCCAAAGCCATGGTGGATATACTGTCGCCACTTTTATAGTCGGAGTAAATCGTGCTTTTAATCGTCAGATCAATGCTGTTGGCGGTGTCATTGTTGCTTGCCTTTATTTTTGGTGGCTTAGTGTGTTTATTAAGACCTCGCCACCGCGACAATGTACATATGTTCGCCAAGATCTTCTCATCGGTCGCTCCGATCCTTGGGATCAAAGTGATTGTACGTCGACATAAAGATGTGCAGGATGGCCCCTATATTTTCCTCGCAAATCATCAGAATAACTTCGATCTTTTCACTCACACGACAGCGGTACCTAAAGGCACTGTGAGTTTGGGCAAGAAGAGTTTGGCGTGGATGCCATTATTCGGTCAAATCTATTGGTTGTCAGGGAATATTCTGATCGACCGCAAAAACCGTCATAGTGCCTTTGATACTATGGCGAAAACCGTGGAAAAAATTAAACAGAAGAATTTGTCTGTGTGGATTTTCCCTGAAGGGACACGTTCACGTGGGCGCGGTTTGTTACCTTTTAAAGCGGGCGCTTTCCATGCTGCGATTGCGGCGGGAGTGCCTGTTGTGCCGGTATTGGCCTCGTGCCAAAGCCACATTAAGCTCAATCGCTGGAATAACGGTGTAGTCATTATCGATATGATGGCACCCGTGGCGACAGCAGGCTTAGATAAAGCCGATGTGAAAAACTTTTCTGCGCAAATCCATGCCAGCATGTCGGCGAGATTTGCTGAGATAAATCAAGAGGCGGCAGCACTTATGGGTAAAACTCTCGCGAGTGATGACGTATAATGCCAATTTGAGCCAGATTTACCTTAACGGAGACAAATCCATGTCTATTGAAAGTCAGTTAAAAGCCCAACTTGCAGAGAATCGTGACATAGTGCAAGCCCTGCTTGACGATGGCTCAGAGCCTGATGCGGAATATATTATTGAGCATCACTTTTCATCGACCAATTTCGATCGTCTCGAAAAAGCCGCAGTAGATGCCTTTAAATTAGGTTTTGAGGTCAACGACGCTGAAGAAATGGAACTGGAAGATGGTTCAATTATTTTCTGTTTCGATGCTGTCGCGCACCACAAACTAGAAGTTGAATTACTGGATAAAGCCGCAGAACAACTGCTGCAATTAGCGGTAAAACAGAAAGTGGAATATGACGGTTGGGGCACCTATTTCGTCGGTGATGAAATGGATGACGAAGAAGATGAAGACGACGAAGAAGATGATGGTTTCCCTCATTAATTCGCACGTGAATATCTAATCTGTACCGTTTTAAATAAAAATGCCCATCTATGATGGGCATTTTTATTGGGTGGATATGTTAGTCTTGGGTCGTTTTGTTCACACTTGTACTGGTATGCAAAACGCTGCAATTACGACCTTTTTGCTTGGCTTCGTACAGCGCTTTATCGGAGCAAGAAATCCAGCTTGAGCTGCTGGTGATGTGGGAACCAATTTCGCACACACCTAAACTCACAGTCACAGAGATCTTCAGGCTTTCATACAGAATGACGGATGCGGCGATTTTTTCCCTGAGTCGCTCGGTGAAATACATGGCATCGGCGCCGCTGGTTTTGGGCAATACGACTGCAAATTCTTCGCCGCCATAACGTCCGGCGCAATCGGTCTCACGCAGGGATTGGCTGAGTAAGTGGGCGATATGCTGGATCACTTTATCACCCGCCACATGACCATAGCTGTCGTTGATATGTTTAAAGTTATCAATATCTATCATCACTAAACTTGCCATGCCTGAGTAGCGGGCATATATGTCGTACTCATGGTCTAAACATTCTTGCCAATGGCGACGGTTATGCAGCTGAGTCAGGCCATCGGTTTGGCTTAGGCGCTCGAGTTGCTCGTTCGCGGCTTTAAGTTGTAACTTGTTGATGGCGATATCAGTCACGTCATAAATAATCACGCTGATATGGGTCACTTGTCCCGTGAGCGATGCCAGTGGCAACAAGGTCACGTTTTGGTACATGTAGTCAGCACGGCCAGTGATCGGGCGGTAGTTTTTAAATTGGAAAACGTACGGCCTTTGTTCCCAGCTGATAAAGGCACGGTTTTTAAGCATAAAAACCGATTCCATTTTCTGCTTTAACCAAGTGGCGGGCAGATCGGGGAAGCGGGTAAACAGGTTTTGACCTTTGATCGAATTTGGGGAAACACCGCTGTGATTCTCCATAAAACCGTTCCACAGCTGGATATTGTAATGGCGATCTAATACCACTAATCCCACCTCTATGGTTTGCACCATATCGATGAGCCAGTGTAGTTCGTTCATTGCGCTTTGGTCATTTGACATAGGATAAAATCCAACTGGTTAATCGAGTAAATAGCCGAGTTTATAGCTAAGTGTGGGGATAGAATCCTCGGTGAAGAGTAGTAACAAATCGCATTGAATATTATGATCTTCAATCCGATAGTTGATCTCCATAGCCAAAGTTCGCTGCCATTTCTCTGAATTATCATGGATCAGATCGTTAACCGTGCAGTGCCGTCCTAGCACGACAGGGTGAGCCTGACTAAATTTCATGTCGAGCTGTTCAGAAATGCCGTTAAGGAAGGCGCCGATCAGCACGTTTCCGGTATCGATCAGCACTTCTATCTCAGTATTTTTATCTTCAGGATTGGCTAATCCCATCAGCTTGGCCATGTCTTTAAAGCTGGAATCATGGAACAAAAGCAGGGCTTCACCCGCAATCCCCGCCCCAATAAAACCTTGGCAAAGAGCCGATACGGTCGAGCTTTCTTCCGTGGCTTTGAGTGCCATGGTCAACTCACTCACCTCAAGCACGTTCACATTGGGGATGGGCAGTAACACGAATACATCGAGTAACTTAGCTAACAGATCGGCGGCGCGGCCCATGGCGACGTTGGCAATTTCTTGGCAAGCGTCACGCATGTCGACTTTGATCATCGGGACTTCGTCGGCGATATCTTTCTGCGTCAGGGTTAAGATGCCGTAATCTTGCAAAATGTTGCTGATGGCATCGGCGCTAACGGGTTTTTGAATAAAATCTAATGCGCCTAAGGCTTTGACTCGCTCGTGAGCTTTGATTTGAATGTCGCCAGAGACCACAATGATCAGCGCGGGGAGATCCTGTTGCTGCACAGTTTGCAGTACTTCATAACCGTCCATCACTGGCATGTTGAGATCGAGAAATACCACTTCGCCTTTTCCGGCTCGGATAGCATCAAGGCCTTCGGCACCATTGGTCGCATAAGTAATTTCCACATCCCACTCTTTTGGGAGCGTGCGGGCCATTTGCTTACGCGCCATGGCGGAATCGTCACAGATGAGTACAGATATTGACATGCTGACTAGTGATCCTTATTTGCCCATTAATTGAAGATAACACTTATTTTTCAGGTCCGACTGACGAATTGCGTTCTTCGGGCAAGTCTGATTTATATCTTCTAAATGTAACTTATAGATATTATTGATTAATTTCGTTTTTTCGCTGACATTAAAATTTGACTCATTATTGAATCACATGATGCAAAATCTTAAATCGAGCAGGCTAATTTTTAGCAAATAACAAGGATGTAGCGCATAAAAACGGACGACTGAGTCCATTTGTTTGCTGCTTTATCCTTAGCGGCAAGTACAGTGCTACATAAGTGTCGATGTTGGCGGCGAGGTAACTTCATTGCCGAGTTCGATAAGTCTATCTCATCGAAAGATACATTAGGATTACCGCACGTAGTGGCGACAGCCTAACATAAGTTGCCTTCAGTCCATGTTTGAATTGGCAATATTTTGACACAAGTCAAAAAACAGGCTCATGTTATATCTTTTAGTGAATTATTCCAAACGTGTTAACATTTATTCTGGACTGACCAGTAACGGAATATTTCATGAGTGGCCAAAGTGTACAAGTCAAAATCGATGATGGCATCGCCTATGTGTTGCTTAATCGTCCTGAAAAAATGAATGCGATTAACTATTTAATGTTTAGTGAGCTCGACCGTGCGATTAAACAGATCAAATCCAATTGTGGGGTGCGAGCGGTGATCGTCTCGGGTGCGGGGGGCAATTTTAGCTCAGGGCTCGATGTCAAAAGCGTAATGTCGGCACCCATGCAGGCGGTTAAGTTACTGTTTAAGGGCTTACCGGGGAATGCGAACTTGGCACAGCGGGTGTCATTAGGTTGGCAAAACTTGCCTGTACCTGTGATTGCCGTACTTGAAGGTTGTTGCTATGGCGGCGGTATGCAAATCGCCTTGGGCGCAGATGTGCGCATTGCTAGTCATGACTGTAAGTTATCGATCATGGAAGCAAAGTGGGGACTCGTGCCCGATATGGCGGGGTTGGTCGCGTTAAGGCAAATCATGCCTAAGGATCAAGCCATGCTGCTGAGCCTGACGGCAAAAGTGCTTGAGGGCAATGAAGCGCAGGCCTTAGGACTCGTGACGCAAGTGAGCGAGACGCCGATGGAAGCGGCTCAACAATTGGCGCAGCAACTGATGCAAACCTCACCGGATGCGGCTGCGGCCATCAAACTCAGCATTAACCGTAGTTGGACGGCATCGGTGCGGAGCCTGCTTTGCCGTGAGTCGATTAGTCAGATTCGGTTATTGTTAGGCAAAAATTGCAAGATAGCGGCGGCGCGTCAGCTGAAAGATCCGCAGAAACCTTATCAAGATCGTCAGTCGGGTTGGTAATGCTATTTTGTCTGAATTAGCTTGAATCGCCGTTGTTACTGCGCGCCGCTCATACGGGCGGAAAAGCCTTTAATTGCATTTAAGCAATTCTGCCATGCGCTCTCGTTATCTAAATTGAGCGCTAAGCTGGTTTGGCGGTAGTTAGGACTTTTTAAGGTCACGGCTAAAATCTTACGATTAGCGGCCGTTTCTAATGAGGCGGGATGACCGTCTGGCGATTGGATATCTAAAATCGGCAGCGTGAGTTTCGCCAGTTGTTCCGCGAGTGCTTGGTTGAGCTTTTCATCCTCACGATAGGGATTGATGACGATCAGCACATCGGGATCGGCAATCTTCTTTTGGCTCAATAGGCTAATCAATAATCCTGCGCTTTGGTCGGCGGTGATCAAAATGCGTTTGCCCGCATAATCTGCGCCGACCGCATCTAATTGCGACATGCTTTGGACGAGAAAGTCTTCCTGCTCTTGCAGATGTTTGCTGTTATCTTCGGGCTTGATTTTAGGGCTAGGTTTGTTGGACGGTGAGCTTAATTGCGCGGCGCCGGGCGAGGTGACTTCGGTGGCGGCGGTGGCAAAATTGGCCGCAGGCAGTTCAGTTGGCGGGGTTAAACTTAAGCTGGCCCAACCGGCAGGATTGATATTACGGCGTACAAACGCCATCAATCCCGGTGCATCTGCCGTGCCGTTAGTGGCGGGCAGAATGATCGCCGCGCCGAGTTTCTTTTTTCCTTCCCATGGCCGTACTAACAAATCGTAGGGCTGATTGTCTATGGTGATTTGTTTGACTTCATTCTCGGGTAAATAGCGGTTATTTAATTTTTTAGCACTGACTTCGGCTGGCGTTGGCGCAGCTGTTGCTGGGTCTGCCGCGCGGGTAGAGATGGCTGTGAAACCAAGTAGGAGGCAAAAGAGAAGCGAAATAATGCGTGCCATAGAATTGATAACCACCTGTGTAGTCTCATAAATTCATCAGTGCTTGAGTATAACCTGAACAATTACCAAAAAGTGAACTTTCCTCGCCAAAGAGTGACGCCTCATCATTTGGGATAATCACGTTAATTGGGAAGACGCTGCTGAACATCAAAAGCCGCTTATTATAGAAAACTACTTTGAATCGAAAGCTAAAGGGCATAAAAAAGCCCAGCGCTTTGGCTGGGCTAATTGATGGAAACCTGTGGTTCCGCTTGGGCCTATACGTGGCTGACAAGTACCATACGGATCGCATCGAGTTGTAACTGGCTGGCATCCAGATAAGTGTTTAACTCTTGCATCTGATTGCGCAGGTATTCTAATTCTTCCTCACGGATATTGGGGTTTACCGCCTTGAGTGACTCTAAACGATCGAGCTCTGCGCTCAGTTGCTGAGTCATTTTCTCTCTGGCTTGGGCGACCATTTCATCCACAACCACTTGAGCATATTCTTCACCCTTAGCAAATAACGGATGCAGAATTGGCTGAGATGCGGTGACTAACTTGCCGCCAATGTGACGATTCACCGCGCTCAATTGCTTATCGAAACTGGCGTAATCCACTTTAGCCGACAGGTCGTTACCGTTTTTATCCAGCAGCACGCGAATGGGTGTAGGCGGTAAATAACGGTAAAGCTGGCTCGACTTAGGTGCTGAGGCATCGGCCATGTAGATGAGTTCTAAGAATAAGGTACCTGCAGGCAGGGCTTTATTCTTCAGAATTGCGACGCTGGTGGTGCCGGTTTCTGAACCTGTGATCAGATCTAGCCCCGTTTGCACCAGTGGATGCTCTTGGGTGATCAGCGCAATATCATCGCGAGATAACGCTGTGTCACGGTCGAAGGTCACAGTCACGCCATCTTCTGGCAAGCCAGGGTAGGTTGGGAACATCATGTGTTCGCTTGGACGCAGAATGATCGAGTTTTCACCCTTATCTTCTTGATCGACACCGATAATATCCCACAGACGGATCACTGAACCGATCAAATGGGTATCACCATCATTCTGGGCGAGGCGCTGGACGATAGCCATTGCCTTCTCGCCGCCGTGTGAGTTGATTTCCAGCAGCTTGTCGCGGCCTTGCTCCATGGCGTGCTTGAGTTCTTTATAACGGCTCTGGGTGTGATTGAGCAGGTTTGTCAGCTCGTCGCTGTCATCAACCACAAGCACGTTTAACAGATCTTCGGCAAATTCACTGTAAAGCACGTGGCCACTCGGACAAGTGAGTTCGAAGGCATTTAGCCCTTGGTGATACCACTGCATCAAACGTTCTTGGGCGGTGTCTTCAAGGTACGGCAAGTGAATTTGGATATCATTTTTCTGGCCGATACGGTCTAAACGACCGATGCGCTGTTCCAATAGATCTGGGTTTAGCGGCAGATCGAACAGGACTAAGTGGCTGGCAAACTGGAAGTTACGCCCTTCAGAACCAATTTCAGAACAGATCAACGCCTGTGCGCCGCCTTCCTCTTGGGCAAAGTAAGCGCCGGCTTTATCGCGCTCGATAATCGACATGCCTTCGTGGAATACCGTCGCTTGAATCCCTTCGCGAGTGCGCAGGGCTTCCTCTAAGCTCAGGGCGGTTTCCGCTTGGCTGGCGATGATCAGCACTTTTTTGCTGCGGTGTGATTTTAAGAACTCAATTAACCAATCCACACGGGGATCGAACTTCCACCAACTGGCGCTGTTATCTTCAAATTCTTGATACAGTTTTTCAGGACTCAGGGCTTGCGCCGCTTTCGCCTCTAATGACTTGTGTCCGCCCATCATGCCGCTGACGCGTGCGGCAGTTTGATATTGATCTGGCATGGCGTGTGGATAAGCGTTAAAGAAACGCTTAGGAAAGCCTTTTACCGAGGCGCGACTGTTTCGGTACAAGACGCGGCCAGTACCGTGACGGTCGAGTAATTCTTGCAGTAATTCGCTGCGAGCAGCTTGCTGTACTTCGGCATCAATACCCTCGGCTTGGATTAAACGAATACTTGGGCTGATGTCTTTCTCGCCCAGTAATTCGGTCAAGCTGTTGATAGCGGTATCGGGTAATTTAGCGTTGCCAGCCAAGGCTTCAGCGGCAATGGCGACGTCTTTATAGCTGTCTTCTTCGGCTAGGAAGGCATCGTAATCGTAGAAACGATCCGGATCGAGCAGGCGCAAACGGGCGAAGTGACTTTCATGGCCAAGTTGATCCGGCGTTGCGGTTAACAGCAAAACGCCTGGGATCACTTCGCTTAATGCCTCAACCACTTGATAGGCGCGGCTTGGCGCTTCTTCAGTCCATTCTAAGTGGTGCGCTTCGTCAACCACTAACAGATCCCAATCGGCATCAAGGGCTTGATCGAGACGTTTTTTCTTACGCAGTAATTCGAGTGAACAAATCACTAATTGTTCTGTGTAGAAAGGATTGTCGTGATCGGCATAGGCTTCCACGCAACGATCTTCATCAAATACTGAAAAACGCAGGTTAAAGCGGCGTAGCATTTCCACTAACCACTGATGGCGCAGAGTATCGGGCACGATAATCAGGATACGTTCGGCGCGGCCAGTCAGCAGTTGTTGGTGAATAATCAGACCCGCTTCAATGGTTTTACCTAAGCCCACTTCGTCGGCCAGCAGTACACGTGGCGCATAGCGACGACCGACTTCATGGGCAATCCACATTTGATGCGGAATAAGTCCAACGCGTGGACCTTGCAGACCAAGCAAATCCGATGAGGCCAGTTTGTGGCGCAACATTTGGCACTGATAACGCACACCAAAACGGTCGAGGCGATCGATTTGGCCGGCGAATAAACGGTCTTGGGGTTTATTGAAACGAATATTGTGGTTCAACAGGGTTTCACGCAGGGTAACTTGCTCGCCTGTCTCACTGTGAATGCCGTGATAGATCACTATCCCGTCTTTCTCGGTCAACTCGCTGACCGCAAGGCTCCAGCCTTCATGGCTTTCAACCGAATCGCCGGGATTGTATATAACGCGTGTCAGAGGGGCTTCTGCTCGGGAGAACATGCGATTCTCACCCGTGGCAGGGAATAAAACAGTGACCATACGGCCTTCTACTTGAACCACAGTTCCTAAACCAAGCTCTGACTCGGTATCACTTATCCAACGTTGACCTAAGGCGAACGGCATCTTAAATTCTCATTTCTAGGCGGACTCTAACAAAGGGCGCGTATGTTATACCAATACTCGTGATATTTAAATCGCCCTCTCACCCGTTAGAGCCTAATTCCCAGAGTGCTAGATTACAAATTGTACAAGCGACAAAATTGTCGTGCCAGTACATGAAATTGTCACGCTAATGTCACATCCGCGGTTATACACTGCCTCGAGTCTGTATGGTAAACAATGGTGCTGTATTGTTATCTCGTGAGTTTGGTGCCAATATCAACTTAAGGTTTAAGTGCGAGTAAAGTGCTATCAACTTGAACCTTATGATCATTCTTTGCCATATGCTTTGCCAGTAATAGGAGTTGGGTAACTTTTATTGAGACTCAAAAGTTTGTTTAAACTTTAATGAAGCACTCTGGAGGCGCCATGGAACAAGACGACAGAAAGTTGTTTGTACTGGATACCAATGTGTTACTACATGAACCTTTGGCGATCTATTCGTTTAAAGAGCACGATGTGGTCATTCCGATGACAGTGCTAGAAGAGTTGGACCAGATTAAAGATCGAAAGAGTGATGTGAGTCGGGATGCTAGAGTTGCCATTAGGGCATTGGAAGATACCCTAGGCGGTGAAACCACCCCTGAACAGATTATCAATGGTGTCCCTTTGCCCAGTCGAGAGGGTCATGCCGATGCGGTCGGTTCGCTCTCCATCTTTCCTGACCACCTTGTCGATTTTACCTTAGGCGCCCTGCCGGGAGATGGAAACGACAATCGCATTATCAATACCGCCCTACATCTGCAAAACCTGCATCAACCCCGTACCGTTGTTTTAGTTACCAAAGATATCAATATGCGCCTCAAAGCTAAGGGCGCGGGCATTCAATTGGTTGAAGATTATCGAACTGACCAGTTGATCGACGACATTCGCTTCCTCAGCAAAGGTTTTTACCAGTTCGAAGGTAATTTTTGGGAGCACTTGAACAAGGTCTCCACCGAGCGCCACGGTAGACACACAGTGCATGAAGTACCGCTCAAAGATCTTGAAAATGATAAGTTTTACATCAACCAATACCTTATCGACACTGAGTCTGATTTTTGCGGTCGCGTTACCGAGCGCACAGACACCCATCTGCACATTTTAGATCTTGGCCGTGAGCGAGTGAAAAACCTCGAAGCGTGGGGCGTTAAACCTAAAAACGTCTATCAAGGCATGGCGCTGCAAGCATTGCTCGATCCCGATATCGATCTGGTGATCTTAACTGGCCCCGCGGGTTGCGGTAAAACCTTGCTCGCCATGGCGGCAGCGTTGGAACTGGTGGTCGAGCGCAATCGCTACGACAAAGTGATCGTCACCCGTAACACCCCAGAAATCGCCGAATCTATTGGCTTCTTACCTGGCACCGAAGAGGAGAAGATGATGCCGTGGCTGGCCGCCATTACTGATACGCTCGAAGTGCTACACAAGAATGATGTTAATCCCACGGGTAGCATGAACTACATCATGGAGAAGGCTAACATTCAGTTTAAGTCGATTAACTTTATGCGTGGGCGTTCGATCCAAAACTCCATCGTACTACTGGATGAATGCCAAAACCTTACCGCCTCACAGATCAAAACCATGATCACCCGTATGGGCGAGGGCACAAAACTGATTTGTTGCGGTAACTTAGCGCAAATCGACTCTAACTACTTAACCGCAGTAACCTCAGGTTTAACCTACATTGTTGAACGTTTTAAAGACTTTGAAGGCAGCGCCAACGTGTATCTCAATGGCGTGGTGCGTTCACGCTTAGCGGAATACGCCGAAGAGCATCTCTAAAGAGTGTCGGTTTAATTTAGAGTAATCACTAAGGCCTCAGATATTGAGGCCTTAGTTTTATAGAGTAGTAGATTTTTAATCGACTTATCAGTGGTATGAGTAGCCTTTTTCCAGCAATTATTTTATGTGATTGGCAGTTTCTTCCTGCTACTATATGGAGCTCATAGCTTTTGCCGCCGTTGGCTGAAATCAAGCGCTGCAATCAAGGGTAGTGGATGAAATCGAGTGAGCCGGATCTGCAACTAAAATCGCCGATCCAGAAGAACTACAACCGTGCCGTTTTTTATACGTACATTGGCGTTATCGTCATGTCTTTGTTGACCGCATGGATGTTTTTCGACCGCCAAAAAGCGCAGCAGATGGAACAGCGTGAAGAACAGGTTCAGCGCCATGTTCTGCAAATCGATTTGCTACTCGAGTCGAGCATTAGAGCGGTAAAAAGCTTACGCAACGTTGCCGTGGATCATTTGCGCTTAGGCGAACTCGTGCGTAAAGAACGTTTACCCCAATACGGTAAATTCAACGAAAGCGGCCAGTATTTTACCTTAGAACCTAGCTACGCCCAGAGCGGTGAGCCTTTTACTAACATGGGTAGGATCACTGGCGCAGGTTCCCTCGATGGCCGCAGCGACAAGTTCTATCAAGAACTTGAGATGTTGTTTGAGCTGTCACTGTCATTCCCCGTCGCTAAAGAAGCCGCGCCGAAAGCCTCGGCAATTTATTACCTGTCAAAACGTAGGATTATGTCCTACTTCCCTTGGTCGAATGACGATCAACGTTTTAGGGACGAATTACTCAACAAGAAACAGTTCCAATATGCCACCCCGGCAATGAACCCGCAGCGCAGTGTGTTTTGGAGCGAAGCCTATGTCGACTCCACGGGCAAAGGCTTATTGACCACCTTAGGTGTGCCCGTTTATTTGGACGATGAGTTCATTGGCTCAATTAACTTAGACATGACGCTTGCCTCGTTAGCACGGCAAATTCGGGTCTACTTTAAGATGCCGGGCACAGTGATTTTACTCGACCAACAGAACAATATTTTATCCCACAGCGATTTTGATAGCTCAGACATCAATCGGGTCTATCACATCAGCCAACGTATTCCCTCTGAGCTGCATTCTTTGCCTGAGTCGGAATTGTTCGATGCCCACGACGGCATCATCCGCAACGGCTATTACATTCACTCGGTTGCTCTGCATAACGCACCTTGGCGTTTACTGTATTTGCAGGATGAGGACGACCTATTCCAAGACTCGTGGGAAAAACTGCAGCTGACCTTTATTTTAGTGGTTATCGCCCTGTCTGTGTTGGTGACCATAGTGCATTGGCAGACGCGTCGATCTTTTGTGAGCCCTGCCTCGCGACTACTGTCGCATCTTGAGGGTTGCTCGCAAGAACCGCGTAAGCCACCGGAGAAAATCACCCGCGGCTGGGAACCTTGGTTCTTGCTGGTGAGTCGGATTTTTGAGGAAAACAAACAATATACCCACCATTTAGCGGAGCAGAATAAGCGGCTCGATAAGCTAGTTGCGCGGCGTACTGAACGCTTAAAAGACACCACAGAGCGGCGTGAACGCGAATATGCGCTGCTACGATCCCTGCTTGATTCGATCCCCGAAGCCATTGTCTTTAAAGATAAAGAAGGCAACTATTTAGGTTGTAACAAAGCGGCTGAACGCATGCTGGGTTACACAGAGAGCGAGATGATAGGTTTATCATCTGAGGATCTGACCTCGCCAGAAATGGGCATTCGTATCCGCGCCGAAGACGAACAAGTCCTAAAAGATCGCACGCCGCTGCGCTACCAAGAAAAGGTTGAGCTTGCGGGTAAACCTGTGTTGCTCGATACCCTTAAACTGCCTTTCTATAATCGCCGCGGCGAATTGCAGGGTCTGATTGCCGTGTGGCGTGATGTGACACGGGAATACGAGTCTGCTGAACAATTGCGCCTGTCCGAAGAGCGTTATCACTTAGCCATGGATGCGGTGGAAGATGGGCTGTGGGACTGGTATTTAGACTCTGAACAGATCATTTGTAACCCTGCCTATTATTCTATGTTGGGTTATAAAACCAATGAGTTCCCAGCTCTTGTGTCGACGATTGATGAATTATCCCATCCCGACGATCGGATTCGCGTCGAGGAATACCGTGCTCAGTATCTCGCGGACCCTGTCGGCGCTTACGAAATCGAATTCCGTATGTTAGGTAAAAATGGCGGCTATCACTGGGTGTTATCCCGTGGCCGTGTGGTGGAGTTCACCGCCGAAGGTCAGCCTAAGCGTATGCTCGGTACCCATAAGGATATTACCCGCCATAAGAGTAACGAAGTGGCGCTTTTGGAAGCCAAGCAAGACGCCGAATTAGCTAACCTCTACAAGAGTGAATTCTTGGCTAACATGAGCCATGAGATCCGCACGCCGATGAATGCCATTATCGGTATGTTGCAGTTGGCGCAGCGTACCTCGTTAACGGCACAGCAGAAAGATTACCTCGAAAAAGCCGGTTTCTCGGCGCAATCGCTGCTGAGGATCATCAACGATATTCTCGACTTCTCTAAAATTGAGGCGGGTAAGTTGGAGCTTGAGCGGGTGCCATTCCCGCTGGATAAAGTGCTCGATCATGCCCTCGATCTCAATGCGCTCAAGGCACAGGAACAGGGCGTTGAGTTACTCTTGTATGCCCCAGTGACGGCGGGACTCATTCTTAAGGGCGATCCACTGCGTTTAGGCCAAGTGCTGATTAACCTGTTATCGAATGCGGTGAAATTTACCCAATCTGGCGAAATTGAGCTGGGTTGTGAAGATGTCGGCGAGCGTGATCATCGGATTACCTTGAAGTTCTGGGTGCGCGATACTGGTATCGGCATAGGTAAAGATCAGCAGGATAAGTTGTTCGATGCCTTCGCCCAAGCCGACGGTTCGACCACCCGCAAATACGGTGGCACTGGCTTAGGTTTATCGATCAGTAAGCATCTGGTGTCTATGATGGGCGGTAAGATGCAAGTGCAGAGTGAGCTTGGGGTCGGAAGTACCTTTAGCTTTACCATCAGTTTTGAGATTGCCGAAGCCGCTAAGATTGAGCCTTTGGTCGTACCGGAAAAACTCAATAGCCTACGCACCTTAGTCGTTGACGATAACCCGACTGCACTGCAAATTTATTCGACCTTGATGCGAGATTTCCACTTCGAAGTCGATACTGCCGCTAGCGGCGCCGAAGCACTTTATAAACTGTCGCGGGCACCAATCGATCTGCTTTTGCTCGACTGGATGATGCCAGAAATGGACGGCAGTGATGTGGTCAGCGCCATAGATACTATGGTCGCCGAAGGCCGCTTAGCAAAACGACCAGTGATTATCATGATGACGGCCTATGCAGCAGAGCCTTTGCAGCATGAAGTCGATAGTGCCAATGTGTTCGCCGTCCTGCAAAAACCCTTCAAGGCATCGAGCCTGTTCGATGAGATCATTGCCGCCTTTGCCGATGAGCCGAGATTGAATGTGGTTCAGCCTATGGTTGAAGTCCAAGTTGAAGACGGAGAACACACAGGTTTAGTGCTACTGGTGGAAGATAATTTTATCAATCAGCAAGTGGCGACTGAACTCCTTAAAAGTGCAGGCTATGAAGTGGTGCTGGCTGGCAATGGTCAAGTGGCGCTGGATACCATCGACTCGCGGCCGTTTGATGCCGTGTTAATGGATATTCAAATGCCAGTGATGGACGGGTTAACGGCCGCAAGGGCATTGCGTGAGCGTTTTAGTGCCGATGAACTGCCTATTATTGCCATGACGGCCCATGCCATGTCGGGCGACAGGGAAAAGAGTTTAGCGGCGGGGATGAATGCCCACATCACTAAACCCATAGTACTCAACGAATTATTTGAAACATTAAATCACTGGATCAAACATAAGAATCAGCATCAGAATCGTTAATTTATTTGCTCGGGGCCAGTGATGGCCTCGCATTATTTACTTTAAATCAATTGCTTGAGATAAGCAGTCATCAAAGATGCCAATGACTTAAACGATTTATAAGGTAAATAACGCAGCCAGCCGTATCAGGAGGAAAGATGAAACCCCAAAGTTTAGCCTTAGCCTTATCCATAGCGCTGTTAGGATTTCCCACCGTTACCGTCGCAGCAGCCGCGCCTAGCGCCAAGATCATTAAGCAAAGCCAAGAGGCGAAAGGGTTTCTTAATCTCTATTACGAGGAGTCTCAGGGAGAGTTATACCTTGAGGTCAATCGCTTAAATCAGCCTTTTCTCTTGGTCACTAGTTTGCCGCAGGGCGTAGGTTCGAACGACATTGGTCTCGATCGCGGCCAACTGGGTCAGACCCGCATGGTGCAGTTTGAACGCCAAGGCCCCTATATTTTACTCAAGCAACTCAATACCCAATATCGTGCTAATACGACTGACGCTGCCGAGCAAAGAGCGGTTGCAGAAGCCTTTGCCGATTCTGTGTTATGGCAGGGCAAAGTGATAGAAGGCAAGCCCGATCTGGTGGCGATCAACGATCTGGTGCTCAATGATTTACACGGCGTATCTTCCGTATTGCAACAAACAGAGCAGGGCAATTATCGGCTGGATCTGAGCCGTTCTGTCATCCTACCCAAAGGGATAAAATCCTTTGAGAAAAATGCCGATGTGGATGTGCAACTCACCTTTAAAGGCGATGTCGCAGGCGCACAGGTCGCACAGGTAACCCCCGACGGCACCTTAATGTCGGTGCGGATGCGTTATTCCTTTGTTGAGCTTCCCGATACTGATTACCAGCCGCGGGCTTATCATCCTATGAGCGGCTATTTGTCAGATGAATATCAAGACTATGCGACGCCCTTTGATCAACCTTTAGTGCAGCGTTTTATCCTGCGCCACCGTTTACAGAAAGTGCATCCAGGCCCAGCGCCAAGTGAAGTCGTTAAACCTATTATTTATTATCTCGATCCCGGTGTGCCAGAGCCGATACGTTCGGCCTTGCTCGATGGCGCGCGCTGGTGGGAGACGGCTTTTACTCGCGCCGGATTTATCAACGGCTTTAAAGTTGAGTTATTACCGGTAGATGCCGATCCGCAGGATATTCGCTACAACATGATCCAATGGGTGCACAGGGCGACGCGGGGTTGGTCCTATGGCGCCGCACTGACCGATCCTCGCACCGGTGAAATCATTAAGGGTCAAGTCACGCTCGGCAGCTTGCGTGTGCGGCAGGATTACTTGATTGCCAAAGGCTTAACCGCTGGCTGGCAGGATAGAGTGGCGGCCGAGAAGGCGGCGACAGCCTTGTCGCTGGCGCGTATTCGCCAATTGGCCGCCCATGAAGTTGGCCATACCTTAGGGCTTGATCATAACTTTGCCGCTTCGACCAATCAGGATGCCTCTGTGATGGATTATCCCCATCCGAAAATCCTGCTAAAGGGCAATGATATTGATATTTCAGCGCCTTACACTACAGGTGTTGGCCCTTGGGATGATTTTGCTATCGCCTATGGCTATAGCGAACAAGGCGATGCTCGCACCCAACAAGCGTTGCAAGTCGACTTACTGGCCGATGTGGCGAAACGTGGCTTACGTTATATCGGTGAGGCCGATTCTCGCCAAAAGGATGCGAGTCAGGCCTATGCCAGTTTGTGGGATAGTGGTGACGATCCGATCGAGCAACTAGGTAAGCTCGACAAAATTCGCACTAAGGCGATTGCGGGATTCTCCAGTGCAGCCTTGTTACCCAATGAGCCACTGGGCGAGCTAGCCGATGCCTTTGCACCAATTTATTTGCTGACGCGTTATCAAATCGATGCGGTTGCTAAGTTTATTGGCGGCACTGACTATAACTATCAATCCATAGGTGAAGGCAGCCGCTGGAGCTATATTGCGCCGCAATTGCAGTTAACGGGTTTAGACGCACTGCTTAAAACTTTAGATGCGGCGAGTTTAACTGTGCCGCAATCCTTGCTCGACAGTTTAGTGCCAAAGGCGGGGAATTATCATGCTACGCGGGAATCCTTCGACTCAGGTCTAGGGGCTATTAACGATCCTCTCGGTATGGCTGAAGTATTTAGCCGTCATACCGTGAGCTTGCTATTGATGCCTAAACGTTTGAACCGTGTCAGCCAAGCATCCATGGCGGATAGCGAGCAGTTATCGGTGACGACATTACTGGATAAGTTGTTCGCGGCGACCTTGTATCAAGAGGACAAGCTTGGGCTGGTCGAAGGTGTGTGGATGCGAGTGAACGCTGTGGTGATTGATGAAGTGCTGGCAACGTTGCACGATCCTCAAACCTCACCAGAGGTGAGGGCTGCGATCAACGATCGCGCTCAGTTTGTGATTAAGCAATTGAAAGCGAAGTCGAATCGAGCGAATGCAAGTCTTGCGGCGCACTATACTTGGTTGCAACAGGGTCTGGCTGCGGGCTTAACCGATGCTAAGGTTAAGCTGATTTATAAGCCATTGACCTTACCGCCGGGATCGCCGATTTAATCTGATGAAAATAGGCGCCATTAGGCGCCTATTTCTTTTGGATTTTTCGGATAGAAGTGATCGGCTTTACGCTCTAGATGGGTAAAGCGGCGGGTGTTTTTGTAGGGCAGTTTCATAAAGCCCGACACGCCGTGGCCCTGGATTTTGCCGACATGATGCAAGATGCGATCGAGACTCGCACGAAATGCCGCCTGCTTACGTGGGTTGAGCAGCTTCAAGTAACTGTGGATCTTTAAGTGATTCGGCAGCGCCTCAAAAATGATGCAGCCTGTGTGGTGAATTTGGTTGATGCGGGCTAATTCTTCCATGATCTCCACGGGCAATTCGAGGTTTTCGTCGGGATCTTTACCGTCTTCAAAGTAAGAGTGCAATCGCGACTTATCTTCTAAGGTGGGCACATCACCGACTTCAAAGGGCAATTGCAGATCGGCGCTGGCGACAAACGGCTCGCTTATATCTGTTCGCTCGATATGCAGCGTGTCTTTGGCGTTAAAGAAACAGGCCTTAAACACCCCAATACGTTTAATTCCCCGCGCCAGATCCACCATATTGTTGACCGCAATGATCAAGGCACTTTTTTGCTTTGCATCGTAAATCGCAAGATTGGAGTCGATAAACACGCCGGTTTCTTGCCAGTGGATCGCGAGACCGCCCACGATTGGATATTGCGCTAATCGACCCACGGCGGCGATAAAACCTTTTTCGGTATCGCCCATGCCCGCGAGGAAGTTGCGGTAATATTTTTCGAGCTGAATATCATCCATCTTAGCGATAGGATCTTGGGCGTTATGTTCCTTCAAAAAGGACTTACGCGAACTGTAGCTGACGGTTTCAACATCTTTGTCGCGGGATTGCACCCACACAGGAATTTCACCCTGTAACTCAGCTTTGGGCAGTTCTGGTAAATGCAGTCTGTGGCTGTGGCGCATACTTTTCAAAAAGTAATCGCCGGCAATGTTGCGCTGCTTAGGATCTGTGCTGAGCATGCCCTCTAAGGTACGGGCTAATTCCATTGGTAAGCCAATGCTGGTGGGCGAGATAACTTGTGCGCCGAAGCGGCTTGCTTGGCCTGAGGCAAGAGCATACAGAGTTGCAGCAACGCCTTGCTCATCAAAGCGCGGGCTGGAGAGTGCCCCATTGAGTTGCTCTTCGCCGATAAAGTACACATCGCCCATGCGGGCGTTGGTATGTTGTTGATCGCTCGACATTAACGCCATCACATTGTCTTCGACGGGCTTGTTATATTCATCCCTCTGGGCAAATACCGCCGATCCCCAATCGATCAACGATAAGTGTTGCTGCTCAATGTCGTAAACCAGATTAGAAGGTTTGATATCGCCGTGCACTAAGGGCTTGCCCGTGCGCAGGTAATACAAGATATCGGCGAGTTGGCGAGCGATGCTCATGACCATAGCTGTGGGCAGGGCGCCCATGCGGCGGCAAAGTTGGTCGAGATCTTCGCCTTTTGCCCGTTCCATTACGAGTATGCCTTGCTTGCCGACTCGCTCAAATTTGATCGCGCCCGGCACATTGGGATGCTTGAGTAAGGACAGCATAAAGGCTTCTTCTTCGAGCCTATCTTGAATATGTTGCGGCAGATTAATCCGCGAGAACTTAAACACATGGGCATCGCCCGCTTGATTGATACCCGCAAACACGAAACCGTAGGCGCCTTTGCCGACCAATTCAATATCGGTATAACCTAACTTGCTCAGCTGCTGTTTACAGAGGCGGATCCACGCCTTGTGTTTACGGGCATCATTGGCTTTGAGCAAGTAAATGGATTGCTCTTCAGAAATATAAAAATGCTGCAGCTGAGGTGTTTGCAAATTGTGCTCCTTGTTTTGTCCATTTAACCAGTAAGCGGGGGCGATAATCAAATAGCGGCTGGCATTATTTTAGGATTCAGAGTGGCATTAGTGATCAGCGTCAGGCGCGGCTTACCTAACCGATCATTTCGTCACTGACTTTGACTTACATCAAGTTAAATCCTCGCGACTATAGGTAATCTTTGGGACATGAGATGGAATCAGTTTTTGTTAATTAACCCACAGACAAAGTGCAGCTAAGGAGGGCATATGCCCACCCAATATAAAGCCTTGTTGATCGAGCTATTGGAATATCCGCGTAAGCGAATTTTGCAGTCAATGGAAGTGACCCATTGCCCACATGCGGTATTTTTTAATGATAGCGACGAGCAATGTTTAACTTGTCATCAGGGCATGGAATGTATCTGGATGAACCAGAACGACGAGCTGGTAGCCGTGAACGAAAAATCGATTGCCGAGTTAAAACAGCAGTTGTTGATCGCCGTGGATTTTGTTGACTCATCGTTAAGCCCGCACCATTTATCACGCCGTCAATGTCAATGTGATAACTGTGTTTGGCTGCGTAAAGTGCAAGCCACGTTAGATCAGTAAGTGAGTCTTTACATTGCTGAGTTTGTCGAATTGCAGGGAGCTTTGCATCCGCTTTAAAATGTCATTAGAGTAAGGACAACTTTAGCGAATAGAGATAAACCCATGGAACCCGGTTTTTGGCATGAAAAGTGGCACCAGCAGCAAATAGGTTTTCATCAGCAAGACATCAATCCTTTCCTCGTTAAGTATTGGCAGAATCTTGGATTACCCGCAGATACGCAGGTTTTTGTGCCCTTATGCGGCAAGTCGCTAGACATGTGTTTCTTGGCCGAACAAGGGCATCAGGTCATAGGTTGTGAGTTGAATGAATTGGCGGTGCAGCAATTTTTCAGCGATAACCAACTCGAGATGACACAAACGACCGTGGGTGAGCATCAGCATTATCACACTGAGCAGATCAGTTTGTATCAAGGTGATATTTTCACTCTGCCTAAGACTATCACCCAAGCGGTGACGGCTTTTTACGATCGCGCTGCGTTGATCGCATGGCCAGAGAGCATGCGTGCACAATATGCCAAGCAGCTAGCGAGCTTGTTAGCTAGCGGCAGTGTCGGCTTATTAGTGACCTTAGATTATCCGCAGGAAGCCTTAAGTGGTCCACCTTTCGCCGTATCCCCAACCTGGGTTGAACAGCATCTGAGTGATGACTTTGACATTGAAGTATTAGCCTCCCAAGATGTGTTGGCCGACAATCCCCGCTTTATTAAAAAAGCCGTGCCTTGGCTTAATGAAGCCGCCTATTTGTTGAAACGTAAGTAGGGTTGAAACGTAAGTAGAATTGACTCGAAAGTGGATCTGCAACCCCATTGAATGATCAGTAGTATTAGAGTTCAGTGGGGGACTTGTCATTAAAACATCATATCTAAAGTCTAAACTGGCAAGATTATTTAAGACGAAGTGACGAATAGAAAGCTTTGTTGTCGCGGGACTTTTTTGGATTGAGTTTGCTTGAGCTGGATTGAGTTTGCTTGAGTCAGTGTGGTTTTAGCTTGTCGGAAGTGTGTTCGTTAGCGAGTTACCCATTACCACTCTATTCGCGATTCAATTTACGCGACTTCGTAATAATTAGGCTCACGCTCTAATTGATTCTGGATGATCTGTACCGCCATTCTTGCACACTTGCCACATTGATCGGCAACACCTAAGCGCTTTTTCACGTCAGCAAGCGAGCTATCGCCCTGGCTTACTGCATTTTTAATTTGCGTATCGGTGATCGCATGGCAAAGACAAACGTACATATATTAGTCTCCAGAAGAATTGCGCTAATTCTAAATGAAAACGCTTATCAAATGCAATCATGATTTTTGAGTGATTTTCATACATTAACGTTTTTGTTACATGGCGCACGTTTTATCGTCTATGCTAGATGTGTTTTAGCATTACACTGCTAGGCAGTTTTAGAAGTAGGTTCAGGAATATAGAGTCAGGGTGATGATGCCTCACGGATGGATAACTAATTGATTAATAGCGAAGAATTAATCAAAGATCCATAAGGTTTCATGAGAACTAATCTACCAGTTACACAGCGAGAATATGATTATCCAGCGGATTGGATTTTATTGTCGACCACGGATACTCAAAGTCATATTACCTACGCCAACCAATCCTTTTGTACCGTTGCCGGTTTTGAGCTCGATGCCATGTTAGGCAAGCCTCACAACATGGTGCGTCATCCAGATATGCCTCCCCATGCGTTTGAAGATATGTGGCGCTGCATCAAAAAAGGCGAGCCTTGGAAAGGGATAGTGAAAAACCGCTGCGCCAATGGCGATCACTATTGGGTTGATGCCTATGTCTCCCCGATTTCAGTTAATGGTAAAGTCGTCGAGTTTCAATCTGTGCGCACTAAACCCACCCGCGATCAGGTTAAACGTGCAGAAACGGCTTATGCAGAGTTGAACAAAAAGGGCAGTGTCAGTGCGTTAAAACGTACCATGAGCATGCCCGCCAAATTGCTATTACTAGCACTACTTGCCATGCTGCCGATGCTTTACCTTGCTCTGCAAATAGGCTTAATGGGCTTTATTGCCCTAGCGATAAGCATCTTAGTATTGCTGGTGGGCGGTAATCTGGTGCTGAGTCGTTATTACGCTATCGTGGCTAAGGCAAAGCATATCTACGATAACCCCTTGATGGCGCATATTTACAGTGGAAGCAGTGATGATCTTGGCGCGATTGATTTGGCGCTCCAAATGCAGACCTCTGAGCTTAAGTCGATTCTTGGGCGTGCATCGGATTCCTGTTATAACGTGTCTGAACAAGCCAAAATATCTGCCGCCAAGGGTAAACAAATCCAGAGTACCAGTCAGGCTCAATTGTCTGAAATAGAGCAAGTTGCTACGGCGATGCAGGAGATGACCGCCACATTAGGCGATATGTCTTCCAATTGTGCCGATGCCGCCAGTGCCACGCAAATGGCATCCGCTGAAACCATCAATGGCGATAAAACCGTGTCGAGCACCATTAGCTCGATTCAAGCTATGGCGGAGCAACTGCAACAAACGTCGAAGGTTATTACTGAGTTAGAAGCCCACAGTAAAGATATCGGCACTGTGCTAGATGTGATTCAGAGTATTGCGGGTCAGACTAATCTACTGGCATTAAATGCCGCGATTGAAGCGGCGCGTGCGGGTGAGCAAGGCCGTGGTTTTGCCGTTGTTGCTGACGAGGTTAGGGCATTGGCGCAACGTACCCACGATGCCACCAAGGAAATCCAAAGCATGATTAACCTGTTGCAGCAGGGGACCAATAAAGCTGTGGTCAGCATGCAGCAAGGCGTGGTTGCCGCGTCCCAATGTATTTCAACGGCGGATTTAGCAGGCACGGCATTACGTACGATTCGTGAAGCCATTTCGACCATTACCGATATGACGCACCATATTGCCAGCGCGGTTGAAGAACAATCGAGTGTGGCAAATGAGATGAATCGCAGCGTGGTGAATGTGTCGCAATTTACCCATTCTAGCCATCAACTTGGCAGTGAAATGGTCGGCTTGAACGATGAAGTGACTCGCGAGATGGATTCTCACTCAGTATTGGTTGATCAATTCTTAAAGCGCAGCTTTAGGGTTTAACCACCTAAAATTAAGATAAAAAGGCAATAGTCTGACTATTGCCTTTGCTTTTTCTGATCTCTGACTCAATTTCAATTCTCTAACTCAATAGCCCTTACTAAAGTCGATTCGATTCTGCAGTGGCTCACCGATAATGTAGCGGCGATAGTTTTGGCTAAAAATCTCGACGATTTGTGCGGGATGGCTTGGCGCAGAAATATGCGGCGTAATGATGGCATTTTCTCGCTCCCAAATGGGATGGCTATTGGGCAAGGGTTCTTGAGCACAAACATCGAGAATCGCTTGTTGGGCAGGTTTAGCGATAAGCTGGACATTAAGCGCATCGAGATCGAGTGCATCACCGCGGCCAACGTTAAACAGCACTGCATCATCTTTTAGCTTGCCTAAGGTATCAGCGTTAAGCAGGCTTTGGGTTGCCGGAGTGCTGGGCAGTAAATTCACCACCACATCGGCTTGCGTTAACGTCTGGGCTAAATTGGCCATCGCTTCAATGGCATCAAAACCTTCTACGGCATTACCGCTGCTATTAATGCCTGTGACATGCATGCCAAAGTGCTTTGCCGTCTTCGCGAGATGCTGGGCAATTGAGCCAGTACCGAGCAAGAGCAATCGCATTTCTTGTAAACTTGTGTGACGTATGGGGGGTTGAACTTGCCACTGTTTTTGCTGTTGCTGCTGGCGATAAAAACCATGACCACGGATATGTGCCAGTAAATAGCCGAATAGATACTCGCTCATCAGCGGGCCGAAAATGCCTTTAATATTGGTGAGTTGATAGTCTTTTCTGCCCCTTAAGCTCATCAGAGCATCTATGCCTGCAAAGCTTGATTGTAACCATTGCAGATTTTTAGCATGGGGTAATAGGGGCGCGGCGAGTTTAGGTTCGGCTAACCAAATATCCGCTTCAATTATGCCCGCTGGATTATCATCGAGTATCTCTAAATCAGGGAGTTTCTGCGCCTCAATCAAATCGCGGTACTGTTGATTTGCCTTCGTTAGCAAGAGTAACTTGTGCCCCATGGCGTCTCCCTTTATGCTTGGTTATTGTTATTTTTCAATGTGCTGTCGCGGCCACGTCGAGGGATTGTGCAGCATCTTTTTAGGTTGAGTCATTATGGATCAGTTAGTCGCCCTTATTGCCCAGTTGGGTAACATGCTTCGCCCTTGGGCTTTTGATATTGCTACCGCTATGGTGGTGTGTCTTATTTTGGTTTTTTCAGCGGATGTCAATCGTATCCTAAGGCGTCATTTGTTGGGGCATTCTTTTGTGCTGCGAACATTTGTTTTTATTATTGTGAATGCCTTTGGCTATGGCCTATTGATCGTGAAAGCCACGCCTTGGGTGGCAAGACACATAGTGGCTATGCCATCCCATTGGATGTTTCTGTTAATTGTGGCCATGTTTATTTTTATCGGCTATTGGGCTCAGCGAAATAGCCAAGCTTAATATCGATATCAAGGTTGTCGTTATTCAAAGTAACCACAGTAATCGGCCGTGGCCACTTGAGCTAAGGCTTGCATGGCACGGTCGGGATAATTGCTGAACACACCATCGACGCCCATCTGCTTAAGTGCATGAATATCGTCGCTATGATCGACCGTATAAACATAAACCTTAGCGCCTCTGTTGTGGGCGTCATCCACTAAGGCTTGGCTGATAAAGCTGAGATCTAAGTGTAGCGAGTAAGAATTTAGCTCACTGACAACCGCGGCATTATCAAGCGGAATACTTGCCAGCAGCGGCGCGACTAAAGCTTCGGGCAAAGCTTGTTTAAGTTCGCGCAGATACGGGTGGTTAAAGGAGGAAATCAGTAACTGCTCCTTGGTAAATCCAAGCTGACTCAAGGCCTTTGGATATAAATCGATTAACGGCGTGACGGTATTAATGCCTTTTAATTCAATATTGACTATGCAGCGCCCCGCAATCAGCTCAAGTACTTGCCATAACGTCGGTATGGGTTCGCCTTTCACATTGACGCTCGCCAGATAATCCTTACTCACTAAATGGATCACGCCAGAGCCCGAGCTTTTATTATCAAGCCTTCGGTCGTGGAACACGACTAACTCACCTTCTACATTATGCACATCGAGCTCGACGGCCTGAGCCCCTAATTCTAACGCCTTAGCCATTGCGGCTAAGGTATTTTCGGCCTGATAACCGCTGGCGCCGCGGTGAGCAAAAATAAGCATGTTCTGCGATCCTATTAGCTTCTAATAATGCCTTGTTGCTCTCGATTTTGACCATTCTTAATATGGATTTCCATCTGCGGATAGGCGAGTTCGAGATTGTTTTCTTTGAGTTTTTTAGTCACTCGTTTATGTAAATCATGGCGCAGTGGCCAACGTGCCGACATATCTTTCGCATAGGCGCGCACTTCATAATCTTGGGTGTGTTTACCAAAGCCGGCAAACCAGACTTCAGGTTCTGGGCTGGCAAGTGCATCTTCACACTCTTGCACCGCTTGGTACAGCGTCGCTTCGACTTTGGCTGGATCAGAATCCCGCGCCACCGACACATAAACAATGACCCGCGTAATAGGATCTGACAAAGACCAGTTGATCAGCTGCTCTGTGATAAAGGCCTTGTTCGGGATGATAATTTCCTTTCTATCCCAGTCAATAATGGTGGTCGCCCGAATTTGGATTTTACTCACGGTTCCCGTTAAATCGCGAATTGTCACTGTGTCGCCAATCCGCACTGGCTTTTCAAATAATATGATCAGACCCGAAATAAAGTTGGCGAAAATCTCTTGTAAACCAAAACCTAAACCGAGCGATAGTGCAGCAATTAGCCATTGTAACTTAGACCATTCCATCCCGAGATTAGAGAAGCCGATTAATAACCCTAAAAACACCACCAGATAACGGCTGACGGTTGTGATCGCAAACCCTGTGCCGGGGGAGAGATCGAGCCTTTGCAGGATCATCAACTCAAGTAAGCCGGGGAGATTAGTGGCAATCATCAGTGAAAAACCGACCACTATCAGGCCAAACATCAAGGACTTCATGGTAATGGGCAGTTGTTGTTCTAGGCCATTAACGCTGGTATTGGTCGTCCACAGCGTAATGCCGTCGAGGAAGGAAAACAGCGCCGTATGGGTTTGAGTCCACAGACCAATCAAGCTGGCTAAAAAGGCCAATAACAACAGCGAACGTACTAGGCCGAGGGATTGGCTCGAAATGGTTTCGAGATCGACCACGGGTTCTTCGTAGGTATCGAGTCCATCGGCGGAGAGATGATGGGTTTCACCTTTTTCCCTTTGTGCTAAGCGTTCGGCACGTTTTGCCTTAGCGCGATCGAAGGCGATACGACGACGTTCAATCAACATCCAGCGTTTGATCAGTTGGTATAACAGCAAGAAACCCAGACCAAGTACGATCGACAATTGCAGTTGTAACAGCATTTGGAAAGCGGTGAAGTAGTAACCCCTAAAGGCTAAGCCTGCACTTAAAAGAGGCACAGATATCAACAATGTCCAGAGGATCTTCTGAATGAGTTTTTTGTTTTTACCGTCTTTCTTGGCATCCGAGTTTTTACGGCTAAGAATTAAGATGTCTTTGTATAACAAGAATAAAACGATACAGAAAACAATAAAGGCACCACGGCCTATGCTGTTGCGCACCAGTGAGGTGTCGAGTACTTCGGTAAAGCCCATCAAGCCTAATAATGGACTGGCGACCAGCACAAAGTGCCTGAGCCTTGATTGTCCCGCTTGGATGAGTTTCGAGGGGCGTTTGAAATGGCCCACGAGTACGCCTTTGTCGAGCGTCAGAATAAAGATGAAGCGATACAAGAGGTAGACTAAACCAATCGCCAGTATGCCCATGCCCACTGCTTGCACAAAATTGCGATCGGATTGATAAAAAATCAATCCCGCCATGATCACCGGGAAAGGTTTTATCAAGGCATAGCTGACACTGCAGGCGAGCGCCTTGAGGGTATAAATGAATTTATCTTGGGTCACATTGCCCACATAAGTGGTGTAATGATTTAGCAAGCGATTGAATTTAGGCGTGATTAAGTCCTGTACGACTAAACACAGTACCAGCAATATGATCCACCAAGACCAATAATCGTTTTGCTCTTCCCACGCTTTACCCAGTTCATCCCACTGCGCTTGCTGTACTAACCAAACCGCGCTGCGCTCAAGGTCGGTCAGCCATAACTTACTGATACTGGTAGCATTAGGCACCCAGAATAAATGCTCGTTTAGGGTATTTTTAAGGGTGAGATGTTGCTGGCTCAGTTGTTGATAGTTGACCTTCAACTTACCTAATTCACTCAAGTATTGGTCATAGCTTTGCATCAGCTGCGAGATCAAACTTTGCTGGGAGTGCAATAGCTTAATCTGCTGCTCATTGTATAAGCCGGGCTGTTCTAACTCTTGATCATTGAGGGCTTGTTGCTGCTCTAAATGGTATCTGTCTAAGCGCGCATCGGCGATCAGGGTTTGCAGTTTTTCGTGGTTTGGCGGCTTAGGCAGCGATTGCAACATCTGCAAAAAGCGCTCACCAAAGGCGGAGTTCATTTTGACCCAAGTGATCTGTTCTTGGATGTTCGCCAACTGTTTGGCTTGGGATTGATATTGGGTTTCCGACTGCTCTTGTTGCTCGACCACATTGTTGATCTGCAAGGTTAAGGTTTGCAGTTTTTGCCCATAAATCTGGTTAGTGTCGGCAATGTTGCGGGTAATAGGATCGACGACTTTGCCCGTGTTGACTAAGTTTTTGGCTAAAGTGGCATCGGTTTGTTGCTGACGCTGTTTATTGATCGCCTTATTGATGGTTTCAATCAAGGCTTCTTGCTGCACGAGTTGTTGCCGTACTAGCTGTAATTGTAATTGCGTCAGTTCAATGCGTTTTTGGCTGCTGGCGAGTTCAGCCTCATTGGTCGCAAGGCTTTGTTCAAAGAAGAGTCGTTGAGTTTGTTGTAACTCACCCGTTGGGGTATCAAGTGGGGCGAGTTCAGCCTTTTTGTTTTGGGCGACACTCTGCCTCGCGCTGGCGATCACTGTGGGTAAGTCGTTGTGGCGCTGTAATAAATCGTTTACTTGTCGGCCAAGGGTCGATTCGCTTTCTTTAAGCTCAGATAAACGAATATAGGCCATTGAAGCTTGCTGGCTGAGGTCTGTGCCTTTTTCCAGTGATAGAGGTTTGTAGGCTTCTTTCAGTGCTTGGTTGGTGCGCTTCTTGTGTTGTTCAAAATCGATCTGCGCTTGTTGGAAACTGGTCGCACTGGCGGCGAGCTTCTCTATGTTAATTTTTAGGTCGTTAATTTGTTCATCAATGCTGAGATTTTGTTGCTGATCTTGCTTGTTTATGCCAAGACGTTTGTCCAACTGCAAAGGCGAATTGGCTAGGACGGAAAATGAGAAAAAAGCAATAACGAACAATAAAATACGTGGCATATGGGCTAAAGACATTTAGGGGCGAAAGACGCTCCATATTAGCCAAATTGCGTTGAGATTGGTATGTTTCAGGCGTTCTTTTTTCGCCGCTGTGACTGGTGCGATTGATGGGTTTCGAAGATGGCGGTCGCGACTATGATAGTGCCGCCGATTACGGTATTGAGATTGAGCTCTTCACCCAAAATAATCAGCGCTAACATGGCGCCATAGAAGGGCTGTAAGCAAGAGACTAGCCCAACCGTTTTGGCGCTGAGTTGCCTCAGTGCGGAAGTAAATAGTGCGTGGGGCGCGGCGGTAAAGACAACGCCGAGTAAAATAATTAATCCCCACACTTCGAGTGAGATGCTGTTCAATTCCGTTTGGTGCCACGGCATCAGGAACACCACGGCGACCAAGGTTTGGTAAAACATGGCATGTGGGCCGCTGTACTGGGAAAAGTAGCGTTTGTGCAATAAGTTACGGGCGGTGAACAAGATGGCGGACACTATGCCGATGGCAATGCCCAGCGTAGTGTCGTTACCTAAATTGGCCTCAGGGATCAGTAATATCACCCCAATCAGCACTAATACGCCGCTGATCATATCGAGTAATTTTATTTTACTGCCTGTCAGCAACGGCTCGGCAATCACTGTCATCACCGGATAAGTGAAAAACGCAATCATGCCAATGGCGACCGACGAGAGCTGCATGGCGGCAAAATACGTGACCCAATGCAGGCTTACGATAACCCCAAGCCCGATGGCGACCAGATAATCTTGTTTGCTGGCCAGCGTTAGCCGTTTACGGCTGAGTTTGACCAGCAAACCTAACACAGTGGCGGCGACGATACAGCGTAGGAAGGTGATGTCTAGGGCGCTGAGAGGGATTAATTTAGAAAACAAAGCCGTGCCGCCAAATAGCAGCACTGCCAAATGTAATTCAATTAATCCCGAAGGTTTAGCAGAACTCAAGAAAGCTTAATCCGCTTGCTTAACGTCTTTCAGGTTCGCGAAGGCTTGTCCCATGCGCGTTACGGCTTCGGCTTCGACACCTTCAGCAAAGGTCGCGATAGCATCTTTAGCAAACAACATCACCACAGTACTGCCTAACTTGAAGCGACCCATTTCTTCACCCTTGTCTAAGGTGATGGCATCGGGGCCTTGGGTTGGATATTCCCAAGTGAAGACTTGCTTACCTGTCGGCGGCGTGACTGTGCCTGCCCAGACCGTTTCTATACTGGCAACAATCGTTGCGCCAACCAATACCATGGCTAATGGACCTAATTCGGTTTCGAAAATTGCCACCACACGTTCGTTACGGGCAAAGAGACCGGGTACGTGTCTGGCCGTTAACGGATTCACCGAAAACAGTTCACCAGGTACGTAAGTCATTTTTGATAACGTGCCTTTAATCGGCATGTGAATACGGTGATAGTCTTTAGGCGCCAGATAGATAGTCGCAAAATCACCGCCTTCGAAGCGTTTAGCATCTTCAGCTTGATCGCCAAGCAGGGTTAACGATGAATAGTGGTGACCCTTAGCTTGGAAGATGCGGCCGTTTTTAATTGGGCCTAATTGGCTTACGGCACCATCGACTGGATGCACCATGATATCGGCGTCCATATCTAACGGGCGAATACCGGGTTTAAGGGCGCGGGTAAAAAAGGCATTAAAGCTTTTATAGGCTTCAGGCTCACTCTGCGCCGCTTCGCTCATATCAATTTTATATTGCTTGATAAACCACTTGATAGCGGCCGTGGTTAACGCGCCCGCTTCGGCGGCGGCAAGTTTACCCACTAAACGAGATAATAAGTGTTTCGGCAGCATGTACTGCAGCGCAATTTTGACTTTATCCAATTTTAATTCCTTTTCTTACTGCTCAATCTTTGCTGAGACTGTTGTTATTTATCAATAAGTCGCTATTCGTCAGTGGCCGCACGGAAATGGCGGGCATGACGTTGTTCATCTAAGCTGGCGATAATTTTATGGTAATTATGAAAGCGATCTGCGCTGATCTTACCTTGGCTCAGGGCTTCTTGCAGTGCACAGCCGGGATCGTCACCGTGTTTACAATCACGGAACTTACACGCGCCAAGATACTCGCGAAACTCGATAAAACACCAGCCTACACGTTGCGCAGGAAGATGCCAGAGGGCGAATTCGCGCACGCCTGGGGAGTCGATTAAATCGCCGCCACTAGGTAAGTGCAACAGTTTGGCTGTGGTGGTGGTGTGCTGACCTAAACCTGAGTTATCGGAAACATCACCAATCACCAGTTCTGCATCGGGTAATAGGGCATTGATGATCGATGACTTACCCACACCAGATTGGCCGGCAAATACGCTGACTTTATCTTTGAGTATGTCTTTGATGGTATCGATACCATCACCTAACTTGCTGCTGACTTTATAAACTGGATAGCCAATATCTTTATAGCGCTGCAGCGCTTCATCGATTGCCTGCGCTTCATCGGGGTTGAGCAAGTCAATTTTATTCAAAATGATGATAGGTGGAATATCGGTATCTTCAGCGGCCACTAAATAACGGTCGATGATCTGTGTGGTAAAGCTGGGTAATACCGAGGACACAATCAAAATTTGGTCGATATTCGAGGCGATAATTTTCACGCCATCGTATAAATCTGGGCGTGTGAGTGATGAGCGACGTGGATGAACGGCTTCAACAATACCTGCGATGCCGCTATTGGCTTGGCTCTCAATGGCTAAGCGTACGATCACTTTATCGCCAGTCACTAAACTGGTGACGGCACGGCGAATATTACAGCGCACAACTTGGCCGCTTTCGGTTTCTATGTCGGCATGTTGGCCAAAACGAGAAATCACAGTACCGGGCTGTTCTTGCCCCAGTGAACTATCCTGTAACTCTGGCGTATTTTTTTCGCCACTGTCACGATTGAGTCGCTTCTCGTGATTAGCACGCATACGGCGTAATTGACCTTGGCTTAGGGGTTTCTTTTTACTCACTGATTCGTCTTCGTCAATTAGGTGATTTTTTGTGTCGGAAAAAAGCAGTATGATACACGCTCTTGAATAAAAAAGCCTGAATTTAGGCTAACTGACATGATAAGGCTGATTTATGACGGCAGATGTAAATAATCTCATTTGGATCGATTTGGAAATGACAGGGTTAGAGCCTGACGTCGACAGGATCATTGAAATTGCCACTTTAGTGACAGATCAAGAACTCAATATTATCGGTCAAGGTCCGGTTATCGCGATTCATCAATCGGATGACGTGCTGGCCGCTATGGATGATTGGAATCAAAAGCACCATGGTGAGTCAGGGTTGATTGACCGCGTTCGTGCTAGCCAAGAAACCGAAGCGCAAGCTGTGGCTAAGACGATTGCCTTCTTAGAACAGTATGTTCCTAAGGGCGCTTCTCCAATGTGTGGTAACAGTATTGGCCAAGATCGACGCTTCTTAAATCGTTATATGCGCGAGCTGGAAGATTATTTCCACTACCGCAATGTGGATGTCAGTACGATTAAAGAGCTAGTGAAGCGTTGGAGCCCAGAAACTATGGCGGGCTTTAAGAAGCAAAACACTCACCAAGCACTGCAGGATATCCAAGAGTCGATCGCTGAATTGCAGTATTATCGCAGCAAAGTATTTAAAATTTGACCGATCAGTAGATAAATATGCAAGAAGGGGTTGCAGCCGCATGAATTTTTCATATAATGCGGCCTCAACTTTTTGATGCGAACAGAGATTTGCGGTCATTTAGATTGAATGCGACATTAGCTCAGTTGATAAAGGTTTATAGGCGATACCTTTGTTAATGTTGAAGGCAAATAGTAGCAGCGATGCAAAAAGCGACATTAGCTCAGTTGATAAAGGTTGATAGACGATACCTTTGTCAATGTTGAAGGCAAATGTAGCAGCGATACAAAAGGCGACATTAGCTCAGTTGGTAGAGCGATACCTTGCCAAGGTATAGGTCATCGGTTCGAACCCGATATGTCGCTCCAAATTAAAATTTAGTGATTTGCCAAATCATTAATACAGATTATGCGACATTAGCTCAGTTGGTAGAGCGATACCTTGCCAAGGTATAGGTCATCGGTTCGAACCCGATATGTCGCTCCAAATTAAAACTTAGTGATTTACCAAATCATTAATACAGATTATGCGACATTAGCTCAGTTGGTAGAGCGATACCTTGCCAAGGTATAGGTCATCGGTTCGAACCCGATATGTCGCTCCAATTTCCTAAATATTCCACTATCACATTACTCAATTGACATTAGCTCAGTTGTGATTCTGATATGGTGATACCTTTGTGATTGTTAAATTAGTCAAGGTATAGGTCATCGGTTCGAACCGCTCTTGATCAAAATCATGTCGATCCAATTTCGATAAATCCCCCCAAACTACCTTATCAAGCATCATTTCAATCGTGTTGCTCATATTGCTATCATTTACAATGCTTAAGCCGTGAACTAAGGCATAGATTATTTCTCGACCACTTCCGATAAAATCATTTCGCTGTAATTCCGTTAAACTCTCCAACAGCGACTTTTTCACGTCATTCCCTCAATTAGCTCATCTATTCCTTTCTTGATTAACGACTATCCACTGCAAACCCTCTATCTTTGATTCATCATGTACAGCCAAAGGCTTACGTTAACCTATTGGGCTAAGTGTTTTGAGATCTCTTTTGGCTTTTCTCTCTTATACAAAACAGTGTGATAGGATTTAGATGCGTGATCTGTAGCGTGTTTCTTCAAGTTTTCCTAAATTAGATAGCTTCGCGAAAGTTAAATTATGACCTTGTTCAAATATTCGTAACGCTTTTACTCACATAATGAAGCTAGACAAAATTAATAGCGCCAAGTAGTTGGCCTGACAGTGGAGTGCATTATATGCGTATTCAACAATTACGTGATCTACTTGAGTATGTGGCAAATTGCCGCTTAGATATGGCGCAACTCTATGGCCGACTCAATAATCAAGCTGACTCGGCACGTGTGAAAATGATGCTGGATTATTTTGAGTCACATCAAAAAACCATGGCGGAGAAACTGCGCGATTATATAGAAGAAGCGCCACATCGTATTCTTGATACTTGGTACAAAGACTTCACCTTTGAAGACTTTACCAAGCGTTGCCAAGATACTATGTTGCCCGCGAACATGAATGAAGACGATGTGCTCAACTTGCACTTAGACTTAGAAAATCGTCTGATTGGTTTGTTAGAAAAAACAGTTAACTCAACGACTGCCGAAGATGCGCGTAATGCGTTAGCTAACTTGATCCGAGTGGAGAAAACTCAGCAACAACGTTTGGTCCACAGCACAATTCGGATGGACGATATCTAAACCGTCATCGCTTCTCAATTCCCAAAGCCAGCCTAGTGCTGGCTTTTGTCTTTGTGTCATCTGTGTATCGACGACTTTTGCGCTACTTTGCTCCATTTGGGCAGGTATCTGCGCTTGAACTGATTTACGTCATAATTTCCCGATCCGATTCTTGCTACTTTCTTGATCTATTGGCTGATTTTTTTATCGGCCTTGCTCAATGCTGCCAAGACTCCTATGGTGGGGTAACTCATTGTGGAATGAAGTCGTTGGCGTCTAAGGAGATCCTTCATGGCACAAGATCTATCGCAATTTCCCAAGGCCTTATTTACCCAAGCACAAGTTCGCCAAGCTGAACTGAGTGCTGTGTCGCAGGGAGCCTCTAGCCTCTATGAATTGGTCGAGCGTGCTGGCGCGGCGGCTTTTGAATGTTTAACAAAACATAACCCCAATGCCTCTTCTGTATTTATCCTCGCTGGCAGCGGTAACAATGGTGCCGATGCCTTAGTGTGCGCTCGTTTAGCCCTTGCCAGTGATATGGCCGTTTCAGTGATGATGACGTCAGCGGCAGGCACGCCTGAGTGTCAGCAAGCATTGGCCCATTATCTTAAAGACGGCGGAGAGTTACTGCCGAAAGCCGTTGCGCCCATTCTTGCGGCCAAAATCATCGTCGATGGTTTACTCGGCACAGGTGTGCGAGATGCCGTGCGCGACGATATGGCTGAGTATATTCGCGCCATCAATGATAATGCAGCTTGGGTATTGAGCCTTGATTTACCGTCTGGAGTGATTGCCGATACCGGCGCTGTGGCGGGTGTTGCTGTGATGGCGGATGTCACCTTGTGTTTTGGTGGCTGGAAGCAAGGTTTGTTAACGGGTAAGGCGCGGCATTACAGCGGCGAACTTGAATTTGCCGCTTTAGGATTAACACCTTTCTTCGCTGAAGCGAGTGCACAAAGAGTCGGAAAAGAGACGCTTAAAGATTACTTTGCCGCCAGAGCGCGCGATAGCCATAAAGGCCAGTCGGGTAAGGTCACTGTTATCGGTGGTGATATGGGCATGGCTGGCGCCGTGCGACTGGCCAGTGAGGCATGTCTGCGTGCCGGTGCTGGGTTAGTCACAGTGATCAGTCGACCTGAGCATCAATTGACGGTGAATGTTTCCCGTCCTGAATTGATGTTCTGGGGTTGTGACTTAGTCGATATGGAAGTGTATCTGCGCCTTGGTTGGGCGCAGGTTATCGTACTTGGCCCAGGTTTAGGTAAGCATGACTGGGGCTATAACTTGTTTAAAGCCGTGGGCTTAAGCGATAAACCCTGTGTTTTGGATGCCGATGCCTTAAATCTATTGAGCAATGAACCGCGCCGGCAAACCAATTGGGTGCTAACACCGCATCCGGGTGAGGCTGCGCGTTTACTCGGCTGCTCTGTGGCAGAAATTGAGCAGGATAGGTTTGCGGCTGTACGGGCGATACAGCAAAAGTACGGCGGTGTTGTGTTGCTAAAAGGCGCGGGAACGGTCATTTTTGATGGCAAACAAATGGTTGTTGCACCTGTCGGTAATCCAGGGCTTGCCAGTGGTGGGTGTGGCGATGTGTTATCTGGTATTATAGGCGCGCTCATGGCTCAAGGAATGGATAACATGCAGGCGACTGTGCTGGGTGTTGTTGTACATGGTTGCGCCGCCGATCTTGCGGCAATACAGGGAGAACGTGGCATGTTAGCGAGCGATTTAATGCCTTTTATTCGCCAATTAGTGAATAGTGATTTACTCTAGGCGGTATGTGAGACTCAAGCGGGGCTGGACTTTGTTCTGTGCCCTGTGCCCTGTGCCTTTTTAGGGTTGAGTCGCTTCTCCATTAATAACAGCAGTGATATAAGCGGATATGACAGAGTTAACTTTTTTCTTAGACAACGAAGACGACACTATTGCGGTTGGGCAAAAATTAGCCCGCCATGTCAAAGCGCCTTTGACTCTGTATCTTACGGGTGATTTAGGCGCCGGTAAAACGACGCTGAGTCGCGGCTTAATTCAAGGTTTGGGCCATAAAGGGGCAGTTAAAAGCCCGACTTACACTTTAGTTGAACCATATGAGCTAGAGGGTGTCGAAGTTTATCATTTTGATTTGTATCGTTTAAACGATCCAGAAGAACTCGAGTTTATGGGTATTCGTGATTACTTCACGGATAAGAGTCTGTGCATTGTTGAATGGCCAGATAAGGGAGAGGGTTTATTGCCCGATGCCGATGTCCATATGCATTTAAGTTATCAAAATAGTGGGCGTGAAATACGCATAGAGGCCTTGTCAGAGCCAGGTGAAAAGTTATTAAAAGCGATAAAATAAAAACTAAAATGATAAAAAATAACCCTTATTTTCAAATTATTATTCTTTCTTTATGTTCTTTTTTATCTGTGGCGGCTCATGCGGCTAATCAGTTAGAAAGCGTACGTATTTGGGCTGCGCCTGAGTCGACTCGAATCGTGTTTGACTTAAGCGAAGCGCCTGATTACACCTATTTCTCTTTAGATGGCCCTAATCGCTTAGTGGTGGATTTAAAAAAGTCCGCCACTAAAGTTGCGCTTAAAAATCTTGAAAACAACAGTAAGTTAGTCAAGGGCGTGCGAGTCAGTAAGTCGCCGACTAAGGGTGATTTGCGCTTAGTGATCGATTTGGTGAAGCCACTGAATGCGAGCTTGTTCTCGTTGCCCGTGACCGCGCCCTATGGCAATCGTCTCGTGGTTGATTTAGAAGATAAAACCTTAACAACCGCAACCGCAGTTGTCTCATCCACACCCGTTAAAACCGTTACCCAAGCGGCGCAATCATCCCGCGATATCGTGATTGCTATCGATGCGGGTCATGGCGGCGACGACCCTGGCTCCATTGGCCCTTCTGGCGTTTACGAAAAAAAGGTTGCCCTAGAAATCGCCAGACGTGTTTCGAGTAAAATCAATGACACGCCCGGCATGCGCGCTGTGATGATCCGCACCGGCGATTATTTTGTGAATTTGAATAAGCGCTCTGAGTTGGCCCGCAACAGTAAGGCCGATCTACTGATTTCTATCCATGCCGATGCTTTTACTTCCCCGAATCCTCGCGGCGCCTCTGTGTGGGTATTATCCATGCGTCGGGCTAACAGTGAAATTGGCCGTTGGTTAGAGCAAAAAGAAAAGCATTCTGAGTTACTTGGCGGCGCGGGTGAGATTATCCAAAACACGGATAATGAACAGTATTTAGCTATGACGCTGCTCGATATGTCGATGAACAGTTCGATGGCCATTGGTCATTCAGTCGCTGGCGATATTCTTAAGGATTTAGGCGGCGTGACTGATTTACACAAGAGTCGCCCCGAGTCGGCGAGTTTAGCCGTGCTGAAATCACCGGATATTCCTTCAATCTTGGTGGAAACGGGCTTTATTTCGAATCCGAAAGAAGAGCGTTTGCTGTCGAGTAGTCGCCATCAAGAAAATATCGCCAATGCTATCTATAAGGGTGTGAGTCGTTACTATCACAATAATCCGCCAGCGGATACCTTGCTTGCCCAGCGAGGCGGCGCTAGCTCTAGCAGTGCTAAATCGACTAAAGAGAGAACGCCAACCGCTTATGTGGGGAGTTCAACGGCATCGAACGTCAAACATAAAGTCAGTCGTGGCGAGTCTTTATCGGCCATCGCGCAGCGTTATCGTGTGCCTATGTCTAGCATCAAACAAGCGAATGGGATGAAGTCCGATGTGGTTCAGTTAGGACAAACGTTAGTCATACCCCAGAGTTAAATAGGAAAGCATGATGGGCATTCAGATCCTGCCACCGCAATTAGCCAACCAAATTGCGGCGGGGGAAGTGGTTGAGAGACCCGCTTCCGTAGTTAAAGAATTAGTCGAGAATAGCCTCGACGCAGGAGCGAGCCGAGTCGATATTGAAATCGACAAAGGCGGTAGTAAGCTGATTAAAATTCGCGATAACGGCTCTGGCATACCCAAAGATGAACTCGCGCTGGCCTTATCGCGCCATGCGACCTCAAAGTTACACACCTTAGACGATCTCGAAGCGATCCTCAGTTTTGGTTTTCGCGGTGAAGCGCTAGCCAGTATCAGCTCTGTCTCACGCTTAACCTTAACCTTAACCTCGCGCACTGCTGAGCAAACCGAAGCATGGCAAGCCCATGCCGAAGGTGCCGACATGGCGGTTAAAATCATGCCCGCCGCGCATCCTGTTGGTTCGACGATTGAGGTGGTGGATTTATTCTTCAATACACCAGCTCGCAGACGCTTTTTAAAGAGCGATAAAACCGAATTTACCCATATCGATGAATGGTTAAAGCGCATTGCATTAGTGCGCGGCGATATCCATTTCACGCTGACCCATAACGGCAAGACGGTACGTAATTATCGTCCCGCCATGAATGAAGCCCAGTATTTACAGCGTTTGACGCAAGTAAGTGGTCGCCCATTTGCTGAGCAAGCGCTTAAGATTGAATGTCAACACGATGATTTGCGCCTCAGTGGCTATTTGCAGTCACCTTGGTCGCCCGTTATCAGCGATACCCATTACTTTTATGTCAACGGACGCTTAATCCGTGACCGCTTAGTCAATCACGCGGTGCGCCAGGCTTTTGCCCAAAAAGCGGAACTGGAGCAACCCGGCTATGTGTTGATGTTGGATATCGATCCCCATCAAGTGGATGTTAACGTGCATCCTGCTAAGCACGAGGTGCGATTCCATCAGAGTCGCTATGTGCATGATTATATTCTGCAAGCATTGCAATCGGCGCTGGAAGAAGCGGGGGAACTCGACTTCGTTCACTCAAGCTCTTTGGATGCAGTTGAAGATGTGTTTGTGGATGCCCCGACAAGCGGCACTGAAATCCCAGCCCCTTTTGTACTTGGTGCTGATTCAGCTCAAGTTAATGTGCCAGCTGATACACTTGAGTCTGCTCAACCGTTAGTTGCCTCTGCCGTTCAAGTAAAATCTGCCGGCGCAGGACGAGAAGGCGCCAGTTTTGGCACTCAAACGAATGCCTTTGGCAGCATGGCCACGCCAAGGAACAATAGTCGCGGCAGTTATTCTGCTGGTGAATCTCGTCAACGTACTGAATTACCGTCAAAAGCAGCAATTGCAAGTTATGGTGCTTTACTGCAAACACCTTCTTACAGTATAAAAGATCAAGATTATCAGCCATCTCTGCCTATGCCTGCTATTTTAGATGGCCAATATTGGGTAATGGCGACGGCGGATAAACTGAGTCTATTGCCAATAAAATCAGTAGCATTGGCGACGCGCTGCCAAGAGATTGAGGTTAAGCTAGCGACCGGATTAATTGGCCAGCCTTTATTGATGCCAGTGTCTGTCGCGGCCGATGCAGATTGGCAGGCTGTGCTCGATGAACATGACACGCTGATCCGCCAGTTAGGTTTAGAACTAACAATTCGTTACCAGCAGTTGATTATTAAAAAAGTGCCCCCATATATCAGAGAGAGCCAGTTAGTAAAAGTGATCCCTGAGTGGTTACAATCGCTGCGTTTTGAAACACCTGCGCCAAGCGCATTGGCATTTTGGTTGGCAAAACACAGTTTAACTGGGTTCGTTTCGGCACCAGAAATCTGGGCAGCATTTTCGCAGTTAGCTGAAGAGAAAAAACAGCTTATTGCCAACAAAGCAATATTACTACCTTGGCAATCGTGGCTAGAAGAGCAAGCAAGTGAATAAAGAATTACAGCCTAAAGTGATATTTTTGATGGGGCCAACGGCCTCAGGCAAAACTGCTTTAGCATTAGAATTGGCCGAAAAGCATAACTGTGAAATCATTTCGGTCGATTCAGCATTAATTTATCGCGGTATGGACATTGGCAGCGCCAAGCCTTCCGCCGACGAACTGGCCCGTGGGCCACACAGATTGATCGACATTCGCGATCCTAGCGAAAGTTATTCGGCAGCCGACTTTAGAGCCGATGCGATAGCCGAGATAGAACAGATTGTCAGCATGGGTAAAACGCCAGTATTAGTTGGCGGAACCATGATGTATTTCAAAGCGTTACTCGAAGGTTTGTCACCTTTGCCGAGTGCGGACGAGGCCATTAGAGCCGAGATCCAAGCTGAGGCGGATGAAAAGGGATGGGAAGCACTGCATGACCAATTAAGGGAGATAGATCCCGTGTCGGCAGAAAGAATTCATCCTAATGATCCACAAAGACTTTCAAGAGCGCTGGAAGTCTATAGAATAAGCGGCAAGAGTATGACTGAGCTGACTCAGACCAAGTCTGCTCCCTTGCCCTACGACGTAGTGCAGTTTGCTATTGCACCGCGTGAGCGCAAAGTGTTACATGACTTAATTGCGCAACGTTTTGCGATTATGCTCAAGCAGGGCTTTCTTGAGGAAGTCACAGAGCTGAAAGCCCGTGGAGACCTGCATTTAGACTTGCCTTCAATGCGTTGTGTGGGTTATCGACAGTGCTGGCAATATCTCGATGGTGAGTTTGACTATGATACTATGGTCGAAAAAGCGGTTGCTGCTACTAGGCAATTGGCTAAGCGTCAATTAACATGGTTGCGCAGCTGGCCAGAGTTGAATTGGCTCGAAAGTGGTGCTGAGGGGAATTTAGTTACACTTATGCGTCAATGCCGCTAGCTTATTAGCCCTTGCTGTATAATACTAAAACTAAACAAAAAACTATCACTGATATCGATTTATTTTATATAAATTAAAAAGGAAATAATAAAATGGCTAAGGGGCAATCTTTACAAGACCCATTTTTGAACGCATTGCGTCGCGAGCGCGTTCCTGTATCAATTTACTTGGTGAACGGCATTAAACTCCAAGGACAGGTAGAGTCGTTTGATCAATTTGTCATTCTGTTGAAAAACACAGTGAGCCAAATGGTTTATAAACACGCTATTTCTACTGTCGTGCCAGCACGCCCATTCAACGTCACTGGTCACCAAAATGCCCAAGGCGGATATGGTGCTCAAGATGATGCGCCTAGTGGCGAATAAGCTATATCTAAGGAGTTTACTTCTTGTTTGATCGTTATGAGGCGGGAGAAACTGCGGTTCTTGTCCATATCGACTTTTCCGATGAGGAACGCCGAGAAGATTTAGTCGAGCTGCAGCTATTAGTGGAATCAGCTGGAGCCCGATCAGTCGGGGTGATTACTGGAAGTCGACGTTCGCCGGATCGCAAATTTTTTGTGGGTTCTGGTAAAGCTGAAGAGTTAGCCGCATTAGTGGCGGCGACCGAAGCCAATGTGGTGATTTTTAATCATGCATTGAGTCCAGCCCAAGAGCGTAATCTAGAGCAAGTGTGTCATTGTCGAGTACTCGACCGTACGACACTTATTCTCGATATTTTTGCCCAAAGAGCGCGTACTCACGAAGGTAAGTTGCAGGTGGAGCTAGCGCAATTGCGCCATATGTCGACTCGCCTGATCCGTGGTTGGACGCATCTTGAAAGGCAAAAGGGCGGTATTGGTTTACGTGGTCCAGGGGAAACCCAGCTCGAAACCGATAGACGTTTGCTCAGAGGACGGATTAAAAATATCAACAAGCGTTTAGAGCGAGTTGATAAACAACGTGAACAGAGCCGACGTGCACGTAAGCGCAGTGATTTGTCGACAGTGTCATTAGTCGGCTACACAAACGCGGGTAAATCAACGCTGTTTAATGCCCTAACGTCATCCGATGTTTATGCTGCAGATCAGTTGTTTGCCACACTCGATCCCACGCTAAGAAAGTTAGATTTACCCGATGGTGCCGTGATATTAGCGGATACTGTAGGGTTTATTCGTCATTTGCCCCATGATCTCGTTGCTGCATTTAAGGCAACCTTACAAGAGACAAGGCAAGCGGAGTTACTACTGCATATCATTGATTGTGCAGATGAAAACATGGCGGATAACTTTGATCAGGTTCAATCTGTACTGAAAGACATCGAAGCCGATGAAGTCATGCAACTCGTGGTGTGTAACAAAATCGATTTACTCGAGGATGTAACCCCAAGAATTGAATATAACGACATAGGCAAACCCGTTCGAGTTTGGGTTTCGGCACAGAAGCGTTTGGGATTTGATTTGCTGTTGAAAGCCATCACTGAGCTAATCGGTGAGGTGATTAAAGAGCTAACACTTAGAATTCCGGCAACTGCTGGACATTATCTTGGCCAGTTTTATCGACTGGATGCGATACAGCAGAAAGAGTACGACGATCTGGGGAACTGTATTTTGTCTGTTCGTTTATCGGACGCCGATTGGCGCCGATTAGCTAAACAGAGTCAGGGTGAGTTAGAAACCTTCATCTACGAAGATTCGATAGATGAGGCTGTTTGTTAATAATCTAATTTATTTCATCCACTTATGGAGTGCTAAATGGCTTGGAACGAGCCCGGTAACAAGGGTAATGATCCTTGGGGAAATAAAGGTGGTAACGACAAAGGACCACCGGACCTTGACGAGGTTTTTCGTAATCTTTCAAAGCGCTTTGGCGGCAAAGGAAACGGCTCAGGCCAATCTTTTAGCTCGTTTAGCCTAATCATCATTCTTGCTGTTGCTGTAGTTGTTTGGGGACTTTCGGGTTTTTATACAATTAAAGAAGCTGAGCGTGGTGTGGCACTGCGATTTGGTAAACACGCTGGCGAAATTGGCCCTGGACTTCATTGGAAAGCCACATTTATCGACCAAATTTATCCCGTCGACATTCAATCGGTTCGCTCTATTCCTGCGTCTGGTAGCATGCTGACATCCGATGAAAACGTCGTGAAAGTTGAGCTTGATGTTCAGTATCGTATTTTAGATGCTTACTCATATCTATTTAGTGCCGTCGATGCGAACGCCAGTTTGCGTGAAGCGACTGACAGTGCACTGCGTTATGTCATTGGACATAATAAGATGGATGATATTCTGACTACCGGCCGTGATGCTATTCGTCGCGATACGTGGAAAGAGTTAGAGCGCATTCTTGAACCGTACAAATTGGGTCTTGCTGTTGTTGACGTCAACTTCTTACCGGCGCGTCCGCCTGAAGAAGTGAAAGACGCCTTCGATGACGCGATTTCTGCCCAAGAAGATGAACAACGTTTTATTCGTGAAGCTGAAGCCTATGCCCGTGAAATTGAACCAAAAGCTCGTGGTGAAGTTGAACGTATGGCACAACAAGCGAATGCTTATAAAGAGCGTGAAGTCTTAGAAGCTCGCGGTAAAGTGGCTCGTTTTGAGCTGTTATTACCTGAGTACCAAGCCGCGCCTGACGTGACTCGCAAGCGTTTGTATCTCGATACAATGCAGCAAGTGATGACAGATACGAATAAAGTGCTGATTGATGCCAAGAACAACGGCAACTTAATGTACCTACCGCTAGATAAGTTAATTCAGCAGAAGCCTGCGACAACTGAGCTGGAAGCTAAGCCACAGCAAAATGTCAATTCTTCATCTGTATCAACGACTCGCGCGAATGAGCCTTTGAGTGGACGTCCATCCCGCGATGATCGTACTCGCCAAGGGAGGGAGTAATCCATGGGTAGATTAAGCGTTATTCTTATCGCCGTACTCTTAGGTATTGGTTTGTCATCTTTAATGGTGGTGAATGAAGGTGAGCGCGCAATTGTGGCGCGTTTCGGGGAAATTTTAAAAGACAACGTTGACGGTAATCGAGTCACCCGCGTCTACGGTCCAGGTCTGCACATTAAAGTGCCTGTGATCGATAAAGTAAAATTACTCGATGCCCGTATTCAAACACTCGATGGTGCTGCTGATCGTTTTGTGACTTCAGAGAAGAAAGACCTTATGGTCGATTCCTATGTGAAGTGGCGTATTGCAGATTTCGAAAAATATTACCTGTCTACAAACGGTGGTATTAAGTCGAATGCAGAATCGCTATTACAACGTAAGATCAACAACGATTTACGTACTGAGTTTGGTCGTCGCACTATCAGAGAGATTGTCTCTGGTAAGCGTGATGAATTGCAAAATGACGCGTTAGAAAACGCTTCAGAAAGCGCCAAAGACTTAGGTATTGAAGTTGTCGATGTGCGTGTAAAGCAAATCAATTTACCTGCTAACGTCAGTAACAGTATTTACCAACGTATGCGTGCCGAGCGTCAAGCTGTGGCAAAAGAGCATAGAGCACAAGGTAAAGAGCAATCTGAAATCATTCGTGCAACGATTGATGCCAATGTAACAGTGAAGATTGCTGAAGCTGAGCGTAAAGCCTTAACCATTCGTGGTGAAGGTGATGCATTAGCCGCGAAGATATATTCTGATGCTTACAGCAAAGATGCTGAGTTCTTCGGCTTTGTTCGTAGCTTAGAAGCCTATCGTGCCAGCTTCTCAGGCAAGTCCGATATCATGGTGTTAGAGCCTGATAGCGAGTTCTTCAAGTATATGAAGAGCACTGCACCTAAGAAGTAATACGTTAAAAGTATTGATCTAATAGGCCCTGTTACCCAGGGCCTATTTTTTATCTGGCGATTGTTAACTTAGATTGAAAAGTCAGGGCTAATTCATATTAGCGATGCATGCTTTATGCCGATGTCACAGACAAGATGCTCAAAATATGATCCAAATGGATTAAAACGGGTTAATAGTTGGGTCTTTTTTAGACTTTTTTTAAAAAACACGCAATCTCCCTAACTTACTTGCGTGTTTTCACTATGATCTGCTTCTAATTTTTAGCTATAATGAGCCCCGCTTCAAACTTCGATTTTTGACCCTAGTGATGACTAAGGGCCGAAAGTCTTTGAAATATAAAAATTCCAACACCCTCTGGGAGATAAGTGGATGAGCAATGCGCCAGTCGATACCGGACGTCGCAGATTCCTGACAGCCGCAACCGCCGTAGTAGGTGGTGCTGGTGCCGTCGCTGTAGCGGTTCCTTTCATCAAGTCATGGAATCCGAGTGCCAAAGCGAAAGCTGCAGGTGCACCGGTCGAAGTAAATATCAGTAAAGTAGAGCCAGGTCAGCTGATCCGTGTTGAGTGGCGTGGAAAACCTGTATGGGTTGTCCGTCGCACAGATGCTGTGATCAATGAACTGCCAACACATGATGATAAGTTAAGAGATCCTGCTTCTGCCGAAATGCAGCAGCCTGATTATGCAACAAATCCTTTGCGCTCAATTAAGCCAGAGTATTTTATTGCTGTCGGTATTTGTACCCACCTCGGATGTTCACCTACTTATTTGCCAGATTCATTTGGTGAGCAAGTTGAAGGTGTCACTTCTGGTTTCTTCTGTCCATGTCATGGCTCTAAGTTCGATATGGCTGGTCGCGTGTTCCAAGGCGTACCTGCTCCATTGAACCTAGTTATCCCTCCACATCAATACGTTGATGATGGCACCGTGATTATCGGTGTAGATAAAGGAGTGGCGTAATGGTTAAGAATTTAATTAATTGGATTGATGCTCGTATCCCAATGACGGCGACTTATAACCGTCACGTGGGTCAGTATGCTACGCCAACTAACTTTAACTTTTGGTACTTTTTCGGTTCACTAGCGATGTTGGTATTGGTTAACCAATTACTGACGGGTATCTGGTTGACGATGAACTATGTACCAACAGCAGAAGGCGCATTCGCTTCTGTTGAGTACATCATGCGTGACGTTGAATACGGTTGGTTGCTGCGTTATATGCATTCTACCGGTGCTTCAGCGTTCTTCGTAGTGATCTATCTGCACATGTTCCGTGGTTTGATTTACGGTTCATATCAGAAGCCTAGAGAACTACTGTGGTTGTTCGGTATGTTGATTTTCCTCGTGTTGATGGCTGAAGCCTTTATGGGCTACTTGCTACCATGGGGTCAAATGTCATACTGGGGCGCGCAGGTAATTATCTCTCTGTTCGGTGCTATCCCCGTTATTGGTGACGATTTAACCCTGTGGATCCGTGGTGACTTCGTGATCTCTGGCGCGACACTGAACCGATTCTTCGCGCTGCACGTGATTGCACTGCCGTTAGTATTAGTGGTCCTCGTGTTCTTACACTTAATTGCGCTACACGAAGTGGGTTCAAACAACCCAGACGGTATCGAAATTAAGAAGAACAAAGACGAGAATGGCTGGCCAGTTGATGGTATTCCATTCCACCCATACTACACAGTAAAAGACATCATGGGCGTCGCTGGCTTCCTGATCGTATTCTGCTGGGTCATGTTCTTCGTACCAGAGGGCGGTGGTTACTTCTTAGAAGGCCCGAACTTCGAAGCGGCTAACCCGATGAAGACGCCTGTGCACATTGCACCTGTGTGGTACTTTACACCTTTCTACGCCATCCTTCGTGCGATTCCAGACAAGTTGACTGGTGTTGTTATGATGGGTCTGTCGATTGCAGTACTGTTCGTATTGCCTTGGTTAGATCGTTGTAAAGTGAAGTCAATTCGCTACCGTAGCACGCTACACAAGCTGAACATTGCTCAGTTTGCTATTTCTTTCATCGTCTTAGGTTATTTAGGCGCTGTGCCTGCAACACCTGAGCTGACGATCGCTGCGCGTATCTTCACTGTGACGTATTTTGGCTACTTCTTGTTGCTGTTCATTTACAGTAAGAATGAGAAAACTAAGCCTGTTCCAGCGAGGTTGACACACTGATGAAAAAATTACTGATTGCATTAGTTACACTGTTGCCGACGCTGGCTATTGCTGCGACTGGGCACGTACATTTAGAAAAAGCCAATGTTGATCTGCATGATAAAGCTTCCTTAGAACGTGGTGTGGACCTGTTCCAACATTACTGTTCTGGTTGTCATAGCACTCAGTATCAACGTTATGAACGTGTCGCTACCGATATCGGTATCTCTGCGGATGATATGCGTAACAAGTATATGTTCACCGATGCCAAAATTGGTGAGCTGATGCAAAACGCGATTCCACATAAAGATTCGGCTAAGTGGTTTGGTGCTACACCGCCAGACTTAACTTTGGTTGCCCGCGTTCGTGGCGAAGATTGGGTTTATTCATATCTGAAAGGCTTCTATAAAGATCCTAGTCGCCCATTTGGTGTGAATAACACAGTATTCCCATCTGTTGGTATGCCACATGTACTCGAAGAGTTACAAGGCACACCAGTCAAGCAAGAAGATGGCACTGTTGTGGTTACTGGCGGTAAATTAAATGCGGAAGAGTACGATCAAGCGGTTCGTGATATCACGGGTTTCTTAGTCTATTCGGCTGAACCTGTCCAACTAGAGCGTAAAGCTATGGGGTGGTGGGTACTCGGATTCCTGTTTATATTCTTTATTGTGGCCTACCTCTTGAAGAAAGAGTATTGGAAAGATGTACACTAGGCACCAATAACGGGTAAAATGTAATATCCGCATAGTGTAAACGGGGGGCTTAGCCCCTCGTTTACTTTTGTTTTATTTCGATTCTGGAGGGTATCAATGGCTGTTGCTGCCAACAAACGCTCTATCATGACACTGTTTTCAGGTGCTGATGATCTGTATAGCCATCAAGTACGTATCGTGTTAGCTGAGAAAGGGGTTACTGTTGATGTTTTACAGGTCGACCCTAACGAAATGCCTGAGGATTTGCTCGAAGTAAATCCATATAACTCAGTGCCAACTTTGGTAGACCGTGAACTCGTTTTATACGAATCACGCATTATCATGGAATATTTGGATGAGCGTTTTCCTCATCCGCCTTTGATGCCAGTTTATCCAGTATCTCGCGGCCAAAGCCGTTTGATGATGCACCGCATAGATACAGACTGGTATTCGCTAGTTGACCGTATCCGTAAGGGTGATCGTGTTGAAGCCGCTCGTAAAGAGCTGACTGAAAGCCTGATCGCTATTGCACCTATCTTCGGTGAAGTGCCTTACTTCATGAGCGAAGAATTTGGTCTAGCGGATTGCTACCTTGGCCCATTGTTATGGCGCTTACCTGTATTAGGTATTGAGCTAGATAGCCGTGTAGCTAAAGATATCAAAGCGTACATGACACGTATTTTTGAGCGTGAATCGTTTAAAGCTTCTCTAACTGAAGCTGAACGCGAAATGCGCATGGGTATGTAATGAAACCTTTGACTCCAAATCGTCCTTATTTACTAAGGGCTTACTATGATTGGTTGATGGACAACCAATTGACTCCTCACGTTGTGGTGGATGCCTTTGTTGAAGGCACTCAAGTACCGCAGCAATACGTGAAGGATGGCCAGATAGTGTTGAATATCGCTGCTGGCGCAGTGGGCAATTTGCAAATTAGCAATGAGTTTGTGGAGTTCAATGCGCGTTTCGGTGGTGTTCCCCAGCAGGTGATGTTGCCAATGGCGTCGATTGTCGCTATTTATGCCCGTGAAAACGGTGCTGGCACTGTCTTCGATATTGAAGATGCTTACCTGGTGGACGATGAAGTCGATTCATCTTTATCGGTTGTTGAAACAAACGATAAAGCGCCTGAACCGACTGATGAACCACCTAAGCGTCGCAGCCATTTAACCGTCGTAAAATAACGACCGCTAAAGAGCTGTGGTGAAATGCCCAAGTTGTTTTAAAACTAAGCCAGTCCTATGACTGGCTTTTTTGTCGCTGTATTTTATCGCCGTAATTGGCTAAACCTTGAGGATAAGGTGTGGTAGCATTTGCGCCCGCATTCATCCGTCGGATATGCGTTACCTTTACCCATTTAGGCCAATGGATCTTGTATGTTGCTAATGATCGATAATTACGACTCTTTTACCTTTAACTTAGTGCAGTATTTTCAGCAGCTAGGGCAAGAGATAGTGGTCAAACGTAATGACGAAATTAGCATCGCCGAAATCGAGGCGCTTGCGCCTACTCATCTGGTGATTTCGCCCGGCCCTTGCACTCCCAATGAGGCGGGGATTTCCCTTGCGGCGATTAAACATTTTGCCACGCGCATGCCGATCCTCGGTGTGTGTTTAGGGCATCAGGCGATGGCGCAGGTTTTTGGTGCCAATGTGGTGCGTGCCGAGCGGGTAATGCACGGCAAGGTCAGCGCCATTGCGCACACTGGCCAGCGGTTATTTGAGGGATTAAATCAGCCCTTAACCGTCACACGTTATCACTCGTTATTGGTAGATGCTGTGCCTAAAGGTTTTGTTCTCGATGCTTGGTTTGACGATGCAATTCACGGCCGAGAAATCATGGCTATGAGCCATCAAGACTTACCGCTTTATGGGGTGCAATTTCATCCCGAATCCATTCTCACCGAGCAAGGTCTCGAACTGTTAGCCAATTTTTTAGCTCAACCTGCTGTGCCTGTATAATTTCCTCGCCCTAAAAACTCCTCGTCCTAAAAACTCCCCGCACTATATTCGTACTATCAATTTCTGTTACAAGATTTATCCTTTTTTTAAGCAAGTTTAGCGATTAACTATGCTATAACTTCGGCAAAACTACGCGAATAGGCAAAACCAGCAGATCAACTAGACTGGGTCATGTAGCCATTGCGATAACAATAAAAGGAAGGACAAATGAGAAGCGTAATGCGAAATTTGGGTTTAAGTGCGTTAGCGGTTGCCGTGTTGGCAGGTTGCGCAGCGACATCGACTGAAACAGCAGCTCCTGCATCATCCCCGCAAGCATTCCAAGTTCCCTTAGCCCAACCGCCACAGGTTTCACAGGCGCTTACGCTTAGTCAAATTATGGCAAATCCCGATTGGATGGGGGTTTTCGCCAAAGAGGCTTACTGGAGCGACGATAGCCAAAGCGTGCTGTTTGCCCGCCAAGCGAGTGCTTCACCTCTGCGCAGTTATTATCAGCAAGGCATCAATGACAGTCGCGCCGTCGAGCTAGCGCTTGATAAATTACACGCGGCAGATCAGCAGTTTGGCGTGTTTGATCGCGCTAAGTCCCACAAGGCTTATCTGTATCAGGGCAACATTTTTGTTAAGCAATTAAGCACAGGTAAAATCAGCCAACTGACTCGTCAGCGCAGTGCCATCGATGGTGTGCGTTATCTCAATAATGGCGATATCGCCTATTGGCAGGGCGACAATGTTTTCCAAATTCATCAAGACTCAGGCTTAGTCGAGCAACTTGCTGAAATTAAAATGGCGAAAGCACCGGAAGGTGTAAAAGAGCCAACATCTTACCTTGCCAAGCAACAGCACAGATTGATTAAGTATGTAGCGCTGCAGCAAGAGAATGCTAAAGCCAAAGCACAGTACAAAGATGAATTGCAAAAAAGCGATCCAACGCTCGCCGCCAGCACTTGGTATTTAGGCGATAGCGAAGTGGTGTCAGAGCTCAGCCTGTCACCGGATGGCCGCTATATTTTACTCGCCCTGACCGATAAGAATTACACCGGCAGTAGCGAACACGACATCATGCCTAACTACTTAGGCAGCGACGGTTATATCGACCCAGTGCCAGTACGTGCACGTGTGGCTGAAGATACGCCACCAGGACAGCGCTTTGTAGTGCTTGATTTAAACCAGCATAAACAAGTCGATATTACTATCGAGGGCCTGACTGGTTTTGATGAAGATGTGCTTGCCAAAGTGAAAGCTGAGAATGCTAAAGCGAAAGGCGAAACTTACCAAAGCACTAAAGCGCCACGCAAGATTCAGCTAATTCAGGATTGGGGCTGGACTCAGAGCGCGATTCAGTGGCATGAATCGGAAGATAAATTAGCCCTGATGCTAGAAGCCACCGATAACAAAGATCGCTGGATCGCCAGTGTCGATTTAACTAAGGGTAAATTCACCACCGAACATCGTTTGCATGACGACGCTTGGGTGAATTACGACTACAATCAATTCGGTTGGTTGCCGGGGACGGATTCTCTGTACTATTTGTCGGAAGAATCAGGTTATTCGCAGCTCTATGTGAAAGGACTCAGTGAAAAGCCGCGCGCCTTAACCCAAGGCAAGTTTGTTGTGAGCGACATCCAGCTGTCACCGGACGCGAATTATATCTACTACAAAGCTAACCAAACTCACCCTGGCATTTATAACGTTCACCGGGTGAACTTAGCAACAGGTAAAAATGAGCAATTAACGCAGTGGGATGGCAACTTAGATTACAGCCTAAGTCCTGATGGCACTCAGCTACTACTTAATGCCTCACGCCGCACTCAGCCAAATGAGCTTTATGTTCAACCCATTGGCGGTGAGTTAAAGCAGCTGACGTCTTACACCAGCGATGCCTTTAAAAACTATCCATGGCAGGCACCAGAAGTGGTCGCTGTACCTTCAAGCTATGGTGCTGGCAAGGTGTACGCCCGCGTTTATTTGCCACAAGGCTATGATAAATCCCGCGCCGAGAAATACCCTGCGGTGATTTTCAACCACGGTGCAGGTTATCTGCAAAATGCTGACTATGGCTTTAGCGGTTACTTCCGCGAATTTATGTTCCACAACCTGCTGACTCAGCAAGGCTATGTGGTGATGGACATGGATTACCGTGGCTCTAAAGGTTATGGCCGAGATTGGCGCACCGCGATTTATCGCAATATGGGTCATCCAGAAGTGGAAGACTTAAAGGATGGCGTTAGCTGGATGGGAACCAATACGAATGTCGATACTCAACGTGTCGGGACTTATGGTGGTTCCTACGGCGGATTCTTAACTTTTATGTCATTGTTCACTGCACCTGACCTGTTCCAAGCAGGAGCCGCACTGCGTCCTGTGGCGGACTGGGCACATTATAATGCGCCTTATACCTCCAACATCTTAAATACGCCTGATGTCGATCCTATCGCTTATGAGCGCAGCTCTCCGATTGAGCATGCCCAAGGATTAACGAAACCACTGCTTATTATGAGTGGCGTTATGGACGACAACGTTTTCTTCCAAGACAGCGTGCGTATGGTGCAGCATTTGATCGAACTGGAAAAACCGAACTTTGAAACGGCGATTTATCCTGTCGAGCCCCATGGTTTCCGTCAGCCTTCTAGCTGGTTAGACGAATACCGCCGTATCTATAAGTTATTCGAACAAGAACTCAAATAACTTAGCTCTATTTCCTGTAAAGGTCTCTACGTGAGGCCTTTTTATTGGCCAACTGAGTAGGAAATATCCGATATAACACTATGTTTGTGTTCTGCGACTTTGCGTTATTGCTAAGATTAAGTGTATGTGCTGAAATTGTAATGATTTTGAGAGTTTGATTGTTTTGACGTCACTCGGGCATTAGCGATATAGGAAAGATTTATAGTGGCGATTTCGGTTGCGGGCGGTGTAAGACCCGGCAAAATTATAGAGATAGAGCACAGACTCTATCAGCAATTGATCCTCGGAAAGCATAAAGCGAGCCCGACTCTTTTGGATGATCTCGACCTTGAATTAGAGGCCGATGCGAATAAGTTAGATGTTGAGCGCGAAGCGATTTTAGCGCGTTTGATGAAACAAATTAAAGCCAAAGAAGTGTTCGAAGCCGTGTCGAGCCAGCTGCATGAAACGGTCAATAACGCCATCGAGCATCAACTCGCGTCCCCCGAACTGGTTCTGGCTAAGTCAGAGATCAATGAATCGCAAATTCTGTTGCTGGAATTACTGCTGGCAAAAAATCTTGATGCGACGCGATTAAGACCGCTGATCAGTAACTTAAGTTGGTTGTGCCGCGACTTAACCAATATGGTCAACAGCCCGTCTTTTCGTGCCCGCCGGCCTCAGAGCTCAGATGTGCGAGTCACTGATATTAAATTGGTGATGAATTACATCGGCATCGAAAACCTGCGAACGATTATTCCTTACTTTTGCCTGCGTAATTGGCTGCCGAGCGCCAATGCTAAGTTGTTGTGGACTACCCGTAAATTGTGGCGCTACAGCATAGTCAGTGGTATCGCGGCCAATGCGTTGGCTCAGCTTCATAATACTGACTCAGCCTTAGTTTATAGTAGTGCCTTACTCAATCAATTAGGCACCTCGGTTGTGCTGAGTTTGAGCGCGCGCTTATTCGATCAAACCTGGGGAGCGTGGATAAGGGAAGCCAGCAGCAGCCGTGACAAGGAAGTGTATGATGCGGTGATTGCCACTGAGTTTCCGGCCAAAGCGGTGTTTGAACAAGTGTTAAGCCATGGTCATAAACTTAACTGGCAGCTATTAGAGTTACTTAAGTTTGAAGCGAGCCCTTTGACTGGGTTATTGAAGGAGTTAGACCTGACCTTAAGCTATCGAGAATTGTCACCGCAGGCCGCATTAGTCGCGCGGGCAAACTGTTATGCTAAGGTGGTGTTGCTCGAAGAAATGCGTCAAATCGATCCCCAAGAAAAGCGTTTAATGTTCGATTATTACGAGTTAACTGAGCAAGAAGTGCTGCGCTTAAAAGCACAGAATTATAGGAAGTTAGATCTGCTGTAGTCCACGACCTGCGACTTGAGCGTCGGGATGGCGGCGTTTAAGTAGAGGAAGGGATATGCCAAGCTGGCAAGCATCTGTACTGAATACTATTTTATCTTATGTTGCTAGGCCATCCATCAGTCGCGGCAAGGCCAAAGTTCCCCTAGCGCAAGTGCGTAAAAAGTTGCTTGATCTCGATAAACGTTGGCTTCCTTGGCCGGATAAGTTAGTCAGTGCCACCATCCCTTTGCAACACTCTAGCTTGCTGCACTATGTGCTTCTCAATGAGCAAACTCGCCTTGGCAATCTGTTTTATATCCGAGGCGGAGGTTTTTGTTTTAAAACGCCCCATGCCCACGCAAGATTAATCGCGGATATCAGCCAACGTTGTAAATTGGATGCCTATATTCCTGATTATCGTCTCGCACCTGAGCATCCTTTTCCTGCGCCATTTGATGATGTGCTTGAAGCCTATAGGCGATTAATCGTGCTTAAGGGCGCTGAGAATGTGATCCTCATGGGCGACTCTGCTGGCGGCAATTTAGCCCTGAGTTTGATGCTGGAATTAAAGCGTTTAGCCCTGCCATTACCGACGGCCTGCATCCTGTTATCGCCCGCGTTGGATTTAGCACTAACCGGGGATACTGAGCTGATACTCGCGGCTGACGATCCCTTCTTCACCATCGAAGCTTTGCTGCGTTTACGTGGCGCTTATCTTGCGGGTGCCGACCCCATGTCAGCAAAAGTTTCCCCCTTGCAGGGGGACTTGGCAGATCTGCCGCCCATCTTAGTGATTGCGGGTACGCGGGAGCTGTTATTGCAGGATTCTGAGCGCTTAGTTGCCCAAGTCAAAGCCAGCGGTGGCGAGATAACGGGCTGTTTTTACCCTAACATGCCCCATGTGTTTCCCTTGTTCAATTTATTGCCCGAAGCCCTTGAAGTGAGGTCGAAAATTAGCCATTTTGTGCTTTCACACTTGATTCGTTAAAATGGTGTAGTTATTCACATTCAGTGAATAGCTAGCAAAATGAGGGGTAAATAACTTTTTTTATGACTAATTATGCTGAAAGCCACTGGAATAACCGCTTGTATAGTTCTTAAACCGCAATCTTTATGCACTTTGGGTGGAAGTGCGAGGATTGATGTTTGTGAAAAACTGGTATTTTGATCACATTTTCGCTAATAATGGTTATTAATAGACACAAGCAATCCCAGTATCACTAACTCTAGATAAAGATACCTATGGGACTCTGACGGTGCAAGGCGCCGTTAAACAAACACAAAGGACGAAGAAGAATGAGCGTTGATATGAAGTTAGACCGTGCCCAGTTTGACGCAGTGATGGTGCCTAATTATGCGCCTGCTGCTGTGATCCCTGTTCGTGGCGAAGGAAGCCGAGTTTGGGACCAAGAGGGGAACGAGTTTATCGATTTTGCTGGCGGTATTGCGGTAAATTGCTTAGGTCACTGTCATCCAGCTCTTGTGAATGCCCTTAAAACACAAGGCGAAAAATTATGGCACCTGTCAAACGTAATGACGAACGAGCCTGCCTTAGAATTAGCGACTAAATTAGTTAACAGCACGTTTGCCGACAAAGTGTATTTTGCCAACTCTGGCGCCGAAGCCAACGAAGCCGCATTGAAACTTGCCCGTCGTTACGCCTTAGAAAAGCACGGCGTTGAGAAAGACGAAATCATAGCGTTTGATAAAGCCTTCCACGGCCGTACCTTCTTCACCGTGAGCGTCGGTGGACAAGCTGCCTATTCCGATGGTTTTGGTCCTAAGCCGCAGAGCATTACTCACCTGCCATTTAACGATGTTGCTGCATTAGAAGCTGCAGTAACGGACAGAACCTGTGCCATCATGCTTGAGCCGCTGCAAGGCGAGGGCGGTATTATCGATGCCGATCCTGCATTCCTAAAAGCTGTGCGTGAACTGGCTAACAAGCACAATGCGCTAGTGATTTTTGATGAAGTGCAAACAGGTGTGGGTCGTACTGGCGAACTGTACGCTTACATGGGTACTGAAATCGTGCCTGACATTTTAACCACAGCTAAAGCACTCGGCGGTGGTTTCCCTATCGCAGCTATGCTGACAACGGCTGAGATTGCTGAACATCTAAAAGTGGGCACTCACGGTTCTACCTATGGCGGTAACCCATTAGCCTGCGCTATTGGTAATGCTGTGTTAGACGTAGTGAATACGCCTGAAGTGTTAGACGGCGTTAAACATCGCGAGCAGTTATTGCGCGATGGTTTGAACAAAATTAATGAGAAATATCATGTATTTTCAGAAGTACGCGGTAAAGGTTTGCTGTTAGGGGCCGTTCTTAATGAACAATACCAAGGCCGTTCACGCGACTTCTTGGTGGCCTCTGTCGCTGAAGGCTTAATGAGCCTGATGGCGGGTGCTAACGTGGTACGTTTTGCTCCTTCTCTGGTGATCCCTGAGGCAGATATTGCTGAAGGTCTAGCTCGTTTTGAACGTGCTGTGGCGAGCATAGCTGCCGCCTAAATGACCAAAGGAGTGCTGAATTTATTCGCACTCCTTTTTTGTCAGGGAATACTTACGTGCATCATTACCTGTCTTTTTGAAGAGAGGCGCCTTGATGCACGGCAAGCCAAAGTGAGGAGACACTAAGATGTTAATCATACGTCCTATTCAGGCTGGCGATTTTGAAGCCTTATATCAAATTGCCGAAGAGTCTGGTCATGGTTTTACGTCATTACCCGTGAATGCCGATTTGCTCAGACATAAAATTGCGCGAGCAGAGGCCTCATTCGTCAAAACCGTCGATGCGCCCTTTGATGAAGGTTATCTGATGGTGCTGGAAGATACCGACACCCGTGAAGTGGTGGGGACGTGCGCTATCGAAGCGGCCGTGGGAATGGAAGATGCTTTCTACCATTATCGACTCGGTACTGAAGTCTATCATTCCGAACAAATTGACGTGCGTAACGAGGTCGAAACCCTCACCCTTTGCCATGATTACACTGGCGCCGCCGAAATGTGCACCTTGTTTTTGCGTGAAGCGTATCGCAAGGGCAACAATGGCCGCATGTTATCCCGCAGTCGCTTTCTGTTTTTAGCGCAACATGCAAAGCGTTTTGGCGAAACTGTAATTGCCGAAATGCGCGGTGTGAGCGATGCCGATGGTCATTCACCTTTCTATGGCTGGCTGCAAAAACACTTTTTAGGCATTGATTTTATTCAGGCAGATTATCTTTCTGGTTTGGGTAAAAAGGCATTTATGGCCGAGATGATGCCACGAAATCCGGTATACGTTTGTCTATTGCCGGAAGAAGCGCAGAAAGTGATTGGCGAAGTGCATACCAATACCCGTCCCGCATTAAGTCTGCTGCAGGCCGAAGGTTTTAGATGCCGCGGTTATGTGGATATTTTTGATGGTGGTCCAACGGTTGAGTGTCGTTTATCGGACATTCGCGGCGTGCGTGAAAGCCGTTTATTAACCGTCGATATTGGTGACATGGTCGAAGCCGACACTCAATTTATTATCTCAAATACTCAATTAGCCAATTATCGAGCGACGTCTGCCGCACTGGCTGTGGACGACAAATCCGAACACATCATTATCAGCCCTGAGCTGGCAGCGGGTTTGTTACTCGCAAAAGGCGATCAAATCCGTATTTTGGCAATGTAGGAATAACAAATGACACATTATATTCAAGGTCAGTGGCATGCTGGCAAAGGTCATGACGTGGCCTCAATTAACCCAGCCAATGCTCAAACTATTTGGACCGGTAAAACGGCTACAGCAGAACAAGTTAACGCCGCCGTTGATGCCGCGCGCGCCGCGCAGTTTGATTGGTTTATGTTAGGTTTCGATGCACGCTTAGCCATAGTCGAAGCGTATCGCAGCCAACTTGAAGCCAACAAAGCGGAACTGGCTGAAACGATTGCCCAAGAAACGGGTAAACCGCAGTGGGAAACGGCGACCGAGGTCGGCGCCATGATAGGCAAAATTGCGCTATCAGCCGCGGCTTACAATAAACGTACGGGCACTGAAGCCAACGATACGCCAGCGGGACGCGCGGTTATCCGTCACAAACCCCACGGTGTTGTGGCGGTGTTCGGTCCTTACAATTTCCCCGGTCATTTGCCGAACGGCCACATAGTGCCTGCGCTGTTGGCGGGGAATACGGTGATTTTTAAACCTTCTGAATTGACGCCTAAAGTTGCTGAGCTGATGGTTAGCCTATGGGATAAAGCGGGTCTGCCTGCTGGCGTGCTCAACTTAGTCCAAGGTGAAGTGGATACGGGTAAAGCATTGGCTTCTCACCCGCAGCTCGATGGTCTGTTCTTTACTGGCAGCTCACGCACAGGTCATTTTTTACATCAACAATATGCCGGTCATCCGGGCAAGATTTTAGCACTTGAGATGGGTGGCAATAACCCACTGATCATTAAAGGTGTGCAGGATATCAAAGCTGCCGTGCACGATATTTTGCAGTCGGCTTATATCTCATCTGGCCAACGTTGTACTTGTGCGCGCCGTCTATATGTAGAGCAAGACGAGCAGGGCGATGCCTTGATTGCCATGTTAGCCGCTGCGGTCAAACAGATTAAAGTTGGCCCTTGGAACGCGCAGCCACAACCTTTTATGGGCTCAATGATTTCTGAAACTGCCGCCAAAGGTATGGTTGCGGCGCAGACAAATCTGCAGAACTTGGGCGGTGTGTCGTTAGTCGAGTTAACCCATCTAGAAGCGGGTACGGGCTTAGTCTCTCCTGGCCTTATCGATGTGACGGCTATCGATGTTTTGCCGGATGAAGAATACTTCGGACCTCTGCTACAGCTAGTGCGTTATAGCGATTTCGATCAGGCAATCAAACTGGCTAACCAAACGCGTTATGGTTTGTCAGCGGGTTTACTGGCCGATAGCCGTGAAGATTATGACTATTTCCTCGCGCGCATTCGTGCTGGGATTGTTAACTGGAATAAACAAATCACTGGCGCATCGGGCGCGGCACCTTTTGGTGGCGTAGGTGCATCGGGTAACCACAGGGCGAGCGCTTTCTATGCCGCCGATTACTGTGCTTATCCCGTCGCTTCGGTCGAGGCCGATGCAGTGAGCTTACCTGCGACATTAAGCCCTGGTTTGAGCTTGTAAGCGGGTAGAGATTTGACTTTTATGTGGTAAATAGTACGTGGTAAAGAGGAGGAAGGACGAATGTTCTTCCTTTTTAATAACAAGCAGTAACGTAACTTGAGCTTCTACTGTGGGTATGTGTGACGCTGCAACAGTGGCATCTAGGTCGTTACATTTAGTGTTCGCGGCAAAATAACAGCAATAACCGCAGCACAATAAAAGGAGTTTTTATGCATACCGACATCAACGCGTTATTTGCCGCCCTGTGGCAAGACTATATTCAAATGACCCCTTCGGCGGCAAAAGTGCACGCGCTGCTGGGCCATGGTAAGCCGATCATCAACGATCATATTGCCCTGCGCACTTTCAACATCGCTAAGGTGAATTTGGACGTGCTTGCTAAGCATTTTACTTCGTTAGGTTATGTGCCTTGCGGTGATTATAAGTTCGAGCAGAAAAAACTGATCGCTAAGCATTTTGAACACCCAGATTCGACTCAGCCTAAAGTGTTTATCTCTGAACTGTTAGTTGAAGAATTTAGCCCAGCGCTGCAAGACACCATTCAAGGCTTAATCGCCCAAGTAGATGCTGCCGCGACCACGGCGGACAACTTTATTTACTCGGGTCGCCATTGGTCTTTAGATTCTAAAACCTATCAGGATTTATTAACTGAGAGCGAATATGCTGCTTGGGTAGCGGCTTTTGGCTATCGCGCTAACCATTTCACTGTATCTATCAATCACCTCGACGGTTTTGAAACCTTAGAGTCAGTGAATGATGCCCTGAAGCAAGCGGGCTTTGTGCTCAATGGTTCAGGTGGCGAGATCAAAGGTTCGCCAGAAGTGTTATTAGAGCAATCGTCGACTATGGCCGATAAGATTGGCCTTGAATTCACCGATGCGACAGTGGAAATCCCAAGTTGTTTCTATGAGTTTGCGCTGCGTTATCCTATGGCCAATGGTGAGCTGTATACTGGCTTTGTGGCTGCGTCTGCCGACAAGATTTTTGAAAGTACTAACGTGAATAAGGCTTAACGTGAATAAAGCCTAACGTCATCAGACATTAAGCATAAAAAACGCCATCAATTCGATGGCGTTTTTTTATGAGTATTTTAAAGAGAGCATTTAACGCTGAGCATGTTAAGCGAGACTAACTGAAGGTCAGTTCGATCCTCAGTCCACCTAAGCGAGTGCTGTGGCTAAACTTAAGCCCAATCTCATATTGCTCGGCAATTTCCTTCACTATCGACAAGCCTAAGCCGTGCCCCATTACAGACTCATCTAATCGAGTGCCCCTTTGGGTGAGCTTATCGAGTTCATCATCGGCAACCCCAGGACCATCATCATCGATACAAAGGCAGAGACGCTCCTGTTGGCGTGATAACTGAATGCTGACTCGGCTCTGGGCCCATTTAAAGGCGTTGTCCAGCAGATTGCCTAGGAGCTCCATGCCATCTTCCCTGTGGATCGGCAGCCTGAGAATATTAGGGTCGAGTTCGAAAGCACATTCGATGGTTTTATTGCGGTGAACCTTATTTAAGGTGTTGGCTAGGCTGTGTAAATCCCTTGGGATCACTAACTGCGCCGCAGGAAGCATATCGCCTGTGATCCTTGCCGCCGCCAGTTTGCGCTCGACCATCTTGTGGATAGAATCCAGCTGTTGCTGCAAGGCAATGGCGGTTTCAGGATCTTTAAGACCAAGGGCTTCGACCTGTTGCTGCATCACGGCCAGCGGGGTTTTAAGCCCATGGCTTAAGTTACCTAAGTTATTGCGGCTACGCTCAATTTGCTTGGCGGTGTACTCGAGTAACTCGTTGTAAGTCTTAGCGAGTGGCTGCACTTCGGGGGGGATATTATTCAGCTCCAGCGCGTTAATCTCGCCTTCTCTTAGCCGCGAAAGCGCGTGCTGAATATGCTTAACTGGCTTAAAGGATTGGCGCAGGATGAGGAAGATCCCCGCGATCATAGCCACTAACATCGCCAGATTAATCCCAAGCTTAGTGCCATAGACTTCGCTAAATACGCGTCTACCGATACTCAAGTCTTGGGCGACGGTTAAGGTAGCGCTGACATTGGCACTACTCGAATTGAGCCCCAGTGATAACAGCTGCATATCGTTATTCTTTGGCCCTTTAGCTTGCCAGACACGGGTTTTATTCGGCGCGAGTGGCTCGATATCTAACTGCATATCCCACAGGGAGCGCGAGCGAATGACTTCATTGGGCAGGTTAAGCTGGAAATAGCGGCCTGAATAGGCGGGCTTATAGAAACTGGAAAGCTGGCTTTGATCTATGCTGATGTCCCCATCGTGGATATGGGTTGCCAGCATAATATGTTCGAGATCTTCTTCTAAGCGATTGATAATAGAGTCATGGAAGGCCTGACGCAACATGGACTCAAATAATATGAGCCCAATGACTGTGCCTATTACCAGTAAGCCCGTTAACCATAAACTGAGCTTAGTGCGGATCGAGATCATTCAATAATGCCGTGGAAGATATAACCTTGGCCGCGACGGGTTTCGATAGCGGTTTTGCCTAATTTTTTACGTAAGTGGGTAACATAAACCTCGACCACATTACTCTCTTTCTCATCGTCAAACTGATACAGCTTATCGGTGAGCTGTGTCTTAGATAACAGCTTCTTAGGCGACATCAGGAAGATTTTTAACAGTCTGAATTCCATCGCCGTTAGCTCAAACAATTGGTCTGCCACTTTCACCGTTTGCTCGGCTTCGTCTAAGATCACGCCGCCATAGCTCAATTGCTTGCTAGAGGTGTTTAAACGGCCATGGGCACGGTGGATAAGAGCTTGAATACGGGCCAATAATTCCTGTGCGTGGAAAGGTTTACCTAAGTAATCGTCGGCGCCAGCATTAAAGCCTTCGACTTTTTCATGCCACTGGCTGCGTGCGGTCAGCATGATGACTGGAGTGCTGATCCCTTGATTACGCCAGCCTTCGAGCAGTTCGAGGCCGTTGCCGTCGGGTAAGCCGATATCTAAGATTACGCAATCATATTGGGTTTCTTTGATCAGATAATCGGCTTCAAGCGCTTTGTCTGTAATATCGGTCACATAGCCAGCGAGTTTGAGTTGTTTCTCCAGCTCGGTGACTAGCATTGGGTTATCTTCAACGAGTAACAGTTTCATGTTTTCGACATTCGCTCGGTAATGCTATTGAGTGATCGGCTTGGCCATTGGTTGCATCAATACTGAGATTGACTATTTGGCCACGCTGAACTTTGATTTGCAAATCATAGCGCCATTTATGATCTTCTTGATAGAGATGAGCATCAATTAGTTCACCTTGGCAAAACTGATTAACTACGGCGAGTGTACCGTTTAAGGACAGTATTTGCCCAGAGTTGACGAGTGCCTTGGCTTGATAGTGTTCTAATTCAATAGGTTCGGCATTCAATTGCATTGGATGCGCCAGCGTGAACAGGCTGAAAAAACAGATTAAAAACAGCCGTTTCATTTGAGCTCTCCAATAAAAAATGGCCTAGAATTTATTCTAGGCCACTTTAATAAGGCAGGCTTAAATCAAGCTGAAGACTAACTTAACGGGTACCGTATACCACGATGGTCTTACCATGAGCTTGGATCAAATTCTGTTCTTCTAACATCTTCAAGATACGGCCCACAGTTTCCCGTGAACAGCCAACGATTTGGCCTATCTCTTGACGAGTGATCTTAATCTGCATGCCATCAGGATGCGTCATAGCATCAGGCTGTTTCGCTAGATGTAACAGCGTTTGGGCAATGCGGCCAGCTACGTCTAAGAATGCGAGATTACCCACTTTCTGGCTGGTGCTTTGTAGGCGATAGGCCATTTGCGCAGACAGCTTCATCAGAATTTCAGGGTTAACTTGAATTAACTGTCTGAATTTCTTATATGAAATCTCAGCGATTTCACAAGCTTGCTTAGCACGAACCCATGCAGTACGTTCGGCTTGTTCTTCAAACAAACCTAGTTCACCGATAAAGTCACCTTGATTCAGATAAGAAAGGATCATCTCCTTACCTTCTTCATCTTTAATCAATACCGCTACAGAACCTTTTACTATGTAATAAAGAGTATCTGAATCTTCACCAGCATGAATAAGAGTGCTCTTTGCAGGGTACTTATGAATGTGACAGTGTGATAAAAACCATTCCAAAGTTGGATCAGGTTTTGGCTTACCAATCAGAGCCATGTTGGTGTTCCTCGATTGATTAAAACGAAAGTAAGAGTATTCTAAATAAGCATTTTACGTCAATTAAACTAACAAAAACTTGATGGAAGTCTTACTTTAGAATAAGTGAATAAATGCAATTAACCATCTAAAATTAGAGCTTATTTTGCTACTTTAGTGATTTAAGTCAACTAAATCGGCGTGAAACTCGCTGGATTCACTTAACTCTGTCGAGTTAATCACATCTTACCAGTCTAATTAAGCCGTTTTATTATAGATTATGGATAAAACAGGCCCCTAAATTACAGTATAAGATGTTTCACTTTTTAAATTCGGCGCTTATTTGCTTCAACTTCCCCCATTATCCTGAGGTTTGTGTGTATTTAGGCTCGACTTATGGGGTTAATTCTGGCTAACTTTGAGGGCAGTCGCTTTTAAGAGAGGTAAGCAAGTGAAATACAGATTATGGGTTTTAGGTGCAGGTTTAAGCTTAACGATTGGGCTGAGCTCTGCGGCGCACGCATTTTCTATCCCGCAGCCTGCTGCCGAACTCGCAGCCAGTAAGTTTGTGCATATACAGGTGACGGCAGAGCAAGGTGACGCCGATGCCCAATTTTTGCTGGGATTAATGTACCTTTCTGGGCGTTTTGTGGCGCAAGAAGTGCCCTCTGGTTTGCACTGGATTTCACTTGCCGCCGAGCAGCAACATGAAAAAGCCCAGCAAACCTTAGCCGACCTGTCTTTTGAAGGCCAATTAATCAAGCGTGACTTATCCGTGGCCGAGCATTGGTATCGAGCCTTGAGTGAGCAGGGTAGTCGTTGGGCACAATTCCGTTTGGGCTTTATTTATGCCTCTGGCGGCGATGGGGTGCAGCGCAACTGTGGTAAAGCGGTCGAGCAATTTTCCCAAGTGGGTGATGATATTGCATTAGGTAATGTGGCGTGGATTTTAGCGACTTGCCCCGAAGCTGAGTATCGCGATGGCAATAAAGCGGTCGAGTTATCCTTAAAGTTACTCAAAGTGAATGAAAACGACCCGACAAATTTAGATAATCTGGCGGCGGCTTATGCCGAAGTCGGCGATTTTGGTGCGGCAATTTCGACGCAACAAAAAGCGATTGAAGCGTTAAAGATGAGCGCCGAAATGACTAAGACAGATGAATTTATGCAGCGTTTACAAACCTACGAGCAAAAGCGTGCGTATCGCGAAACCTTACGTTTACTCGAATAAGGCATTGTTTATTGGGTCGGTTTAATTAAGCTCTATTGGTTTATTCATGTGTTAATTGATGCATAGATTTATAAGTTGAAAATAAAGCCTGAGTTAATACTCGGGCTTTTTTGTTTTTAATTCACGCTAACCGAGCGTCCAAGAATGTAGGATGTGATATTCCACACCCGTGCTTGTGCTTTTTGAATGATATAAATGCAAACATTCGGGCGTTAACGTTAGCGTATTCATGTCCTTGAGTTGCAATAACGCCGACTCATTTAGCGTCCATTCTTTAGCCTTCCTAAATAAACTGATGTGCGGGCAAAAGTGGTGTTCACTGCTATGCAATTGCAGGCGGCCTGCGATTGCTTGCGTCTGCTTAGCTAATTGCGCTAATGGCGGCTCAACGTCATCGCCTTTCAAGCAACAAACTTGGGCATTGGGCCATAAGTCGAGCTGGTTAAGCTGAACGCTGAATCTAGGCTTAGCTAAGCGGTCAATCGCATCAAGGAGGGCGATGCGTTGCTCGTCGTCCACTTGCCCTAAAAAGCAGAGCGTTAAATGCATATTAGTGACGCTAACCGCTTTCGCCTCAGGATTAAGGTGGCAGAACAGTCGCTGTTGTAAATCACTCAGCCTTGTCATTTGTGCAGCGGTAGGCGCGAAGCCGAGAAATAGCCTTTGTTGCATCTGATTATCGTCCTTTGTGGCGTTCAACACGGATTATCTCTGGGAACACTTTGACGTTTAGCGTCTTTGAGCGTTAATCTAGTTGTTGAATTTATCGGCTAATTTGCGACTCAAGCAGACAGACGTTTAATTTACTTTGAGCCTATACTCAATATACGTCGATAATACCTTAAATGGATTTTTAGGTAAGGAAGTCACTTTTCATGTTAGTAGGTTTAGCAAATCCACTCCAACAGGCCTTGGTGAGTATTTTTAGTGAGTCTCCGCTAGAAACCTTAGAGCAAAATGTTGACCGAGCACTTGAGACCATTACATTGCAGCTGCATTGTGACGGGGTATTTGTATTAACCGGCAGCCAGTCTCTGGATCGTTTACGCACGCGTAATTTGTATCTAAAACCCCTATTTGCCAAAGGCCAACAAACCCGAGTCTGGCCCTTAGCACGCATGCCATTCTTTCGCTCCCTTGTCCGCACCCCGCGACTATTAAATCTGTCCGATGTGAATACCTTGCCTGCCGATGCGCAGGCCGAGCGAGCCCTATTAAGGGACTGGGACGTGAAGAGTCTATTGGTATTGCCACCTGTGGTATTTGGCGAAACGCGTATTGCGCTGGGCGCGGTGAATTGCTCCGAGTGTTGCGAATGGAGCGAAGAGTTTATAAGTGAGTTTAACCACGCCGCTGTGATGATTGGCTCGGCGATGGAACTGACGCGTATCGCCCTGAGCATGCTCGCCAGTGAGCATAAATACTGTGAAGTCTTCAATCAGTTACCCTTAGCCTGCGCCTTGTTAGATAAATGTAATCAATTGACTATGCTCAATAAAGTCGCCCTGCAAACGCTGCCAATCCAACATGGTTATGATTTATTCGACATGGTGCGTGAGGAAGAACACGACATGTTAACCGATACCTTGCATGTGGTACGTGAAGGTGTGCTTGGTCAGGCTTGGTGTGAATTACCGTTGAAATCTATCCATCAACTGGCTTGGTTGAAACTCAGTTTTAGCCAGATCAGTGGCGATAAAGATACCTTAGTCATGATTGCCGAAGATGTCAGCGAGAAGTATCGCCTAGCCGATGAGCTGTCGTTCCATGCCAATTATGATGCGCTCACAGGATTGCCCAATCGGTTGCATTTCGAAGCCCTATTAGAAAACCTGCTGCACGCCCACGACGATATGCCTATTTGTGTGGCGTTTCTCGATCTCGACCAATTCCAAGTCATCAACAATATCAGTGGCCATCAGGCGGGCGATAAGCTGCTTTGCCAAGTGGCATTACGCTTAAAACAGCTCGTGCGTAAGGGCGATATCGTCGCCCGTTTAGGTGGCGATGAGTTTGGTATCTTGATGCATTATTGCAATGTGGACTCGGCGAAACAAATCGCAAAACGTATCTGTACCCAATTGGCGAACCATGAATTTATTTGGGAAGGTCGCAGCCACAATGTCAGTGTCAGCATGGGGATTGCTAAACTCGATAAAAAAGCCGCCGACATTTATACCGTCATGAGTCAGGCCGATGCTGCTTGTCGCTTGGCGAAGGATCAAGGCCGTAATGGCTGGCATTTATACAGTGCGAGCGATCCTAAAATGAACCGTCTCTATACTGAGATGATGGCGTCGGTGGACATAGTCGGCGCACTGGCGTTAAACCAATTTGAGCTTTATTTTCAAAGCATAGTGCCATTAAACCGTGAGGAGTCAGGTCTGCATTTAGAGATCTTACTGCGCATGGTGCAGGCCAACGGCACTATCGTGTCTCCTGCCATTTTCTTGCCCGCCGCCGAGCGATATAACTTAGCTTCTAAGGTCGACTTGTGGGTGATCGATAACTTGCTCAAGTGGGGCGGTTGCCATTTAGATATCTGGCAGCAATTGGATCTCGTGTCGGTGAATTTGTCGGCGACCTCTTTAGGCGACTTTGAGTTTATGAACTGGCTAGAAATGCGTTTGATGGCCGAACCTGAGCTGGTAGACAAGCTTTGCATCGAGATCACTGAAACCGCGGCCGTGAGTCAGCTCGATCAAGCGACAAAGTTACTCGATATACTGCGCCCGCTCAATTGTAAGTTAGCCCTCGATGACTTTGGGGCTGGCTTTTCTAGCTTCGCCTACCTCAAGCGCCTTAATGTGGACTTTGTGAAGGTGGATGGTCAGTTTGTGGTGAACATCTGCGAAGACAGTGCGGATCAGGCGATCGTTAAATCGATCTGCCAACTCGGCCAAGATATGGGCTTTGATGTGGTTGCCGAATTTGTGGAATCCCAAGATATTGGCCGAAAACTGCAAGCCTTAGGCGTCGACTATGCCCAAGGTTACGCCATCAATAAACCGATACGGTTAGCTGAATTACAGTCTGGACTCAGTCAGCCTTGGCTCGAAAAACGTGAGACCTTTGCCGCCTATCCCCAACTCTAGTGTTTGGTACACTTATCTACTGAGCCGGATTATGTTGCAGTGAAATGGTACTCACCGTCGATTGTTAGTACACTGACGGCCTGTGTTGGCCGCTGATGTCTTTTTCTTGAACTCTCTACCTATTCATAGCTTATTAGCACCGCTGCGTGCGGCTTTTTCTCGTCACGCTCAAGTGATCCTCGAGGCACCGACAGGTGCGGGTAAATCTACCGCATTACCTTTGGCTATGTTGGATTGGCCAGAAATCAGCGGACGCATTTTAATGCTCGAACCGCGGCGTGTCGCTGCGCGCAGTGTGGCGCACTATATTGCCCATTGTCGCCAGCAAAAGGTGGGGCAAGAAGTGGGCTATCGCGTGCGCGGTGAAGCTAAAGTCAGCGCCAATACCCGCTTAGAGATTGTCACCGAAGGCATACTCACGCGGATGATCCAGCAAGATCCCGAGTTAACTGGGATTGAGATGATCATCTTCGATGAGATCCATGAACGCCACCTCACTACCGATTTAGGCCTCGCCTTAGCGCTCGAAGTGCAAGCTTCACTGCGGGACGATTTAAAAATATTGGCCATGTCGGCAACCTTATCAGGCCTTGCCTTGGGCGAACTGATGCCAGAGGCCGTGACCTTGCACAGTGAAGGCCGCAGTTTTCCCGTTGAGGTTGAATATCGCCCTGTGCCGACGCAGCAGCATTGGATCGATCATCTTGGCCGCTGCGTACTCGATCTGGTCTCGGCCAGTAGCGCCAACGTTGATAAAACGGCTAGCAATAACGCCGTGCTCGTCTTCTTACCGGGAAAAGGCGAAATCTCACGACTGCAGCAGTTTCTGCGTGAGCGCTTAGCCCAAGATGCCTTTCTGATTTGCCCCCTTTATGGTGAGCTTTCGGGTGCTGACCAAGATAGCGCGATTGCGGCAACTACAGATGGCAGGCGCAAAATCGTGCTAGCGACTAACGTGGCGGAATCGAGCTTAACCATTGAAGGCATAGGGTTTGTCATCGACAGCGGCTATAAACGTCAGGCCAGTTTTAACCCTAAAACCGGCGTCACCCGCTTAGGTTTGAAACGTATTAGCCAAGCCTCGGCAACTCAGCGCAGTGGCCGCGCCGGACGTTTATCAGCGGGTGTGTGCGTGCGTTTGTGGAGCCAAGAAGAACATGGCCGTATGCTCAGGGCCGATGAACCCGAGATCAGCCAAGCGGATCTGGTGGCTATGGCCCACGATTGTGCTTACTGGGGCGCAAAATCCTTCAGCGACTTGATGTTGTTAACGCCGCCACCGAGTGTGAATGAGGCGCTGGCGTGGCAATTACTGCAGCGCTTAGGCATGGTCGATGGTGACAATAAACTCACTTCCCACGGTAAAGCGGCCTATGAGCTGGGGTGTCACCCCAGGCTTGCCCATATGCTATTGGGCGCGAAAAGCTTAAGTGTGAAAAGCTTAGGCGTAAACAATGTTAATGAGCAAACTGGGCAATTGGGCAGTTTGGCCTGTTTGCTGTCGGGGATTGTAGAGGCGCGCGGTTTGCCTAAAAAGGGCGCCGATATCATGAATTACCTGCACTTTGCCTGTCAGGGGCAAGCGGGACAGCAGGCAAAGCAGTGGCAGAAAAAGCTCGGATTAACTGCCGACTTAGCGAAGGTCGCGACCCATGCTCACCACAGTGATGTGGGATTATTGCTGGCGTTGGCATATCCAGATCGCATCGCCAAAGCGCGCGGCGTTGAGGGCTATCAATTAGCCAATGGCACTGGCGTGGTGCTGGCAGCCGAAGATGCCTTGTCGCAAACGCCTTGGATGGTGGTGGCGGATTTCCAAGAAACTGAAGGCCGAAACGCCGGACGGATTTACTTGGCGAGTCAGTTTCAGCCGAGCTTGTTCGATAGCGAGCTGAAAGACTTGCAGGAAATCCACGAGATCTGTGGCTGGGATGAAGGCAAAGGCCGAGTCATTGCCGAGCGCCAATACAAGGTCGGACAAATTTTAGTGAAAACCGAGACGATTGCTAAGCCTGAGCGCAAGCAAATTGTCGCGGCCTTACTGGGTTATATTCGCCAGCAAGGATTACAAATTCTCAATTGGAACGCTAACTTAGAGCAGTTTCAATACAGGCTCAAACTCGCGACTGAGTTCGACGCGGGCAGCGACTGGCCCAAGGTCGATGATGGGGCGTTATTAGCGAGCCTAGAAACTTGGCTGGCGCCTTACCTCGAAAATGTGAATAATCTGCCGCAATTAGTTAAGCTCGATTGTTTTAGTTTTGTGGCAAACTGTTTGAGCTGGCAGCAGAAACAGCGACTGGACGAATTATTGCCAACCTATTGGCCGTTAGTCACAGGTACCTCTGCGCCAATCGTATACGATGAGTCTGGGCGTGCGCTGCTGCGGGTGCGTCTGCAAGAAACCTTTGGCATGGCACAAAGCCCTATGCTGGCGCAGGGCAAGCTAAAGGTGACAATGGAATTACTTTCTCCCGCTCAACGTCCATTGGCTTTGACGGCGGATTTAGCTAGTTTCTGGCAGGGACCTTATGTGGAAGTGAAAAAGGAAATGCGCGGCCGATACCCAAAACATCTGTGGCCGGACGATCCTGTGAATACACTACCGACAAAATTTACCAAGAAGAAAACCTTGGGTTTAGCTCAGCCATAGCGCAGTGTTGCTGGTTTTAAATCGCGTGATAACACGCCTTGATTTGCACCACGCTTGTTATTGTGGCTGATGTCTTTAAATGTATGAATGATGAAGTAGATATGACGACTAAGACGACAAAAAAAACACCCGCTTCCCGTAGGGCCAACAATGGCCGCGGTTTATTTCGACGAATGTGGTCAATCACTTGGAAATTAGCCTTCGCCGGATTAGCTGTAGTGACGTTCTACAGCATCTATCTCGATCAAATTATTGCGCAAAAATTTGAAGGCCAAAAATGGCACTTGCCCGCGCAGGTGTTCAGCCGTTCTATGGCGCTGTATCCCGGCGCGGCGGTCAGTCATCCGCAAATGATGGCTGAGCTTAAGTTGCTCGGCTATCGCAAAGTCGCGAATCCACGCCAAGTGGGAGAGTTTTCGGCATCAAGCACTCGTATCGAATTGTGGCGTCGACCGTTCTTACATCCAGAAGGCGATCAAGTCGAACAAAGAGTCATGATCAGCTTCGACAGCAATGGCGTCAGTTCAGTCTCCCGGGTGTCGGATAAGCGTCAACTTGCCGTATTCCATCTTGAGCCTGTGTTGCTCGATCGCATTATTACTGGCGATGGTGAAGACAGGCTGTTTGTGCCGACCGAAGAAATGCCTAAGTCGATTGTGCAGGCGTTACTGCTGGTGGAAGACCGTAGCTTTTACGAACATCATGGGGTGAATCCCTTCGCCATTGCGCGCGCCGCGTTTGTAAACATTAGCGCCGGTCGCACAGTGCAAGGTGGCTCGACGTTAACCCAGCAGTTAGCGAAAAACTTTTTTCTATCCAGTGAGCGTTCTTTGCTGCGTAAGGTGCGCGAAGCCTTGATGGCAGTGATTATCGATTTTCGTTACAGCAAGGATGAAATCCTCGAAGCCTATCTTAACGAAGTGTATATGGGGCAGGATAAATCCCGCGCCGTTCATGGTATGGGTTTGGCATCGCGTTTCTATTTCGGCCGTCCTATCAGTGAGTTGACTATCGCCCAGCAGGCATTTTTAGTGGCTGCGATTAAGGGACCGTCTTACTACAATCCATGGCGATATCCGGATCGCATTCAAGAGCGTCGCGATCTGGTATTGCGTTTACTCATGGATGCAGGCGATTTAACCACGGCCGAGTACAAGGCGGCGGTAGAGTCACCGCTGGCGATCCGTAATCTTAATAAACCCGCACACCAGAAATTACCTTCCTTCTTCGCTCTGGTAAAACAGGAAGTGAACGAGCGTTATGGCGATGCGTTACTGAAGCAATCTGGGGTAAAAATCTATACCACGCTCGATCCTATGGCCCAAGAAGCCGCCGAAATTGCGGTGACTCAAACCCTTAAGAGCTTAGATAAGAGCAACAAGTCATTGCAGGTAGGCATGGTGGTGACCGACAAATACACGGGCGGTATCGCGGCAATGGTCGGCGATAAAACCCCTGGATTTGATGGCTTTAACCGTGCGGTTGAAATTCGTCGTCCGATTGGCTCGTTAATTAAGCCCTTTGTGTACGCCACTGCACTGGCACCCAATAGCCAATTTACCTTAGCGACTCCCCTTAAAGATCAGCCCATTACCTTAAAGAGTGAGCAAGGTAAGACATGGTCACCGCAAAACTTCGATAAGAAGTTCAGCGGTCAAGTGCCTTTGTTAACGGCGCTGAAAAAGTCGATGAACGTCCCGACAGTAAATCTTGGGATTGCGGTGGGCGTGGATGCCGTCGCGACAACTTTGGCTAAGTCGGGCTGGCAGGAGCCGTTAAACGAGTATCCTTCTATGTTACTTGGCGCCGTCAATGGCTCGCCATTAATGGTGGCGCAGGTGTACCAAACCTTAGCCGATAGCGGGGTTTACCGTAAATTAACCACAGTGACGGCTGTGTTGGATGCTGATAAAAATCCATTACCTGTGACGCGATTGCCTAAAGAGCAGGCCATCTCACCCGATACTGACTTTTTGATCCAGTACGCTATGCAGCAAGTGGTCAATACGGGCACAGCGACGCGCTTAGGCAATGCCTTCCCAGGCGTTGGGCTGGCGGGTAAAACAGGTACAAGTAACGATAGCCGCGACTCTTGGTTTGCGGGCTTTGATGAGCGTAATGTCGCCGCTATTTGGGTGGGGCGTGATGATAACGGCAAAACCAGCTTGTATGGCAGCAGTGGCGCCATGGCCGTATATCTTGCCTTCTTGAAGGAACGTCCACCTATTAGTCTGCGTTCTACCCAAGTGAATGGCGTCGTGAAGGGCTTTTTTGACCGAGATACCGGCGTGGCGAAGGAGTCTGATTGCAGTAATGTTGATGCGCTTCCGGCATTAACCGCGACTTATCGTCCGGTGAATAATTGCGGTGAGCCTTTGCAATGGTGGCAGAAAATACTCGGCCAATAGGCTCGATAATCGACCAATCACTCACGCATTTGTACGTTGAATATAAAATCTTAAGTAGTAGAACCTATGCAAATGGACGTGGCGTTATCGAGAGTACAGGCGTGACGCCATCTTCCCTTAGCCTAGGTCGTTAACCCAAAGTGAGAAATAACATGTTTAAAACCGCTGCCGCCGTGCATATTTTAGTGAAACACAAAGAGCAGGCTGAGGATATCGTTAAGCAGCTGAATAATGGCGCTAATTTTGCGGTACTCGCCAAGCGTTTTTCCTCTTGCCCTTCGGCCAAAAAAGGCGGTGATTTAGGCGAGTTTAAAAAAGGCCAAATGGTGCCACAGTTTGATAAAGTGGCATTTTCGGGCGAGTTATTAGTGCCGCACATAGTTAAAACTAAATTTGGCTGGCATGTGGTTAAAGTGCTGTATCGCACTTAATACCGCAGCAATAAGCCCTTATGTAGAGCGTCTTTAGTCGCACGTCATTTTCGGCTAATCAAATGGATTGGAATATTAAGGAGCGATGAGCATGACCTTTAGTTTTAATACCGAAGATGCGAGCCAAGTTTGCGTGGGGGCATTTGCGCTGGCGGTGCCCGTGGCGTTTTCAGAGGAAGCCTGGCATCTCGGCGAAACCTTGCCTGTGCTCAATCTCGCCATGCTCTTTAGTTTATCGTTGTTATTTCTAGGGGTTTTTACTTATCACAGTGTGTTCCAGCAAAATATTAGTGCCCGAGTCCCTGTGTTTATTTTCCGCATCGTGGTGGCGTATTTGCTCACCGCGCTGGTGGTTTTCCTCGTCCTGCTGTGCCTCGATAAAGTGCCTTTTTTTGAAGATCCGCTGACCTCGATCAAACGGATCATCGTCATCACTATGCCAGCCTCTATGGGCGCCATTGTGGTGGATAGCTTCGATAAGGAATGATGCACCCTTAGCCAAACCTCATGACTTTTGTCACTGGTGGATTAGGATTATTTTGCGCATACTCATTCCCATACTCTGACTTTGATTGATGTCTAGAGTCGAAATAAGCCTGAGTTTTTAGCCTGATAACGATAACGCCAATAGATAAAGGAAATGACTATGAATACCGGAGCCCTCGCTTTACTTATCCCGATACTCGCCATTGTTGGCGGATATGTGGTGGCGATTATGAAAATCCGCGACAAGCAAGGTGTGTCGAGCCGTGAGCAAGAGGCCGAAAATCAAGCCTTGCGGGCCGAGTTAGCTACCTTGCGTCAGCGTGTCGAAGTGCTAGAACAGCTGGTCACTGACGATAGTTTTCAATTGAAGCGTGAATTTAAACAAGTCTAACTATTTGTTCCTTGTCCAATGGAAGGCGCTAGCCTGTTAACCTAAGTTAATACCCTTGTAATTTGTTTGGCTTTACAAATGTGGGCATGGTGTTACTTTGTACATCTTCCGTGGGATCAAGTCATCGGGTGAGTTAAATACCTAATTTAAGGTAGACTCGTGATAATTTTGTTATCCATCCCTGTATTGAGTTATTACAAATAGAGTTTATATGTTTCTAGCGCCTTATTTTTCCGAGCAAAATCAAGCCATTTCCGTTTCAGCACAACAAGCCAGCGACTTCGCGAAGAAAATTGCGCAGGACTTTAATCCCATACACAATGTGGGCGCAAAACGCTTTTGCGTGCCGGGAGATTTACTGTTTGCCATAGTATTGACTCAATATGGCCTGAGTCAGAGCATGAAATTTAGCTTTGCGGGTATGGTGGGCGCGAGTGTCGAACTGCAATTTCCGGAACAAGTGAGCGAGAGTTTTTCAATTCGCGATGGCCGCGAAAAAACCTATCTTAATGTGAGCCGTCAAGGCGATGTAAGTTGTTGCGATGCGCAGACAGAATCCTTTATTCGTCAATATGTTGCTTTCTCTGGGCATAATTTTATCGATATCCTGATCCCTTTGATGAAACAACATCAAGTGATGATCAACCCAGACCGACCTTTAGTGATTTACGAAAGCATGTCGTTTGACTTAACCACCCTCGATTTTGTGCAAGTGACCTTATCACTCGTTGACCAAGATTTAAAAATCGATGGTAAACGTGGCGATGTGACACTGCACTTTGAATTACACAGTGGCGATACTTTAGTCGGCACAGGTATCAAAACCTTAGTCATGAGTGGATTACGTCCTTATGACGAGGCGCTGGCGCAGCAAATGTGCGCCACCTATGAAGGTAGTAAAACTGATTATTGATTGACGGAACAGTCACATGGCGTTTTTGTCTTTTAGATAAAACGCCATGCAATCCTTGCGCGATGAAATGCAGGGGATTAATGACCGTTGATTGAAAGTTGAGAGACGATTTGTGAGACGTTTTCTGCCCCGTTGCGTATTTCTCCCATCACCAAAGTTACCTCAGCTAACTGTTGTTTCCCTTCCTGTGCGATACCTTCAACTTCGTTCATCATGTCTGTTGCACTTGTGGTGAGCTGGGTATTTTTAGTGACTACGGCGGCAATTTCACTGGTTGATTTACTGGTTCTGGAAGCGAGCTGCCTCACTTCATCGGCGACAACCGCAAAACCTCGGCCTTGTTCACCTGCACGCGCGGCCTCAATCGCGGCATTTAATGCTAGCAAATTGGTTTGATCGGCAATCGAGCTAATCGTCGCGACTATGGCTTGAATACTTTGGGATTGCTCATTCAATTGAGTAATCGCCTGAGTCGTTTTATGGGTTTGCTCAGCAATGGCATTGGAGGTATTGAAGGTCGCATTAAGCAACTTAACGCCTTGTTCCGCTTGCTCAACGGTGCGTTGCGATGTGGTGAGCGCAATATTTGCGGCTTCACGCACAGCGTGGCTTTGCTCGATCCGCTTGCTGATATCACTGGCGAACTTAACAACTTTAACGACCTTTCCATGCTCATCCATAATGGGATTGTAAGCCGCCTCCAGCCAAATTGAGTCGCCATAGGCATTTTTGCGCTCAAATAGCCCTTTGCTATAGCGACCTTGCTTAAGCTCGTCCCAAAAGTGAGGATTTTGTCGATAAAATTCATCGAAACAGAAAATTCTATGATGCTTACCCAAGATCTGTTCTTTGCTGTATCCCATTGTTTTTAAAAAGTTGGCATTTGCCTTCAGGATAGTGCCATCTGGGGTAAATTCAATAATGGCTTGGGAGCGATTTAGGGCATCGAAGATGGCGGATTGATCGTCAAGCTGTTGCTTATATTGGGTAATTTCAGAAGCCGTTTTCATTATCTTCACGACTTTGCCCGCCTGTTTTACAGGAAAGTAAGTCGCTCTTAGCCAGATTTCTTGGCCATTTTTATTCACTCGCGCGAAATGTCCCTCCTGTGGATGACCGGCTTTTAAATTACTCCAAAATTGTTGGTATGCAGGAGAATTAGCATAGGTCGCTGAGCAAAACAGCTTATGGTGTTGGCCAACAACTTCATTAAGTGAATAACCGACTACTTTTAAAAACAAGGCATTCGCATCGAGCACTTTTCCTTCAGGCGTAAATTCTACCGTGGCAATACTTTGCTTAATGGCGTCGATGACCGACTCCGCTTCTTGGCGCTTGTTTTCGCTCACTTCTAGGCTTTTACGTAATGAAGAATTGAACACTGAGATACTCCTGATGAGCTTAACTGACTCAAAAACCGCTGGTCTTTATTGAAAGCTCGATATAACGAGCTGGATACACAGATAAATATAGCTGTGATTTTAATGTGTGGTTTATTTCTAATAAACACGTGATCGGGATCTATATACCTAAATTGAGCAAAAGAAGATCACTTTTTTTGGTTTTAGCTCGACTAGGCTTTGGTTTTAGCCCGACCAGACGTAGCGGCAGAGCGGATAACGAATTTTAGCATGCTATTCGAGTAATCTAGGTTGAATGAATGCCATAGAAAAAGCTGCCAAAGGGCAGCTTCTTAAGTGTTATCTATGTTCGGCGGTTAGCTTAGTTTTTCAATCTTAGCGGGTAGGCCTTGTCTTGCCGAGGCTCCACTTGCCCAGTCTACCAGCGGATAGCGGCCGTGACGACTGGGATCGAACAGATTTAAGTCGTTCATGTTGATCCCGACTCGGATCCGCGGATTGGCGACGATTTTAATCTCGTCAATCACAGTGTCACGCGCGCCGAGTTCTTTATGGCCATAACCGTGTTCGATAGCGATGCAGTCTGGGTGCACTCCGGCAACACATTCCACTAAAGCGATCACGCTGCCGTTAGGCGTGCTGATTTTTACTGTGTCGCCTGTATTGATGCTAAGGCGAGTGGCGGTCTTCTCGTTCAGTCGCACCGGATTATTGGGGTGTACTTGGCGTAAACGATCCGAGCCAATACTCATAGAGCTCATGGTATGGGACTTGTAGCTGCTGATCAGTAATGGCCACTGTGATTTATCAAACGCCTTATCGAGCGGCGTGCCATCGGCCAAGGCGGGTTGATATAAGCGCGGACAACCACTCATAAATTCCCCTGTTAGGCTGTTGCGGCGACTGCCGACGTCGGGATTCCACAGCATCATAGGTTTAGGCCAGACTTTACTCGGATTCCCCGCGTCATCGCGTGCACCGCGCATTTCTTCAAAACGGCCGCCGCGAGCAAATAAGTAACTGACTTTTTTGACTTCATCTGGCTTGAGTCTAGCGTTGAGCTCACTTTGAATGCGGCTTACACCGCTAAGATACATGTCCTCGGCGTTGATATCGGCGACGGCTTTACCTAAATAGGCCACGTTGGCGGCGCCGTAAAGTGAGTAATCCGCTGCGCGCGTTAACGGGTGTAAGCTGCCATCGGCGGCCTTAACGGCATTTTCGCCAAAGCCGGGTAGTTGCAACTTCATCGCCACTTGGCTCAAGAAAGACTCCATGCACACCACATCACCACTGGCCATCTTAGCGACCCTTGGCTCGACAATCGGCCAACGGCCTGTGGCAACTTTGGTTAGTGTGCCTTGCCATGCTGAGGTCCAGCCCCAAGACTCGTACGTTAAGGTATCGGGCACGATGTAGTCCGACAGCGCCGAGGTTTCGTTAATAAAGCTGTCGATGCTGATAAACAGCGGTAGCACCTTAGGATCTTTCAGTTGTTCACCAATAGCTTCCCCTAAACCCGCTTGACCATAAATCGGATTACCCATGTGGTTAATCCAGGCTTTGAGTGTATAAGGGTAGCCGTGTACCGCCGCGGTTAAATGTTCGCCCAATAAGGGAGATGAAATCGGAAACCAAGGCTCTTTAGCGGGATAAGGCGATTCGCACGCTTCGACTTTACGGCGATACTCTGAGGTTTTCTCGTAGGGGAATTTAGAGCGCGATAGGAATACGCCCTTAGGTTCGACCATGCCGTCAAAATCCTGCAGATTATACCTTGGGCCTTTACCAAAGGCGGGGAAGGAACCGCCGGAGGCTAATGCACCGCCTTTTAAATTGATGTTACCTATCATGGCGTTGAGCATCATGATCGCCCACGCGCTATAGAAACCATTGGCGCTCATTGTGCCGCCGTGGGAGATTACTGCGGCCTTAGTGCCATGGCTGGTAAATTTATCCGCGAGGGCAATAATCTGCGCCTCGCTGATATCGCACTCCTTGGCATAGTGTGCCATTTCGAAGCTGTGCGCCGCTTCGCTTAACAGTTGGAAGCTGGATTTAACCGCAATCACTCCCTTAGGTGTGTCGACGCTTTGGTCTACTTCGAGCTTGGCTTTCTGGCTTTGGGTAGCCAAAACTACCTCGCCACTCGTTGCATCGACAACCAACTGCGAGTCCTGCTCGCCATAGACTTTGCCTTCGAAGGGCAAGCCAAGATCGCTGGCAAAAAGATACTGGCCATATCTTGGATGGGTGGGCTCGCTGATTATCAAGAAGCCTGCATTACTAAAGCCACGGTAACCTGATGCTTTTGCGGCATCGACATTCGGCGCACTCAAAAACTCGCCGGCATAGCGCTGGTTATCGATAATCCAGCGCAACATGCCCATGGCGAGGGCCGAGTCGGTGGCGGGGCGGATCGGCAGCCAAGTGTTGTTGCCCGCACAAGGTTGATTCGAGGTATTGGGCAGCATGGGCGACACCACCACATAACTGAAATTGCTGTTATTCACCCGCGCGTTTGCCAATTGTCTCGCTTGGCGTTTAAAAGGATTGCCCGATTGCTGCGGCGAGGTGCCGATAAAGAGTAAAAATTCGCTATGGTCCCAATCGGGTTTTAAGTGGGCGTATTTTTTTAAATCATCCAATAACGCGCCTGCACCAGCGCGGTAGGTAAACCCGCAATAAGCACCGTGGTTGGCAAAGTTACGCGTGCCAAAGCTGTTGAAGGTAAAACGTTTGATAATGGCATCGCGGCCTTCATCGGAGGCGTTCGAGACCAGCAACTGATTAGCCTTAGGGCCGTATTCTGGATTATTGGCATCGAGCGGCGTGGCGATATCTCGAATCGCCCTTAAGCCTTCAACTTGGCCTTCGCCAAATAAATCACCGCCTTCGACGACTTCATTCAGCAACTGCTCAAAGCTAATGCTCTGCCATTGGCCGTTGCCGCGCTTACCCACGCGCTTAAGACATTGGGTAACGCGATGCGGGCTATCCAATTGTTCTAACATGGCATTACCACGAGCGCAGGCGGTGGAACGCCCCTGTAGACCTTGTTCTTGAAAGGCGCTTAGCCCGACAAATGCGGTTTTGATTGGCGTATCGAAATCGATATGTTCGCGCGATGACAACGGGTGATAAGGGTTGCCGCTGATGCGGATGATCTTATCGGTTTTTTGATCGATACGAGCGCGCACGCCGCATTTGGTCCAGCAACCTAAGCACATAGTATTGGCGACGCGCTGATCGTCATTGCTGATCAGCTGACCTGACTGTAAATCGACTTTATATTCAGGTGTTAAGGAATTGCCATGCAGCGGATCTTGGGTCGATTTCCCCGAGGTGCCATTGACGACACCTTTGCCCATTTGCGCTAACGTATGGCTATAACCCGCGGCAAATAATCCCACACCACCCGTGACAGCGGCCCCTTTGATAAAACGACGTTTACTCTTATCCATGATGGACTCCTTCATTCTGTAAACTAATTGGGTGCTCAGCGAGCAAGCTTTGCCGCAGGCGTGTGGCGAATAAGTTCGGAGACCAGCGCCATTAATGCCAGCCAAAGACCGAAGGTGCCGGCTATGCCTAATAGCCCTTCGGGTCCCCAAGGCAGTTGATAGAGGTAAGTCCCTGCGCCGTATTTAGGATCGGTTTGCGCTTGGATTAACACTATCCAGCGAAATCCCCACGCGAGATGAATGGCCGTGAGGCTGACGATTAGCATTGCAACATTGGGTAAGTGACGAATGGCGAGCATCAGTGCCAGCATGGCGAGCGTGACTAGCACCCAAATTGCAGCAAGTTGCCAGCTTGGGCTGGTTTCAAGCAATAACGCGGCTTCGGGGGCCGAGCCCTTATCGAATAATGCCCAGCCGATAAGGCACAGGGCGAACAGACCAAAGCTGGCCCTTACCCAGAGTAATAGCTTGTCTTGGGTAGTTTGTTGGTAGCCTTTTAATAATCGATTCAATACCGCTAAAGTGCCGCAGGCGGCGAGTAGGGCGCTCATCGCCATCAAAGGTGGTAGCCAGTAGGTGTGCCACAGTGGCCGCGCCTTAATAGCCATGGTTTCCATGCCAGTGTAGAGGGCGATGCTGCAGGCACTCAGGGCTGTGATAATCGCGATCGGCTTGATGAATTTGTCACTGTTCCAATCACCGAATCTCAATAATTGGCCTATTTTATTCAGCCAATCTGAGTCTTGATGCGCGGTGTGCTTAGGCAGATATTGACGCAGTAATAGCCAAGCAAATAGCGCGCTGGTGCCCGAGAATACCGGCAGTAAAAAGGCGCCATACCACATCCAAGATTCAGGGCGAACTTGCGCATAAAAATGCCAAGCCCGCAGCGGTTGGTGTAAATCGGCGAGCAAGGCAATAGGCGCGACTATGCCTGCGGTCAGCATTAAACAGGCGCAGAGTTTCAGCAGTCTGTCATCGGGTTTCGCGTGACTAAACAAGTGTATTGTCGCGACCCACACACTGGCATAGGCCAAACCCATCATAAAAAAGTATTGCACCGCCCAAGGTAGCCAAGTAATGGCGATATCTGGGGTAAAGATTTCTTTAATGACCATGGTGGATCTCCTCGCCAGTATCGGTAAGTAAGGTTCTTACGGGGGCTTGGCCGCTAATCTTGTGCTCAAAAGCGCTGCTCATGCCGATGTAGAACACGCGCGGTGAAGTATTGGCCGTCGGTTTGAGTACCTTGATATCGGTTTTATTGGTGGCGAGCAGTTGGCTTATCTGACTGTGGGGATCGTTAAGATCGCCAATCACACGGGCTTCTCCCACACAGGTTTCGACGCAGGCGGGCAGTAATCCCGCATCCAACCTATGGGCGCAGAAGGTACATTTGTCGGCGGTATTAGTGTCGTGGTTGATAAAGCGGGCATCATAGGGACAGGCTTGCACGCAATAGCCACAGCCAACGCACCATTCATTATTGACGACCACTATGCCGTCTTTGCGCTGGAAGGTAGCGCCCGTAGGACAAACGGGAATACATGGCGGGTTTTCGCAGTGATTACAAAGTCTTGGTAGCATTAAAAACGCAGGCGGCGTGGTATCTTCCTGCTGCGAGACTTCATACTGCTGCACTGTGGTGCGAAATTGCCCTAGGGGCGGTTGATTCTCGATAGTGCAAGCGACGGTGCAGGCTTGGCAGCCCACGCAGCGACGTAGATCGATCACCATGCCGTAACGTTTACCCACTTGGCCTTCGCTGGCACTGTGCACTTGAGTGCCGCGTTTATCATCCTGCGCATACACTTGCACCACAGGGATCAGTGCGGCGCCAACACTGATGCTGGCCATTTTGCCGAGAAACTGACGTTTACTCTTGTCCATACAGATTTCCTTCACTCTTGCAGATGGCGAATAAACTGGCTCATAGACCTAGAGTTAAGGTTTATGGCGAGGTTTACAGGCATTCTGTAAAAGGCGAGGCGGCATAACTATAGTGGTTTTCCACATATCAGGCGTGGGTTTGATCTAGCGCAACAAATATCCGTTAGAATAGCCTTCAAAATGATAGGGTTTTATTTTTTACGGCTTTTAAACTTAAGTTTGGCCTGCTTCCAATTTGAATTGGACCTACTTTTAACTGGATTTGAGCTTGAGTTGAATTTGAGTCAATGGGGATAAAGGATTGCACTTCACGTTATTTAGGATGATGAAAACAGTGTTTAGCTCAGCTATGTCGCTCAAGCGGCCATTATCGATTCAAGGAACAGTGCCTAAGATGGCACCTCGAACGATTTTCAGGATGGCACTAGCCGTGGCGTTAGCGTGCTTGCTCGCTTCGGCAAATGTGTTCGCCGAAGAGCCGCAGAATCAAACTGCGCCTTCGGATGTAATGGACGCTGAGGTTGTTGCGCCAGTCGCTACCGAAGAACCCGGTTATCAAGTGGTTGATGTGGGCGTGTTAGCCATCCGCGGTTATAAGGCGACGATTAACCGCTGGCAGCCGTTAATGGGTTGGCTCGAAACCCAAATTCCCAACAGTTACTTCAGGTTACATCCTCTCTCCCTCGATGAGTTAGCCAAGGGCGTTGAAACCCAAGAGCTCGATTTTGTGATCACTAACCCCGGGCAATCCGTGTTGCTGGCGCGGCAATATTCTCTCACTTGGTTGGCGACCCTACGCAGCCCGTTAAATAATGGCGCGGCGATGCAAGTGGGTTCGGCGCTGGTGGTGCGCGCCGATTCACCCTATCAGACTTTAACTGATCTCAAGGGACGCCGGCTCGGGATAGTGTCGAAAAATGCCTTCGGCGGTTACTTGACCTTAGTGTACGAAGCGCAGCTAAAGGGCATAGATTTGCCTCGCTTTGTGGGTGAGATTATTCCGCTGGGATTCCCGCTAGATAATCTGTTGTATCAGTTAGATGATCAAAAAAGTAGTAATGATGCGGCGAAAGACAATCGACTGGATGCGGCTGTAGTGCCTGTGTGTCAGCTTGAGCAGATGCAGGCAGAAGGGCTGATTAATATCGGCCATTATCGGGTGCTCGATAACCAAACGCCGGTGGGATTTCATTGCCAAGTCTCGACTCGTCTCTATCCCAACTGGTCTATGGCGAAGACCAATCGCGCCTCGCAATCTTTAGCTAAAAGCGTGACTCAAGCGCTGTTGGCGCTGCCCGAAGATCACCTCGCCGCTAAGACGGCCGATTCTGCGGGTTGGACCACGGCCGTGAGTCAGCTGGCGATTGATCAGTTACTTAAAGATCTCGACATGCATCCCTTGCAAACACCTTGGTGGCAAAGGGCGTGGCAGTGGGTCAAGTTACATCAACAATGGGCTTGGTTTGTGCTGGCGATTCTGGTGCTGCTCAATGCGTACCATTTCTGGTTGGAGTATCGCTTTAGTCGTCGCGGCCGGGAGTTAATTAACACTCAGCGCCAGCTCAATGAAAACCGCGCGCTACTGGAACATGCCCAGCGCATTGCGATTGCTGGCGAACTTGGCGCGAGTCTCTCCCACGAACTGAATCAACCTTTGGCGGCGATTGGCCATTATTGTCATGGCGCCGAAGTGCGATTACAGCGGGGGACTAGCCCTGAGGAACTGCAATCAGTATTGACGCTTATCCAGCAGGAAGTCACGCGAGCCGACAGCATTATCAGCCGTTTACGCAACCTGTTGAAGAAACGGCCTGTATCGAAACAACCTTTGTATTTGCATGAACTGGTCAATGAGACTGTGCCGCTGCTCGCCTATGAGTTTGAACAACATCAAATCAATCTTGCCGTGAATGTGAGCGGCGAGCCCTATTTACAGTCCCTCGATGAAGTCGGCATGCAGCAGTTGCTGCTTAACCTGCTGAAAAACGCCGCCGATGCCTGTGTTCAGCGGCTGGAACTTGAACCCAGTGGCACAGAACAGATCATCACGCAAAAGCCATACACGCCGACGATCGATATCGATCTTCGCTATCAAGAACGCACACTTTTGCTGACTGTCACAGATAATGGCACGGGTTTAACCGAAGCTGCCAGCTTGCTGATGCAAGCCTTTTATTCCACTAAATCAGAGGGATTAGGTTTAGGCTTAGTGATTTGCCGCGATATTGCCGAGAGCCATGGCGGGACGTTTAGCCTAGAAAGCGCTATGGGTGGCGGTTGCCAAGCGCAGGTGGCTATACCGCGTAAACCTGAACCTAATGGAGCACTTTAATGAGTCTTGAGTTACCTGTGTATTTAATCGATGACGATGACTCAGTGCGTCGTTCTTTGCGTTTTATGCTCGAAAGCTATGGCCTCAAGATCACCGACTTTGATAGCGCCGAAGCCTTTTTTACCGCCGTAGACTTAACCCTGCCGGGTTGTGCGCTGGTTGATGTGCGTATGCTGGGCTTGAGCGGCCCACAGTTGCATCTTGAATTAGTCGCCAAAAATAGTCCGTTAGCTGTGATTTATTTGACCGGCCATGGCGATGTGCCTATGGCAGTAGAAGCGCTCAAACTCGGTGCGGTGGATTTTTTCCAAAAGCCCGCCGATGGCGCTAAGTTAGCCGAAGCGGTACTCAAAGCGTTGGAACATACCAAGGCGCATCATCAAGACAATCAGTATCTTGAGACGTATCAAGCGCTCACACCAAGGGAGAGGGAAATACTCAACCTGATTGCCCAAGGGCTGAAGAACCAAGAGATCGCCGATAGCCTCTGTATTGCCATGCGCACGGTCGAGATCCACCGCGCCAATTTGATGAAAGGCATGCAAGTGGGATCGCTGGCGGAAATGATGCTGATCTATAGCCGGATCGCTGATCGCCTGCGCCTTGATGATAACCGCTAAAATTTACCTTTTACTGCGCTAATTGCCGCTTTGTTAGCCGCCTATTTTGGCTAAGTTGTCGTATCATTAGCCGCTTAACATTTGTCTGGCTATGGGTTTATTTTTTGCTGAGCAATGGGCTTAGTGATCCGCTTAGTTCTGGGCTGAGATGTAAGCTGTGGCATTAGTGCAGCGCCGCTTAATTGCCAATACACCGCGATTGCCTTATTTTAGGGGCACTATTTTTAGGTCATGATTTTAAAATCACTTTTTACAGTGCTTTTTTAAGGTCTGTGGCCCTCTTGGATTGTTTTGCTTTGTCCTGTAGAAGGCTTCTGCAGCTTAGATAAGACGCTCCCGTTTGCATAAGGAATGAAATGGCAAGCTTGATTCGTATTGTGCTGATTGATACGCACCTTCCGGGCGTTGTGGAACTCGCCCTCAATGGCCATACCAACATTTGTGGTACTAACGCCTCGGGTAAGACGACATTACAACGTCTAGTACCTGTTTTTTATGGCGAATACCCAAGCCGCGTGGTGCCTTCGACCCGCGACAGTTTCGAGCGTTGGTATTTGCCACACGATTCAAGCTACATCATTTACGAATATCAAAAGGCCGATGGGTTACTGTACCAAGCCGTGCTGGCATCGGCGGGTGATGGTAAGGGCGTTAACTATCGCTTTATCGCCAAAGGTTTTGAGCTAAGCGATTATATTAAATCGCAAAATGGCGACACTATTCTGTGCCACACCATGGCGGAATTAGGCCGTGATTTAAAACGTGCCGGCATCGCCACCACTAACTTGCTCAACACCCGCGAATATCGCGCCATTATCCAAAACGATCGCACCCTATTAAGCACGGGCAGCAACCGCAGCGAACTGCGCGGCTATGCCCGCCAATTTGCCCTGTGTGAGGGCGAGCATTCCCTGCGCCACATCGAAAAACTCGCCAAAGCGGTGCACTCCAAAGAAGGCAAGATGGAGACGGTCAAATCCATGATCGCCGCCATTTTAGAGGAAGACGGAGTTAATCCGCCCAGCTCACGCTTAAATCCACAGCGCGTTGAGGCGTGGATCCGTGAAAGCCAACTTATCCAAGGGTTTGAAGTCATTCGCCCTGAGTTTGAAAAACTCGAGCAAGAATTTAACCAACTGCTCAGCGCCGAACTGCGCTTATCAAGCTTGTCCCGTGGTTATCGTAACGATGAAACCTTAGAAGCCGATCGCCAAGATATTCAGCAAACCTTATCTAAAGAGCTGAATTTAAAACTCAGATTGCTCGACGATGAATGGAAAGAGCAGCGCGATGAGCTCAACCTCGATTTATCCGCAGCCAAGGGCGATGTGGCAAAGTGCGAGTATGAACTCGATGCCATTGAAGATCAGCACAGCGCCTTTTTAGATGCCAACATAGAGCAAGCTAAGGCCGATCTTGAGATGCTGCCAAACTGGCGCACCGATGTTGAAAACTTAAGTGAACGCCACAAGCTGCAAACCGAGAAGCACCAAGATATCGAGGCGGCCTACAATGCCCGTCGCAGTAAGATTGGCGAGCAGTTAAACCGCGAGCTAGAAGGTTTGCATGCCGACCAAGACAAGCAGCGCGAAGCCCGCGATAAGCAACGCGAAGTGGCGCGCACCGATATTGACGCCTTAGAGCTGCAATGGCGCAACCAAATGGATGCGGGCAAGGCCAGCTTTAGCGAGCAGGAATACCAATTTAAACTCACTGCCGCCGAGCTTAAATTGCGTGTCGATGGCGTGACTTACACCGAAGAAGAAAAGTTAAGCCTAGCGATTTTTGACGAACGTATTCACCGCGCCGATGAAGAACAAGAAAGCTGCAATGCCAAGGTTGAGCGCTTAAGCAGTGATGAGCGCAAGCTTAGAGCCAAACGCGACCAAGCCAACGAAGCCTTGCGTATCGCCACCCTAAGGGTGAACGAGCGTCAAACTGCGCTGGATGAACTGCACCACATGCTGTTCCCGCAATCCCACACCCTATTGGAGTTCCTGCGTAAGGAAGCCCAAGGTTGGGAGCAAAGTTTAGGTAAAGTGATCGCACCTGAACTACTGCATCGCACTGATTTACACCCCAGTTTAGTAAGTGAGTCGAGCGAAGCTTTCTTTGGCGTGCATTTAGATCTTAAGGCGATCGATGTGCCTGAATATGCCGCCTCCGAACAAGAGCTGCGGATTCGGTTAAGTAAAGCCGAAGAAGCCCACACTAGCGCCCAAGAAATGCAGGCCGAGGCTGAATCTCAGCTAGTGGCGATTAATGGCGAGTTGGATAATCTCAGCCGTGAACTCACTTTTGCCCGCACAGCGTATAAAAATAGCCGTGACGATCTGCGTCGCCTATTCGATGAAAAGCGCAGTGAGCAAGATAAAATCAACAAAGCATTGAGCGATCGCAAAGCCCATGCGGTACAAAGATTGACTCAACTCGATGGCGAGCTGAAACAGCTTAAACATCAGCACGAACTCTGGCTCGAAGAGCAAAAAGAGCAAGCGCTCGAAGCGCGCATGGAAAAACAAGCCTATTGGCAGGAAGTGATCGGCGCGCTCGACAATCAACTCGGCCAAATTAAAGCGACCATTGAAGGCCGCCGTGAAAGCGCCAAAATCGAGCTGAAAGCCTGCGAGACCTGGTACAAAAACGAGCTTAAATCCCGCGGTGTGGACGAGGAGAATATCCTCAAACTCAAGCAACAGATCCGCGAATTAGAAACCAAAATTAGCCGCGCTGAGCAGCGTCGTAGTGACGTACTGCGTTTCGATGATTGGTATCAACACACTTGGCTGATGCGTAAACCTAAACTGCAAACTCAGCTTGCAGATGTGAAGCGCGCGGTATCGGAAATCGATCAACAGCTTAAGGCGAAAACCTTAGATGTGAAGACTCGCCGTCAGCAACTCGAAACCGAGCGTAAAGCGTCCGATGCGGCGCAGGTGGAAGCCTCTGAAAACTTAACGAAGTTACGTGCAGTAATGCGTAAACTCGCCGAGCTTAAGTTGCCGACCAATAACGAAGAAGCCCAAGGCAGCCTAGGCGAGCGTCTGCGCCAAGGCGAAGACTTGCTGCTGAAACGCGATTATTTGATGGGTTCAGTGAAGCAATATGTAGAGCATTTCGACTCAGTGATCGCCAGCAAGTCAGGTTCGGGCCTTGCCGAAACCTGGGAGCGTGCCCGTGAAGAATCGAGCTTTATCAACGACAAAGGTATTCGTCTGCTGGATTACCGCAAGTTAGTGCCACAGCTTGAGCAATTGTTGAACGTGATAGTGCCGCAATCTATTACTGCGTTGCGTGAGCAAGGACGAATTTTCGGCGTCGACTTAACTGCCTTCTATGATGTATTAGCCGATATCGACCGCCGCATCGCCTCCCAAAGTGCGCGTATTACCCGCGAAGTGGGCGAAGAGTTATTCCTTGAAGGTGTGTCTGAATCGGCGGTACGTATTCGCTCGCGCATCAGCGAGTTAGAGTTCTGGCCAGAGCTTGAACAGTTCGTCAAAGCCTTTAAACATTGGAAAGCCGATGGCTTTAATGGCTTGCCCGATGAGGATTACACCAACAGCATGCGCCGCGCCTTAGACATTATCGGCCGCGCCGCGTTAACGGGGGGCATCGCTAAGTTGCTGGAAATCGAGCTGCGCCTTAAAGAAGGTAACAGCGACTTAATTATCCGCACCGACAGACAGCTTAACGAATCCTCAAGCCACGGCATGGCGTATCTGATTTTGTGTAAGTTCCTGCTGGCATTCACGCGTTTGCTGCGTGGCCGCGCCGATGTGACCATTCACTGGCCAATTGATGAGCTGGGCACTTTGCACCATACCAACGTGAAGAAGATTTTCGACGCCTGCGAAAACAACAATATTTGTGTGCTGGGCGCCTTCCCGAACCCAGAGTCTGAGGTGCTGAACTTGTTCGCCAATCGTTACATTATCAACAAACAAACCAAGAAGTTGCAGGTGGTAAAACCAAAGGTGAACCCAATAGCAGACATGTTGAACAAGCGTTTGTCGAAGGAGGCCATCTAATGAGTGATGCAACCCAAACCGTATTAGTTGGCACTGGCGCTTTGATTGAGTTGTTACTTAAGGGCGAGTTTATTTGCCGCACCACCAATGAAGAAGGCTGGCGCGCCCTTAAAAATAGCAGCACCCGCGAGCGGGTCGAAGCCTATTTAAACCAGATCAACCGTACCGTGGCGTCCGCCGCCGAAGGCGATGTGTTCTTCTGTGGTTATTTGCAGCTCGGTGATAGCGAACGCAAAGTGATTTCATCGCAGTTTAAAGATATCTGTCAGGCATTGATCCCGCTGGTGGAATGGCTGGTATTAGTGCAAGAAGCCAGTGGCCAAGATGCGCCGCTGAGCGAAGGCGCGCCCGTGCGTTTAACTGAGCTGCAAAGCCGCATCGAAGACACGCCAGCGTTTCGTGAGCAGTTAGCCAAACTCAGCCAATATCGTTTATTTGGCTCGACCAGTACCAACAGCGATGCGCAAATCAAGTTAGTCTTCAAACGCTTAGTCGAACTCGGCTATTTAGTGCGCCCCAATGCGGAGAAGCAAATCTATATCGCCACGGGCAAGCTGGATTATCTGTATGAAGTCATTCGGTTTATCGACGAAACCGAAGGCCTAAGCCTAGAAGCGCAGGCGGAAACGGCGACTCAGCGGGACTTAATCTAATGTTGGCACGATTAAACCTAGGTAAAAGCTGCGACCAAGGAGGCCGTGATGAGCAGTAACTTACATCAGGCAGGGGTTAAGCTGCTCAAGCAGTTAGGTCGCCATGCTGACATCATTATGGACGCCTATTTAGCGGGTTCCTTAAACGAGGATGCCCACGATCCAAGCGTGGTCGAAAAGCTTAAACAGGCCGGCATTTTGTGGCGGCCAGAGCCAGATCAAGAGCTGCGCCTTAAGCGTTCTGTGCGTGCCTTGCTCGAAGAAGGTTTAAGTGACGAGCGTAATCGCCAAATCGACTCTAACGTCGGCTCGGCTCTCGCGACCATTAAAACCTTGGCCGACCATTACAAAGAAGCCCGTCATAGCTCAGATTACAGCGCTGCTGAAGCCTATTTGTCGGATTTGAGCGAGCATGTTTATAGTTTCGCCGATAGTCTGCGTTATTCGATTCGTGTGCTCTGGGGTCGGATCAACAACGAGTTCGGCTACGTCGGTACGATCAACGCAAAGATCCGTGAAAATGAATTAGCCCAAAGCCAAGTCTCTGAATTGCTTAATGGCTTAGAGATGTTCCAGTTTAGTGAGCTTGGCGAAATCGCCGGCGATATCCGAGAGCTGCGAAAACTCTTAGTGACGACTTTGCAAGAAACCATGAGCGACTGCGCCCAGGAATTGAGCGTAGTGCAGGGGCGTTTGCTCGAACTCTTAGGTCGCTTTAGGCAAATCCGTGGCCGTACCCGTTTGCTCAAGGGCTGGTTACTCTACACAGACTTGCATCCGGATTATCGTCCTGCGGACCATGTGTCCCACAAGGAAATTCCGAGTCTATTCAATCGCGCTGAAATCTTGCTCGCACCTGCTGCGGTAGATGTTCACAACGCCAGCCAAGAACTGGAGTTGATGGGCATAGTCGCGCACATTAAAGCTATTAGTCGTCATCCCGTGATTGAAGCGGTGCGTGAGCGAGATGCGTCCGTGTCACTCACCCAAAGTGAAGATTTTGATGTGCCGGATAATCCGCTTAAACAGGCGGTGGATGAGTATTTTGTCGATGTTATTGAGTCTGGCCTGCGTCAATCCGCGCTGGAATATCTGGTGGATAAGGCATTGCCTTGGGAAGCTGAGAGCTGGATTTATCAAGTGATTGGCGGCTACGAAGGCCTACCCGATGAACATAAAGCCTACTTTGAGCTTGAGCCTTTGGGTGAGCCGCATCCCATTTATAGCGGTAACTTTATCATTCGCGATGTTGAGTTATGGCTAGCCTAGGCCAGCAACAACTGCAGCTGTTGGAGAAGGCTTTTATTAAGCGTTCTCCCAAGGTTAAGCTCACGGCTAACTGGCGCGCGATTTACCGCGAGTTAGAAGTGGGCGAGTTAGACGAGTCTGAAAAGCATTTGTGCTTCGCGCTCAAAGATTTTGATCTGTTAAGGCAAGGCGTATTGGCGCTAATGGGACTCGATCTCAGGGATCTGGATTTTAATGTCGATCGCATGGCGATGTCCGCCAAAAGTCATAATGAGAAGCTCGCCAAGATCCGCCCCGAAGCCGAGTATGTGTTACTCAAGTTTCTGGGCTTTCAATCGCCACCTGTTGCAATATCCGCTTTATCCTCGCTGCGTATTCCTTTGGATGAAGCACAAAAACATTGTCGTGAACTTCATGTCGCAGCCATCTTAGTGGTTGAAAACTTGGATGTGTTTGATGTTATCCATCAAGCGCGTTTACCTGAGGATCTAACAAACCTCATGGTCATTTATCGTGGCAGCGGTCATCATTCACCGATTGGCGTGCGGCATTTTTTGCAAACGATGGCAGGTGAGCTGCCGATTATCGCCTTTACCGACTTAGATCCCGCAGGGCTGCAAATCGCCCATACCTTAATGGGGGTGACCCATTGCCTTGTGCCGCAACTTGCGCTGGCAGCACCTGCCGAGTTGTTGGCTATTGGGCAAATTAATTCAACCTATGATTTCGACAAGCAAGCGAAACAGACCAAATATCTTCAGCATGCCGATTTAAAGCGTTGGCAAAAATTAGCTTTTTGGTTAACTCAACACAGTATTAGCATCAAACAGCAACACCTGCTAGCTCACGGCCTTGAACTAGTGTTAGTGCCATATATTTAGCCATCACGCATTCCATCTCTCTGCATTAGTGTAATTATCTAGTTTTAAATTCTTTTATAAGTTGAATTTTAGTCATTAAGACTGAGGTTGATTTTCTAATTGTTTTTAATATGTTTGCATTGTGATTTATTGGTTTTCATTCTGTTTAAATATGCGGTTTTAAATAAGTCTTTAGTCTGCTCATTGATTGAGCATAATTATTATTTATCATTTAAAATCAATTTATTACTAATTTTCCGTGATGCGGTTAGCTTAATTTAAGATGAAAAAGTGAAATTTATTCATTGAATTAACGGCTAGCATGTTTCACTATCCCCTGTCTAAGCCAAAAATGGATTGGCAATTGTGCTCATCATGGAAGATGAATAACAAAAAAACTACATTTCTGGGGAAACCACAAGCATGATTAAATCACTTTCGACGCGGATCTTTATAGGTCTGTTTGCGGGTCTTATTTTCGGCACAATAGTGCAGTACTTCTTAAACGATATCGGTTTCTTCTCGGACAATTTGGTCGAGCTTGCCGGCGGCGTTGGCACTATGTTCGTCAATATGATCATGATGCTAGTCGTGCCATTAGTGTTTGTGAGTATTGTTTGTGGTGTCTGTGAGCTGCAAGATCTCAAAAGTTTTGGCCGTTTAGGCGGTAAGACCTTCGGTTTCTATATCATCAATACCTTTGTCGCGATCGCGACGGCATTATTAGTCGTGCTGTTACTCGACCCTGGTAAAGGTGTCGATATGAGCAGCACAGACGGCCTGGCGATTACTGCTACTGAGCTGCCAAGTTTGATGGCACTGGTGATCGACATAGTCCCACGTAACCCTGTCGCGGCCTTTATGTCGGGCAATATGCTGCAAGTGATCTTTATGGCCCTAATGCTTGGCGGCGTGATCAAGTCACTCGGTGAGCATGTCGCTGGCGCAGTGCAAGGTTTTCAAACCGCGAATAAAATCATGATGAAGCTGATTTCTGTGGTCATGAGCCTAGCGCCCTACGGTGTGTTTGCCTTGATGTTCAAGCTCGGCGCGACTTTAGATGCTGGCGTGTTTATGAGCGTAGTTGAGTACATGGTGCTGATCCTCGCGCTGCTACTGCTGTGGATTTTTGTGGTTTACCCTATGGCGGTGGGTATATTTACCCCAATTTCGGCAAAAACCTTCCGCGAGAAGACCCAAGAGCAAGTGCTGTTTTCACTGTCGACCGCAAGCTCGAATGCTACGATTCCTGTGACTATGCGTACCTTAACCGAAAAGTTAGGCGTGAATCGTGCGGTAGCAGGCTTTGGTGTGCCGCTCGGCGCGACCATGAACATGGGCGGTGTGGCGATTTACATCACTATCGCGATTTTCTTTGTCGCTAACGCCTTTGGCATGCCTATCACCTCTGATCAATTGCCTTCGCTGTTATTTAGCATCTTCCTGCTCTCTGTCGGTGCTGGCGGTGTGCCCGGCGGCGGCATGGTAATGATAGGCGTGTTAATCCATCAAATGGGTTTACCGATTGAAGCTTTCGCCATCGTTGCGGCATTAGATCGCATTATCGATATGGTGCTGACCTCTTGTAACGTGGTAGGTGATGCTGCTGTATTGACCATAGTGGACCAAACCGAGAAAGTGCATCAGGTTGAACTAGCGAAGAGCTAATCTGGACGTTAAGTCATATGCTATAAATGCAAAAAGCCACTGTCATCAGTGGCTTTTTGTTTTTACGATTTCAAAAGATTTACAGCTTGCGATTCTACTACTTGCCGGTGCGGGTTATTTTGTCTAAATAGCCCATGGCAAAGGCTGACAACACAAAGGTGATGTGGATTAATAGGTACCACATGATTTTATCGTTATCGATATTCTTCACATCCATAAAGATTTTCAGCAGGTGTATAGATGAAATCGCCACAATAGAAGCGGCGACTTTGTTTTTTAATGAGCCTGAATCTAACTTACCGAGCCAACTGAGCTTCTCACTGTCTTCGCCCACATCTAATTGTGACACGAAGTTTTCATAGCCAGAAAACATCACCATCACGATAAGGCCACCCACTAGGGTGATATCAATCAGCGATAGGGTGACCAGCACCAGATCGACTTCGGTTATCTCAAAAATAATCGGTAGAATATGGAAGATCTCTTGGAAGAATTTAATGCCTAAACCGATTAGGACTAGGCTTAGTCCCAAGTAAATCGGCGCCATAATCCAGCGAGATGCATACATCAATTTTTCAAATATTTGTTCCATATTCCATTTAACCCTTAATCTAAAAATGCGGTAAAAAATCGAGTTGCCAATGACTAAAACAGTAACATAGCGCATTTTAGGCGCGCGATAGCCCTAGGGTAAAGCGTGAGTTATATGCTGTTATTGTGTTTTCGTCACCATTGTAGTCATCTAAACCCTATTTTGGGTATTAGCTGCGCTACAGGGATTAACTTACTTATGCCTTTGATATGTTTGATTGTCGCTTTTTTCAAGCTGATACCAAAGTAAATTCAGCAACAGGGGGCCACGTTTTTACACTTTCTAGGACTTTGCTGAAAGAGGTGACATTTGTCATCGTCTATTGCTGACAACACACACTGCCGTGTTGGATTATTAGCGTAGATACTTAAGTCATCTAAACAAGGAGGCTTAATCATGTAACACACATCATTGGATCAACAGTTAATCGAATACCGTCAACAACGTGCTTTGGCTATGCCCTTATCTGGCATGATAGTGTGGATCTTGCTATTTGTATTAAGTTTTATGTTATCGCCTTCACATTTGGTGATGGCGGTATTTATCGGAACGGGTTCAATCGTCTATTTAGCCATGGGCATTTCTCGGCTAACCGGTGAGAACATGTCGTTCAAGAAAAAGCATGAGCGTAATTGGTTTGATAACGTGTTTATAGCCGCAGTGGGTATGAGTTTCCTGACCTTTGCTATCAGCATTCCATTCTTCATGGAAAATTATCTGGCATTGCCTTTCGCCCTTGCGGTGCAGACAGGTTTAATGTGGTTGGTTTATGGCGTGATAGCGGCGCAAAAGGTGGCCATAGTCCATGCCATAGTGCGCACTTTGTATTGTGTTACAGCCTTCATGCTCTGGCCTGAATTGAGCTTTCAAATCCAGCCTTTGATTGTAGTGTGTTGTTATGGGTTCTCTATCCCAGTGATGGAACGCTGTTGGAAGATTCACCTCGGCCGTAAGGCCGCAATTCCTTCGTCGGTTATGTCGCATCAAAAATCAAAATGTCGCATTCTGCGAATCGATAAAAAAGCCACTGTAATCAGTGGCTTTTTTAGTTTAAGCGTTAACAACGCAAGAATTACACTTCTGGATTGGGCTCTTCACTGTAATCAAGACCGTGATAGCTCAGGCAAGCGTCGACTTCATTGCTGCTGCCTAGGATAACGGCAACACGCTGGTGAATATGCGTTGGGGTAATGTCTAAAATAGTTTCATAACCCGTTGAGGCTTTACCGCCGGCTTGTTCGACTAACAAGGCCATTGGGTTGGCTTCGTACATCAAGCGCAGTTTGTACGGTTTTTTAGGATCTTTATTGTCGGTTGGGTAAGTGAAAATACCGCCACGTGATAGCACGCGGTGTACGTCGCCGACCATGGCCGCAATCCAGCGCATGTTGAATGATTTTTCGCGTGGGCCAATTTTACCGAGCAGTAAATCGGCAATATAGGTCTGCATTGGCGCTTCCCAAAAACGTTGGTTCGACATGTTAATGGCAAACTCTTGGGTATCTGGGCTAATGCTCATGGCGGCGTTAGTCAGTAAAAACTCATTGGTTTCTGGGTGCAAAGTAAAGAGTTGCACGCCTTGGCCTGTGGTTAATGCCAGCATGGTCGATGGACCATAAAGTACATAACCTGCGGCTAATTGCGCACGGCCAGATTGTAAAAAGCTGGTTTCAGTCAACTCGCCAGCAGGGGCGGGCAGGATAGAGAAAATCGTGCCGACTAACGAGTTGATATCAATATTAGATGAGCCATCTAGTGGATCGAAACACACCAGATATTGACCATTTTGGCTGACTTCAACTATATGATCTTCTTCTTCCGACGCTAAACCGCGCACTGTACCGTCAGCTTTTAATGCATCTTTGAGCATGTCGTTGGTGATGATATCCAGTTTTTTCTGGGTTTCACCTTGGACGTTTTCTTGCTCAGTCGCGCCTAACACGCCTGCTAGCGCACCGTGGCGAACGGCATGGCTAATGGCTTTTGAGGTGTCGGCTAAGGTTAAAATCAGCTGGGAGAGGGAGTCGTTCACTGCCTGTGAGGTCAGGTGCTGGGTCAGAGTCTGCATGTTATGTCCTTTAGAGGTTCAACAATGAGGTCAATTTCGTTATTTGCCGCGAATGATAACTCAGTTAGTCGACAATTTCAGCGATGTTGCTGATGCTTTTAGCGAATATTAGGGCTTTTAGGGATTATTTGGACTGAGCCGACGAGATGCTCCTAATTTGTATCTGTATATTGCATGCTATTTCTATTTGGGGTTTGCCTCTGGCACAATGTCGGCTTGTTTTTAATCGCTGACATCTTAGGCGATTATACTTCCAAGGAATAATAATGATTAAAAATAGGTTAACTTGGTTCCCTGCGTGCTCACTTAAGGTGCGCGCCGTTCCCCTACTGATAGCGAGCCAAATGGCCATGATTTCGACAGCTATGATTTCAACAACCACCCCAGCTTTGGCAATGGAAGGTGGCAAACTGCCACTGACGATTGAGCGAATGAATGCCTCACCTGCCTTAGCGGGCACCAGTCCCCGTGGCTTAAAATTGTCACCCGATGGGCTGCGGGTTACCTATCTTGCTGGCCGTAAAGATAATCAAAGTTTTTATGATCTCTGGCAGATGGATGTCAAAACCGGTGAGTCGAGCCTGCTATTAAATGCCGATAAACTTGCGACAAATGAATTATCCGATGAAGAAAAAGCCCGCCGCGAGCGCCAACGTATTTATGGCGAAGGCATTATGGAGTACTTCTGGGCCGATGATAGCCAAGCGCTATTAATTCCGGCCTCTGGCAATCTGTATTATTTTTCCCTCGTCGACAATAGCGTGACCCAATTGCCGATTGGCGAAGGGTTTGCTACAGATGCACGCTTATCGCCCAAGGGGCATTTTGTGTCTTTCGTGCGGGATCAAAATTTGTATGTGTTAGATCTGGCGACGAAAAAACTCCAAGCTATGACGACCGATGGCGGCGGGGCAATTAAAAATGCCATGGCCGAGTTTGTCGCTCAAGAAGAAATGGATCGCATGACCGGTTACTGGTGGGCGCCCGATGAATCGGCTATCGCCTTCACCCGTATCGACGAATCTGCGGTCGAGCAAGTGACGCGCAATGAGATCTATGCCGATGGTATTAAACTCACCGAGCAGCGTTATCCTGCCGCAGGTAAAAACAACGTCGACATCGCATTAGGTGTGGTCACGCTAAAAGATAAGGCCATCAATTGGGTGAGCCTGCGCGAAGAGAATAGCAAAGACATTTATCTGCCGCGTGTCGATTGGTTGCCCGATAGCAAACACTTGTCGTTCCAGTGGCAGAGCCGAGATCAACATCAGCTCGATTTGCAGTTAGTGGCGTTAGATGCGCTGACTAAGCCAAAAACCTTAGTGAAAGAACGCAGTGATGCTTGGGTAAACCTCAATAACGATCTGCATTTCTTAAAACAGCAGTCTGCCTTTATTTGGGCATCTGAGCGTGACGGCTTTAATCATCTGTATCTTTTTGACTTAAAAGGTAAACTCAAAACACAATTGACTAAGGGCGAGTGGGCTGTCGATGAGTTGGAATACATAGATGAAACCGCAGGCTGGGTGTATTTCACCGGCCGTAAAGACACGCCAATTGAAAAACAGCTTTATCGCGTGCCTTTAGCGGGCGGCAAGGTTGAGCGCGTGAGCAAGCAAGCGGGGATGCACAATCCTGTTTTCGCCGATAATCAGAGCGTATATCTGGATTATTTCAACAGCTTATCTCAGCCACCGCAAATCAGTTTACACGGTGACGAGGGCCAGCAACTGGCTTGGGTCGAGCAAAATGCGGTTAAGCAAGGTCATCCTTTATATGATTATGCAGGGCTGTGGCAAATCCCTGAATTTGGTGAACTGAAAGCCGAAGATGGCCAAGTGCTGCAAACCCGCTTATTCAAACCCGTTCCCTTCGATGCAAGCAAGAAATACCCTGTCGTAGTGCGGGTTTATGGTGGGCCGCACGCCCAGTTAGTGACCAATAGTTGGAGCGAGCAGGACTACTTTACCCAGTATCTTGTGCAACAAGGCTATGTGGTATTCCAATTAGATAACCGCGGCAGTGCCCACAGAGGCACTCAGTTCGAGCAGGTGATTTACCGTCATTTGGGCGAAGCTGAAGTGAATGATCAAAAAGTGGGGGTGGATTATTTACGGAGTCAGCCCTTTGTCGATGCCGATAATGTGGCGATTTACGGCCACAGTTACGGTGGTTACATGGCCTTGATGAGTTTATTTAAGGCGCCGGATTACTTTAAAGCCGCGATTTCGGGCGCACCTGTGACCGACTGGCGCTTGTATGACACCCATTATACTGAGCGTTACTTAGGTCACCCCGAAGGTAATGAAAAGGGTTATGAAGCCAGCAGCGTGTTTCCTTACGTGAAAAACTATCAAGCAGGTCTGTTGATGTATCACGGCATGGCTGACGATAACGTCTTGTTTGAAAACAGCACTCGGGTTTATAAAGCGCTGCAGGATGAAGGCAAATTATTCCAGATGATCGATTATCCGGGATCTAAACATTCGATGCGTGGCGAGAAAGTGCGTAATCACTTATACCGCTCATTAGCGGATTTCCTCGATAGACAGCTGAAAAGCGCTAAGTAGCGCGAGATAGAGAGCGGGCCTGCTTGCGTATGCCATACGTTGTAGGCTCGCTCCTTGTTTCGCTCTTACATCACTCGCTCTCATTAGCGCTGATAGGTGGAGCTTGTTTTATAATTATACTGCTGTTTTATAAGAAGATTTTCGTCTCTATTTTGGACATCGGCTTTGCCATCAGCCTGACTCTTAACTCTGTAAGCGTCGCCTATTAATCTGATTCGCTAAATTTTAGACATAAAAAAACCAGATCCTAGGATCTGGTTTTTTTGTGAATTGATGCTTATCGAATCAATCCTGTTGCTAATGCGGGTGTCGCTTAGCGGGCAATTAGCCTTCTAAGTTACCGCAAAAGCGATAGCCTTCACCGTGGATAGTCGCGATGATTTCTGGCGTATCTGGCAAGCTTTCGAAATGCTTACGGATACGACGGATAGTCACGTCTACAGTACGATCGTGTGGCTTAAGTTCACGGCCAGTCATTTTCATCAGTAGATCGGCACGAGTCAAAATTTTGCCTGGGTTTTCAACAAAGTGCAGCATAGCGCGGAATTCGCTACGTGGCAGTTTGTAAGATTCACCCTGTGGGCTCACTAATGAACGGCTGTTGATCTCTAAGCTCCAATCGTTGAAGCGATAGTATTCTACTGAGCTCTTTTCTTCGACTTCGGCACCAGCGCTGTTGACGCGAGTCAGAAGGTTACGAGCACGAATCGTCAATTCACGTGGGTTGAACGGCTTGGTAATATAATCGTCCGCGCCAATTTCAAGTCCAAGGATTTTGTCGACTTCGTTGTCACGACCTGTCAGGAAGATCAGACCGATGTTGTTGATTTCACGTAGTTCACGTGCCAACAACAGGCCATTCTTGCCTGGCAAGTTAATGTCCATAACGACCAAGTTAATTTTGTTTTCCTGCATAGCCTTATGCATTTCTGCGCCATCATTGGCCTCAGTTACCACATACCCTTCTGCCTCGAAAATACTTCTCAGCGTGTTACGGGTAACGGCTTCATCTTCAACGATCAGAATGTGCGGATTTTGCATATTATTTACCTAAATTTTAATCAGTTTATACTAACCAATAAGAGCAACTTACTTCGGGCTCTTATATTCATAAAAGCGTTGATACTTCCTTGAACTGCTTTGTGCTCAAAAGGAAAATCTTTACGGTGACATCTATATCTGGATGTAGATTAAGTGCACGTTTAAGTGTAATACGAGAAAACGTAATCAGTACCAACTTCGATAAGCAATAGTTAGAATAAGTTCCTTAACTATTGTTTTTTTTAAATGTTTAAAAGACAAATCAAATGTAGAACACATTTTAAACAGATGCCCGGTCAGTTCACGTTACTTAAAGCGATATATGTAACAAACTGTATTGAACGATAAGCATCTTGCTCAATCTGTTTCAACTCACCAGTACGTACATTGTACTCGTTTTAGTCATTTGTTAACAAATGAAATGTTAACAAATTTTAGGTGAGTCGGGTTTTTTACCATGATATTTACTTTAGCTATTGATTAGTATAACTAATGTATTTGCCATTCCTGTGAGCCAGTTCACGCCTCTTTGGATTTTACAATCACTCTGCTACACTAGCCTGGGTTCATTTTTCGATTAGACTACCAATGGACAATAAGACTCAAGATTTGTGGCAATGTTACCAAGCGCCGTTATTTTTGCTGACTCAAGCATTATCCTGTGATTTTTCCTTTGCTGTTATTACCGCTCATAATCCCGCTTCAAAGCTGCTTTCTCCCAGTCAAAACCGTTTACTCGATCGCCAACTTCTCCGTGAAATTGAATTACTCGGCAGTCCCTATCGTGCTTTAGTGGGCGCGGCGCCGGATTTATCCCACATGGAAAAAAGCTGGGCCGTGTTTATCGATAGAACGATGGCGCTGCAATTGGGGAAGAAATTTAATCAATACGCGATTTATGTGGTCGAACAAGGGGATGTGAGCTTAGTGCCTTGCACCTTGGCCGGACATGATGAAGTGTGTTTAGGCAAATTTAGTGATTATGTGCAGTTGGTATACGAGTTACCCGATTTAAGCACTTAGTTGTTTTCAAAAGATTTTATTTAAATTATTCATTTGTTATGAAATTAGCATTGACTTCATTAGGGGTTTATTGCTACTTTTTTCGTCCCTTTCCTAGGAAAGGAACAGAAGAGGAGCGTTAACTAGGTAGTCGGTCAGAGGAGCACAAACTCCAGCGATGACTGATGAGGGAGATTAACGCCGAGGCATAGATATGGTTGCTGCATGTTTATGTCGGTCGCTCAGGCTGAATCCTGACGATTGTCACCTGTAATTGGTGGAGAGCTTCTGGTGACGATTGCTGTTTCCCTTCTTTTGGGGTGCGTTATCATTGAGCACCAGGCTCTTCGAACGAAGTTAGTTCGGAGTGTGATCATGTTAGTTAATCAATATTTTATTCAATCTGCGTTTATTTCTTGCCCTACGTGTTTCACGGAGGTGCGCTAATGTCCCTCGTTGTCGCAAAATTTGGTGGCACCTCAGTCGCCGACTATAACGCTATGAATCGCTGTGCCGACATAGTGTTAGCTAATCCTCATTGCCGTTTAGTCGTGGTCAGCGCATCGAGTGGCGTGACCAATCTGTTAGTGGAATTGACTCAAGAATCCATCAACGACGATGGTCGATTACAGCGATTAAAACAAATTGCCCAAATTCAATACGCGATTTTAGATAAGCTCGGTCGTCCTAACGATGTGGCCGCCGCATTAGATAAATTATTGAGTCGCATGTCAGTATTGAGTGACGCGCTCGCATCACAACGCAGCAAAGCGACCATGGATGAGTTGTTGTCCCTCGGTGAGCAATGTTCTTCGGCGTTGTTTTCAGCAGTCATCCGCGAGAAAGGTGTTAACTCCAGCGCCTTCGATGTACGCCGAGTATTACGTACCGACAGCCACTTTGGCCGCGCGGAACCTCAGGTTGAGCAGATTGCGACTTTAGCTCGTGATTATCTTCAGCCACTATTAGCGGAACAAGTGATTGTCACACAAGGCTTTATCGGTGCCGATGAAGCAGGTCAAACGACCACATTAGGCCGCGGTGGTAGTGATTATTCTGCTGCGCTGTTAGCCGAAGCGCTACGCGCCTCAGCGGTCGAGATTTGGACCGATGTCGTAGGGATTTATACAACCGATCCTCGCCTTGCGCCCAATGCCTTTCCGATTGCCGAGATCAGCTTTAATGAAGCCGCCGAGATGGCGACCTTTGGTGCCAAGGTATTGCATCCTGCGACCATTCTTCCTGCTGTTCGTCAACAAATTCAAGTGTTTGTGGGTTCAAGTAAAGAGCCTGAAAAGGGCGGGACTTGGATCCGTCATCAAGTGGAAGATGCGCCCGTATTCCGCGCTGTGGCTTTGCGCCGCGACCAAACCCTGTTAAATCTTCACAGCTTGCAAATGTTGCATGCACAGGGCTTTTTAGCGGAAACCTTTGCGACATTGGCGCGACATAAGATCAGTGTGGATTTAATTACCACCTCAGAAGTGAACGTGTCTCTAACCCTCGATAAAACTGGCTCAGATTCAAGTGGCCAAGGTTTGTTGAGTGAGGCATTGTTGCAAGAATTATCACAGCATTGCCGGGTGCGCGTCGAAGACGGTTTGGCCTTAGTGGCGATTATCGGTAACCGCATCGCGACCACGCCAGGTATTTGTCGCCGTGTGTTTGAAGTGTTAGAACCACACAATGTGCGGATGATTTGCCAAGGCGCCAGCCCACATAATCTGTGTGTGTTAGTGGCAGAATCGGAAGCGGCGCAAGTGGTGAAATCGCTGCATCAAAATCTGTTCGAAGGCGCTTAATATGCTGCCGACAACATCGTCTCTGCAAATTGGCGAGCTTGCCGCAGGGCAAGCGCTTACCTTGCCTATTTACCATTTTAAGCCGAGCGACGATAAGGCGACTGGCCCTAAAGTGTATATTCAGGCCAATGTCCACGGCGCTGAAGTGCAAGGTAATGCGGTGATTTATCAGTTGATGAAGCAGCTCGAACACTGTGACATCCGCGGCGAAATCACCTTAGTGCCGCTTGCCAATCCTCTTGGGATCAACCAAAAAAGTGGTGAGTTTACCCTTGGCCGATTTGATCCTATTACGGGGGCGAATTGGAATCGTGAGTATTTGAATCATGCTATCGATTTGCCAACTTGGTATAGCGAACATGCCAAGTTGAGTGATAGCGAGCTGATCCAAGCTTATCGCAGTACTTTGGTTGAAGCCTGTCAGCAAAAATTACGGCATGAATGGGGCATTACAACCGGGCATAGGCTTGCGGTTAATCTGCAGATTATGGCCCACGGCGCGGATATAGTGCTCGATCTGCATACGGGTCCTAAATCCTGTAAGCACTTGTATTGTCCTGAATATGACTTAGCTGCCGCGCAGTTTTTGTCGATCCCTTATACGCTTGTTATCCCCAACACCTTTGGTGGTGCTATGGATGAGGCAGCGTTTTGTCCTTGGTGGCAATTAAGTGATTTTGCAAAAGCGCAGGGGCGAGATTTAGCCGTTGCTGTGTCAGCGTTAACCTTGGAGTTGGCGAGCCAAGAGCGCGTCTGTCTTGAGGATGCGTTGGTTGATGCCCAAGGGATTTTGGCGTATTTAAGCCACAGCGGCGTGATCGCTGAAACTGTTGCGCCCGCTAAAATGCAGCGCTTTGGTTGTTACCTTAAGGACTATAAAAAGTATCACGCGCCAAGTTCAGGGTTAGTGGAATACCTCGCGCCTGTGGGTGAGCCACTGACTGCGGGACAGCCCTTAGTGAATTTACTGCGTATGGATTTATACGGTACGGCAGATGAGCTAAAGACGGTCAGTTTGCCGCAGGACTGCGTGCCGATTTTGCATTTTGCTTCGGCGTCTGTGCACCAAGGGACAGAGCTTTATAAAGTCATGACTCATGTGTTTGAGTTGCCGACGACATAATCGCCCGCTTAGAGCATAAGCATTAGCTCATAACATTCAGCTTATAAGAATGAACGAAAACAACGCAATCCTAATCGATTGGCGTTGTTGTTTTTAAGGTGGCTATAACCACTTAAATCGATAAAACAGTGCCATTTGTAGGGCGACGAGTGAGATTAATATGCCGCAGAAGGTGGCGAAGGCCCAAGTGTTGTCGGCGCCCGGTATGCCGCCAATATTGACCCCGAGTAAGCCGGTTAAAAAGCCTAATGGTAAGAAAATTGCCGACACTAAAGATAAGAAATATAAGCGTTTATTGAGCTGTTCCGATTGTTGGCTGAGTAATTCTTCCTGAGTCACATTCGCCCTATCGCGCAGGGCATCGAGATCTTCAATGGTGCGGATAAGCTTATCATTTGTTTCCCTGAGTTTAAGTCGCTCCGAATCGTTAAACAGACTAACTTGCTCGGAAATCATTTTTGAAAAGGCTTCACGCTGGGGCGCTAAATAGCGGCGAATGGCGACAGTTTGGCGGCGTAGTTCGGCGATATCTGTGCGTAAGTCTTTTACATTGCCCGAGACAACGAGCTCTTCTAAATCAGAGAGTTGTTCTTCTAACTTATCGATGAACTCGACTTTACGGTTAGTGAGTCGCTCGCAGACAGCGACGATAAAGTCGCCCGTAGTTGCAGGCCCATTGCCCTCAAGGATCAGCTCGGCGACATCTTTGACCGACTGTAACTCGCGATCGCAGGTGGATATGATCCGCTGTTTATCGGCATAAATACGCACGGCCACCATGTCTTCGGGAGCTGAATTGGGGTTGAGGTTGACGCCGCGTAACGCGAGCAATATGCCTTCGCCGGCGATAACGGCGCGGGGGCGAGTATCTTGGGCGAGTAGGGCATCACTCTCGACCTTCGGCAGGCCGCTATTGAGTATCCAGTGGCGCGCCTTTTTATTGCGATAGCGAAGGTGCAACCAGAGTAGACCATCCTGCGGATCCCATTTTTCGATCTGTTCCAAGCTTAAGGTGGAACCCGCTTGGGCGCCGCTTAGCACTAAACTGTAGATAAATCCTTCGTGCATATCGCATTCCATATAACTTTCAAAATCATACAAACAAGCTAACTGATTTTGCCATGAAAATGAAGTCAGTACTTGTGCTTAACGGATATGAGGCCAACGCCAATAGAGTTATACCAATCACATTAAATATCTAATCAGTTCAGAGCCTCACAGGTATTTCAATCCAAGGCAGGAATGGTTATTCCCTTTTAAGCCAATGCAACACGGGAGTGGGATGCCTGTGTGGCTCCCGAAGGGCGGCTGATGTTAACGGCATGGCAACGCGCTTTATACTGCGTTTAAGGCTTCAAGCCTTCGCCTTGTCTAAAGCGCGTTGAACTCCCGCTGAATGAACAGATATTTTGTACGATTGGTATTAAATCGGCTGTGCTGCGTGGGGCGAGCAACTTCGGCAAGGATAGGTTAAAATTAGCATTAGTAGGCTTAGAGCAAAGAGACAATAAAATGGAATACGAATTTCGGCGTAACAGTTTAACCGGCACTTTTCTGGCCAGCTTTAGCATGGATCATGAAGTGCTGGGGCAATGGTTTACAGAAGAATTAGGGCCTGAGTTAGCCAAAATTCAGCAAGTGTTAGACATTATTAGAGAAATTCAAACCGATAAACGCGGTGCATGGCGTCTCGTCGGTAATGATTTCACCTTAGAGTTAGAGCGTGAGCAGGCGCGGGTGTTTGCGAATACGTTAGGTTTCGAGCAAGAGTATGAATTAGAAGAGGCGATGTCACTCTATGATGCTGAATCTGAAGCCTATTGTGGCTTAGAGGACTTTGAGCTGGCGCTACTGAGTTGGCAGACATTTATCGAGAAAGGTCTGTAATCGTCCATTCAAATCCTGTTCGATAAAAACATAAAGGCAATCATAGGATTGCCTTTATTGTTTGCGCTATACCTCGCTAAACTCAGGTATTACTGATTAAGGTAGCGTACCGCCATTTCGGTTCTCGACTTGGCATTGGCTTTGCGCAGTAGGTTTTTCACGTGCACTTTGACTGTGCCTTCACTAATGTGTAAATGCTCTGAAATCATCCGATTACTTAAGCCTTCCGCCAGTTGCTCTAGAATTTGCAGCTCCCTTGGCGTCAGGCTCGAAATCCATTCTTGCTCATCGGTCGCATCTTTTAGCTCGTAGAGGTATTCCTCCACTTCATCGCTGATAACTCTGTGGCCAAGCATGGCATTTTTGAGTTTTTCGAGCAGTAAATCGGGCTCAGTATCTTTGAGCAAATAGCCGTCGGCTCCTGCGCGTAATAAACGGATCACATCCTGTTTGGCATCGGAAACTGTGAGTATCACTATGCGCGAGGTGACGCCCTCTTGGCGCATGGCATTGAGCGTATCTAGGCCTGTCATGCCTTTCATATTCAGATCGAGCAAGATGATATCGGGCTCATCGGTGGCGACGGCGGTTAATGCATCTAAACCACCACCGGCTTCGCCAAAAAGGCTGAAGTCTGGATCTGAGGCAATGAGCTGGCAGATGCCTTTGCGTAAGAGGGGATGGTCGTCGACCACAAGTACGGAATAAGGTTTACCCATTTGAAGGCTCCTGTTGAGAGGGGAAAATAAGCGTCACTCTAGTACCACTTGAACCTTTGCTGTGCTGCGCAAGATTGAATGAATGGTTAGGCTTGAGTGTATCGTCTTGTTCGTTGCATCCTTGCTCAATCGTGGTTGCCGTAGCAGGTTTAAATCTGCTTATCTCGTTGTCGCTAAATACGACTTTACCTGAAAGTTTGCTGGCTCGCTCATGCATAATCCCTATGCCAAAGTGTTGATCTCGTTCTTTTAAATGTCCAATACCTATGCCGTTATCGCAAACATTGATATTGACCATGCCCTCGTCATCCTTATAACAATGGATATTGATGAGGCTGGCCTCGGCGTGTTTGATGGCGTTTAAGGTCGCTTCCCGAGTGATCTGCAGTATGTGAATATGTTGCTTTGCCTCTAGCCATTGTGGTGCAAGTTTATAGTCTAAGGTGATCTTGATACTCGTCTTGGTTCTGAGCTGCTCAAGCATAGCCTCTAAGGCACTTTTTAGATCGGGTTCTTTAATCGTGAGTCTAAAGGTCGACAGCAATTCCCTGAGCTGCACATAGGCAGTGCTCACGCCTTCATTGATTTCGGTTAATTGAGCCTCAACGGTAGGGTTGCGGCAGCTGTGATCTAAGTTTTTGCGTAATAAGCTAATTTGGATTTTAAGGAAGGACAGCACTTGACCTAAGGAGTCGTGTAATTCCCGTGCGATTACGCCGCGTTCCTCCATCAGCGCCAGTTGTTGTCTTTGCTCAGTGGCGTTGTGGATCACAATTGAGCGAGTCAGCATAATCGCGAAATTATTAAATAGCGCGATATTCGGTGTTTGATCGGCAATCAACTCTAAGTAACCCAGATTCGCTTGCTCAAATTGCAGCGGGAAACGGGTGCTGTTTTGAGTTACCTCTGGCCAGCCGCCATCGGCCTCAATCACTTCAAGCTCTTGCTCTGGATACTGGATAATCAGTCTTAGGTAGTCGAGTGACTCATAACCTTTTAACTGATTCAGTGCCGCTCTGAGCGCTTTATAATCGAGCTTATTCGCGTTTAATGTCAGCAGGTTATCGTATAGAAATGCCAGCTCATTGTTAGCCCGAGTGAGTGCTAAGGTTTTCTCTGCCACCTGCGACTCTAAATCGCCATAAAGCATGGCGAGTTCCTTGGCGGTTTTTTGCAGGGCATGGGTGAGCGCAGTGAGTTCGATATATTCGGTTTCGGGCATTTCGATTTCAAAATTGCCCTTAGAAATGGTATTCGCCGACTCCATTAGTTTTTGCAGCGGGATCACCACTTTCTTTTTAGTAAAACGCACCGCCACAAAGGCGATAATCAGCATGACGCTTAAGCCTAATATTTGGCTGGCAGCAAGGAGCCTGAGTTTAAAGGCGGCGTGATGCTCCATCTCCAGTACCAGTAAATCTATGGTATCGACAAAGTCCTTTAGTGACGCTACATAATCGCGGGAGTTTTCTTGCTCTATGTAGTACTTCATTACCAGCCATTTATCGATCACGAGCTGATATTGATCGGCAATCTTCCGTGGGCTAAACCAACTGTCCGAAGGCTTTAATGTATCGGAATAGAGGGTATTTTCGAATTCGGTGATTTTGTCCTGCGCGGCATCACTGCCAGAGTTGGCGTAAAACATCAGCCGGTAGCTTTGCATCCGCAAAGAACCCGAGGCGTTAATTGCCTTAGCATCGCCCAAGCTGTAGGACAAATTGATGATAGCAAAGGTCGATAAACTGCTAGAGAGCAGAATGAGTACTAGCATCAATCCTAGAACTTTTGAGGTTAGACTGCCTCGTTTCATTAATCCGCTATTCATTTTAATGGCCGCTGTTATGGCACTTTGCAGTGGTTTTTACATTAGAAAATAATGTAATACATTAACAAAAGCATAAAAATGTGAACAACAACACCTTTACATTTTGATCTAGCGCAAACTTCAACCCAGATACCCCCTAAGAGGTATATTTTTAGCAGGGTTTAGTCACTAACTTTGATCATGGAGATGTCGTATTTTACAACAATAATGCAACGCGGAGATGAGATGATGAAGAAGATGACAGGTAAGTCCTTTGCACTGAGTGCACTGGTTGCCGCCAGCTTCATGGCGGCGGGCGCAATGGCCAGTGATAAAACAGAGCCTCGTAACGAAGTTTATAAAGACAAATTTGCTAATCAATACGCCAGTTGGCATGACACAGATAAAAGCACTGAGAATACCGATGTGTTGGCCTCGGACCCAAGCTTAGTCGTGCTGTGGGCAGGTTATGGTTTTGCTAAAGATTACAACGCACCACGTGGTCACATGTACGCCATTACGGATGTGCGTAACACTCTGCGTACTGGCGCACCCACCAACGCGGAAGATGGCCCAATGCCGATGGCTTGTTGGAGTTGTAAGAGCCCAGATGTGCCGCGTTTGATTGAAGAACAAGGCGAAGATGGTTACTTCAAAGGCAAATGGGCAAAAGGCGGCCCAGAAGTGGTGAACACCATAGGCTGCGGTGACTGCCATGAAAAAGGCACGCCAAAACTGCGTATATCCCGCCCCTTTGCTGAACGTGGTATGGAAGCATTAGGCACACCCTTTGCCAAAGCGTCTAAAAAAGACAAGCAATCAATGGTCTGTGGTCAGTGCCACGTTGAATACTACTTCGAGAAAAAAGAAGGCAGAAAAGGTTTTGTTAAATTCCCTTGGGATATGGGCACAACCGTTGAGCAAATGGAAACCTATTACGACGGTATTGAGTTCTCAGATTGGACGCATGCGCTGTCAAAAACCCCTATGTTAAAAGCGCAGCATCCTGGCTATGAAACTTGGAAACTCGGTGTTCATGGTAAGAATGATGTGAGCTGTGTTGATTGTCACATGCCAAAAGTGACCAACGACAAGGGCCGTAAGTACACAGATCATAAAGTGGGTAACCCATTTGATCGTTTTGAAGAAACCTGCGCGACGTGCCACAGCCAAAGTAAAGAGTTCTTAGTCGGCTTGACCAACGAACGTAAAGCTAAAGTGAAAGAGCTAAAAGGCCGCGCCGAAGCGCAACTAGTGAAAGCGCACTTTGAAGCTGCGGCCGCTTGGAAAGCCGGTGCAACTGAAGCGGAAATGAAGCCCATTCTAACCGATATCCGTCATTCACAATGGCGTTGGGACTATGCGATTGCTTCACACGGCGCTGCTGCGCATGCCCCTGAAGAAGTCTTACGTATCCTAGGCACAGCGGTAGATAAAGCGGCAGATGCGCGGGTTAAGTTAGCGCAATTGTTAGCGAAGAAAAGCATCACAGATCCTATCGCGATCCCTGATATTTCTACTAAAGCCAAGGCACAAGCCGCTTTAGGTATGGACATGGAAAAAATGAATGCAGAGAAAGAAGCATTTAAGAAAGACATGTTACCTAAGTGGGATGAAGAAGCGAAAAAACGCGAAGCCACTTATAAATAGTGTTTAACAAATTGTTTTTAACCTGAGCTAACCCCTCATGTAAGCAAAAGCCCTCGCTGACTCAGCGAGGGCTTTTTTATGGGAGTGAATGTCAACGTCATGCCTGAACCAAGGGCTGTTTACTTCATTAGAGCCAAGGAGTGAATTGCTATTTGATCAGTTTTAATAATGCCCTAAAGCGCTCGCCTTGGGCTTGATGTTGTAATTCAAATAATAGCGATTCCACGTTAGTTAATAAGGCGCCTCTGGCCGTCATCATCTGAATACCCAGTTGTTTATTATCGGCACTGCGTGACGAGACGCCATCTGCGACGAGATGCACCGAATATTGCTGTTCTATAAGGTCACAACAGGTTTGATAAACACACACATGGGTTTCAATGCCCGCCAGTATGACGTGTTTGCGATCCGTCTTAGTGAGTGCCTGCGCAAACTCTTCACAGTGCCAGCCGCTAAAATGTTGCTTGGCAATGGGGGAGCCGGTTTTCTCCAGCAAGGTTTGAAGCCCTGGACTGGTTGCTCCGAGTTTATCGGGTAGCTGTTCTAACCACAGTATGGGTATTTCAAATAATTGTGCACCTTGGATTAAGGTCTGTAGTTGTTGGTGCAGCTTGTCACTGTTATCCATGATTTGTGCAAGTTTTCCCTGCACATCGACGATAACGAGAACACATTCTTCGGGTTTTAACATCGGGCCTTCCTTCTGCGCTTGATGATTGTCTTAGTGATGATCTTCGCTTTTGTCTAAGAGCTTGTGCTGTGATGCTCAGGTTTCATCTCGATTTACGCTTCCCCCAGTAGACCCCAATTTAACCTTGTTACCAATAGGCCTAAGGTCGAATAGCTGCTGCACTTAAACTGCTCACTAAAAGAGTGCGTTGCACTTGTTTGTGCTCGATCATGGTGCATTTTTAACCTTTTAAAATAACCTTGTTTAGTTAAAGTTTAAAATAATCAGTAAGTTAAATTGTTGGCCTAATGATTGAATTACCTTTGATACAAGTTAATAACAATCGCGTTTTTTTGGAGGTCAGGATGAAACTAGTCAGCGCTATCATCAAGCCATTTAAGTTGGATGATGTCCGTGAAGCTATCGCCGGAATAGGTATTGAAGGCATGACGGTGACCGAAGTTAAAGGTTTTGGCCGTCAAAAAGGGCACACAGAGTTGTATCGTGGCGCCGAGTATCAGGTGGATTTTTTGCCAAAAGTAAAACTAGAAATTGCCACTAAGGCTGAAAATCTCGACATGTTGATTGAGGCCATTACCACTGCGGCCCATACGGGGAAAATTGGCGACGGTAAGATCTTCGTCGTCGACTTAGAACAAGCTATCCGTATCCGTACGGGTGAACTCGATACAGAAGCGCTATAAGGGGCTGACAATGGAAGAATTAACAAAATTAGGCGGCACAGTCACTGAACTACGCTTTGCACTCGACACCTTTTACTTTTTGATTTCTGGTGCGTTAGTTATGTGGATGGCGGCGGGATTCGCCATGTTAGAAGCGGGTTTAGTTCGCTCTAAAAACACCACTGAAATTTTAACGAAGAACGTTGTGTTGTACGCGATTGCCTGTGTGATGTATCTGCTGGTGGGCTACAACATCATGTATGTGGATAACACTGAAGGGGGTTGGTTGCCATCGATTGGTACCTTAATCGGTTCTCAATCATCAGATGCGAGCCATGCATTAGAATCTGACTTCTTCTTCCAAGTGGTGTTTGTGGCAACGGCGATGTCAATTGTCTCTGGCGCTGTGGCGGAACGGATGAAGTTATGGGCTTTCCTGTTCTTCTCTGTGGTGATGACAGCGGTTATCTATCCAGTAGAAGGGTATTGGACTTGGGGCCAAGGTTTTATCTCTAAACTGGGCTTTGTGGACTTTGCCGGTAGCGGTATTGTGCACATGACAGGTGCGACGGCGGCGATTGCGGGTGTGTTATTGCTCGGTGCGCGTAAGGGTAAATATGGCCCTAACGGTCAAGTGAATCCTATCCCTGGCTCTAACTTGCCGATGGCAACCTTAGGTATGTTTATTCTGTGGATGGGCTGGTTTGGCTTTAACGGTGGCTCGCAATTAATGGTGTCGGATGCGGCGAATGCGAGCTCAGTGGCAAAAGTGTTTGTTAATACCAATACTGCGGCGGCGTTCGGTGCTATCTCTGCGCTGATCGTGTGTAAGATGATTTGGGGTAAAGCGGATTTAACCATGATACTCAACGGTATTTTGGCGGGTTTAGTGGCGATTACGGCAGATCCTCTTTCACCTTCACTGTTAATGGCGGGTGTGATTGGTTTAGTTGCGGGCGGCGTGGTGGTGTTCTCGATTGTGGGCTTAGATCGCATTAAGATTGACGATCCAGTGGGCGCGATTTCAGTACACGGCGTGGCTGGCTTCCTTGGTCTAATGTGTGTGCCATTATCCAACGCTGATGCGACTATTACTGGGCAGTTGACCGGTGCAGCCTTCATCTTTACTTGGGTATTCTGTTCATCCTTTGTGGTTTGGTATGTGATTAAGAAAACCATGGGGATCCGTGTGACAGAGGAAGAAGAATACAATGGTATGGATGCGTCTGATTGCGGTATCGATGCGTATCCAGAGTTTGTTACGGTTAAAAATGCTGGCTAAGTAAACTGGCGAATTAATTGTGATTCAACTTGATGCCTAGCGTGGATCGAGGGATAGTAAAGCAGAGCTTAGGCTCTGCTTTTTATATGGGTCATCGCAATGGTTGAAGCTCAAGTAGTTTAAGGGGGAAGGCATAAGTCGGTTGCCGAGTATTACTGTTTCCTTGCAGCATTATTTACCTGCACCATTTACTGCACGAATAAAGGAGTGAACTATGAGTTTAAATGCCACAGCTGTCGGTCAATTTACGCGACTCAGTCTTATCGTCATTTCTGGCTTGATATCAGTATCTGCCTTAGCAGGAGAAGTCATAGTTAATCGCTCGAGTGAGTCTGTCGATGCCTTTGCTGTGCGCGATCAAGTGCTCAAGGATTTTGAGTGGCAGGAGTCGCTGCGTCGTCAGCAGCAGATCCAAATTCTGCAGGCTTTACCTTTAGGTTGTATTACTGTGATGAAGCCCTATCGCTATTTCACCTGTGGAGAACATAACTATCGGCCATACCATTACCAGCAGCGCGAGCTATACATAGAGGTTGATCGACCTTCGCAGTAACTAACTTGCTAAATCACTTGCCATTATTTTTGAACGATAGCGATTGTCATTTTTTGTAACCATTTTATGTCGTCTTTTTCGCCATTTGTAATAAGCTCAAATAGGAGCTAATGGTGTGGGAGGACATATGTCGAAACTATTCCGAGCCGTATACCTGAGTGCCATCATGGGCGCTGCACTCAGTCAGTTGTTTGCCTGTAGCTCGACGACCATCGAGCCTGATCCATCTGATCTTGAGTCGCTACTTGCCGATTCACTGTTTTCCCCTGTAGCTGATATTCCTTCAGTTGCGGATATTTTTTATTTGCCGCCAGAGGTGGTGACAGACGTAAAACGTAGCTATGACAAATACACTTTTTCCCACAATAACGCCATGTTAGCCAACGAATGGTTAGCCAGTTATATCAATGCCAGTCAAACCAATAGCGCTAAAATTGATTTTCGCTATCAAGATAACCTGACCCAAATTGCCCGTGAAACCTACGCCCAAAGGGCGGGGAATTGCATGTCCTTAGTGGTAATGACTTCTGCGCTGGCGGACATATTGAATGTGGGCGCTGAGTATCAAGATATTGCCATTGAACCCGTATGGGACAAGCAAGGGGATTTTTATTTAATCAATGGTCATGTGAACTTACGCTTACTTCCGCCAGAGAATTTGCATTCAGTCTATGTGTCATCTTCGGCAATCTTAGTGGACTTTATGCCTGAGCGCGCCCTACGAGGATATGGTAAGACCCGAGTGAATAAGCAGACCTTAATCAGCATGTTTTACAACAACATGGCGGCAGAGTCTTTAGTGAATGGCGATTTAGACAGAGCCTATGCCCTCATCAAAGCGGGTTTAAACGTCGGTCAGTTTGTGCCCTCACTCAATACGCTCGCCATCATTTATCGGCATAAAGGGGATGAGAAACGGGCCGAACAGGTGTATCGCTATGCCCTTAAATTTGAAGCGAAAAATTTAACCACGCTTTATAACTTAGCTTTGATTTTAGGGGATCAGGGGCGGCTTGATGAATGGGCCGAAATTAATAAAGTGCTTGAATTAGCAAGGATACATAATCCCTATTATTACTATGATATGGCGCAGCAAGCCTTTGATGAGCATCAATACGACGAGGCTTTGGCTTGGTATCAAAGGGCGTTGGCTAAGGCCGATTATCGGCATGAATTCTTCTTCGGTTTATCAAAAACCTATTGGGCGCTGGGGGATGAAAAGCGTGCCAAACTGAATATGGAAAAAGCGCTAGCTTTGAGCCGCGATGATTCAGAGCGTCACCGTTATCAGAACAAGTTACAAGTCATGCTGCACCATTAGTGTTGGCCGGCTATCTAGCATCCAGTTCTCTTGCATAGAGGGCTGGCATCAATTGCACTCATTCAAGCGTTTAGTCGTTAACACCTTAGCTGACAGGCATGGATAGCTCACTCATACTTGCCGCAAGCATTTCCCGCCTGCTTTTTATCCGCCATATTCGATTTTGTTCATCAAGGCTGTGAGTTAGCTGGCATATTTGAATTTTGATTTTTTTAAAATATATTAAAACAATAAGTTATATTTGATTTTTTGAAATGGAGACAACTTGGTTGCATTGGCGCTTGAGACTCGATAAATTGAACTCAGTATTGCAGTTGAGATCCCTTATCGCAGCGATAGAAATAGCCTAAAACACCAGAGTTGGAGCAGTAAAATTATGTATTACCAAAATGATGACGTTCGCATTAAAGAAGTAAAAGAGTTACTTCCTCCTATCGCGATTCTAGAACGATTTCCTGCTTCTGAAAAAGCCTCTGCGACTGTGTTTAATGCGCGAAATAGTATCCACAATATTCTGGCTAAAACTGATGATCGCCTGTTAGTGGTGATTGGGCCTTGTTCTATCCACGATCCCAAAGCGGCGTTGGAATATGGTCAACGTCTGGTTGCGCTGCGTGAGCGTTATAAGGATCAACTCGAAATCGTGATGCGAGTGTATTTTGAAAAGCCAAGAACCACAGTGGGTTGGAAGGGGCTTATCAACGATCCTTACATGGATAACAGCTTTAAACTCAACGATGGTTTACGCACTGCGCGTAAGTTATTGGTGGATTTGAACGACAGCGGCATGCCAACCGCGGGTGAGTTTCTTGATATGATAACCCCACAATATATGGCAGATTTAATGTGCTGGGGAGCCATCGGCGCCCGTACTACTGAATCACAAGTGCACAGAGAATTAGCCTCAGGTCTTTCTTGTCCGGTCGGTTTTAAAAATGGGACCGATGGCACCATTAAAGTCGCTATCGATGCGATAGGTGCTGCCAATGCACCGCACCATTTTTTATCTGTGACTAAGTTGGGTCATTCGGCGATCGTTTCGACGAAAGGGAATCCTGATTGCCACATTATTTTACGTGGTGGTCGCGAGCCTAATTACAGTGCGCCGCATGTCGCTGAAATTAGCCAGCAGTTATTAAAAGCTAAGCTTGCCGACAACATCATGATCGACTTTAGCCACGCCAATAGTAGTAAAGAGTATCAACGTCAGTTAGTGGTTGCCGAAGATGTGGCTGGCCAAGTGGCGACGGGCAATACTGCTATTTTTGGTGTTATGGTAGAAAGCCATTTAGTGGAAGGTCGTCAGGATTTAATTGAAGGTCAAGAGTTGTGTTATGGCCAGAGTATTACCGATGCGTGTATCGGTTGGGATGATACCGAGCGCCTGTTGGCCATTCTGAATCAGAGTATTATCGAACGCCGTCAGGTTTAATTGTCTGCTCGTGCGAACATCAAACGCAACGATACCTGAGTTAGTCGTTAACGATTGCGGGTAAAGTAAAAACAAAGGCGCTATCCCGGCGCCTTTGTTTTATCTATTTATTGCTTATTTCAACAATGTATTCATTTGCTTTGGCTAAGCTACCAAAGGCGGCAATAAGGTTGTCTCTACCTTTATCTTGTATCTCTGGATTGCCTGATTCGATCATCATCCACACCCAAGTTTGGATCAGTGGTAATGGCGGGTATTGAACTTTAGCGGAATCCAACATAAAGCTTCCTTTGATCTTATTTAATTTGTTTGTCTTAATGTTCTCGCTAGAGCTTGGGCGTATGAATCGCAAAATCTAGCGTGTAGAGGTTAACAAATTCTATCGATTTGTATAACCGCCTCCATGGCATTTTGGGCAAAACTGCAAAAATAATCAACAGCAGTAAGGTTGAGCTAAGCCTTCCCCCACAGCAAACTTGTCTTCTGTTATACGGCGCAAAGGTCAAGTCAAACGCAAGCTATCGGTATTTATACCAGCACAGAAATCAGTATAAATTCATTTATTATGAATATGCCAGTGTAATGCGTAAGTATGACGTTTTAGCTTTTAATAGGATCAGAATAGCAACGGATTGTGTCGTGAATAAGTCTATTTGTCTGTCAGGAAAATCTGATTGATTTTATTCAAGCTTTGCTCGTTTCGTTTAGCTTATGTCTGGTTTGTACTGTTACAATTGGCATAACTCATTCAAGGTTATCTCCTATGCGTCCAACGTTATATTTTGAAGGTCCAGTCGATAAATTAAACTGGCACGTCATGAAGCTGCTTTGGCCTTACTTATTGGAATACAAAGGCCGTATTGCCCTGGCGATGTCATGCCTCATCATCGCTAAGCTGACCAGCGTGGCTTTGCCTTTTATACTGAAGCATTTGGTCGACACCTTAGATGCCGATAAAACCGCGCAAGCCCTTAGTGTGCCCGTGGGATTAGTGTTGGCCTATGGTGCGATTCGTTTACTGACGGCGATTACGGGGGAGATCCGCGATACCTTGTTTGGTCGGGTGACTGAGCGGGCGATCCGCCGTTTAGGCTTAGCGGTATTCGACCATTTACACCGACTTGATCTCGATTTTCATCTAGAGCGCAAAACCGGCGGTCTATCCCGTGATATTGAGCGCGGCACCAGTGGCGTGAGTTTCCTCATGCGGTTTATGGTGTTCAACATAGTGCCGACCTTGCTCGAAATTGTCATGGTGATTGGCATTTTCTTCTATAACTACGGGATTGCGTTTGCGGCAATCACCTTTATTGCTGTGTTGGCCTACATTATTTTCTCTGTGGTCGCGACTGAATGGCGCACTGAGTATGTACGTGATGCCGCCAAGGCTGACTCTTTATCAAATACACGGGCGATTGATAGTTTGCTGAACTATGAAACTGTTAAGTATTTCAATAATGAGAAGTATGAGTCGCAGCGCTACGATCAAGCGCTCGAACAGTGGGAAGTCGCTAAGCGTAAAAACCGTTTATCTTTGTTTGCGCTCAATGGCGGACAAGCTGTGATTATCGCTCTGGCGATGACAGCTATGATGGCGCTGGCGGCGTACCGAGTCACCTATGGCGATATGACCTTAGGTGATTTTGTATTGATTAATGCGTTTATGATGCAGCTCTTTTTACCCCTTAACTTCTTAGGTTTCGTGTATCGCGAAATTCGCGGCGCCTTAGCCAATATTGAGCGCATGTTTAGCCTGCTCGATAAGCATCCCATGATAGTCGACTCACCCCAAGCGCTCGATTTTCAGCCCACCAAGGGCGAGCTGGTATTTGAAAACGTGAATTTCAGCTACGACGAGCGGCAAATTTTGCGGGGCGTGAGTTTTAAGGTTGCAGCGGGAAAAAAAGTGGCCGTAGTCGGCGATAGTGGTGCCGGTAAGTCGACGCTGATTAAACTGTTGTTTCGATTTTACGATGTAGACCAAGGCGGGATCAAAATCGATGGACAAGATATCCGTCATCTGACGCAAGATGCGCTGCGACGGGCCATCGCTATCGTGCCGCAGGATACAGTGCTATTTAACGATTCATTAGTTGAGAACATACGTTATGGTCGCCCGGGCGCGACGGATGAAGAGGTGCGCAACGCGATTAAACTGGCGCACTTAGAGCAATTTATCGCATCACTTGCCCTTGGTTGGGATACAAAGGTGGGTGAGCGCGGCTTAAAACTCTCTGGCGGAGAAAAACAGCGGGTCGCTATAGCGAGGGCCATTTTGAAGGGCTCACCCGTGCTGGTGTTTGATGAGGCGACATCCTCGCTCGATAGCCGCTCCGAGCAAGCGATTTTGTCGGCACTGCGGGAAGTTGCTAAAGGGCATACCAGCCTTGTGGTAGCTCATAGATTATCTACTATTGTCGATGCTGACCAAATCGTCGTCTTGAGCCAAGGTGAAATTGTTGAGCAAGGTAATCATCAGACTTTGCTATTGGCAAATGGTCTATATGCCAAATTATGGCGGATACAAAATGAGCAACAACATACTCCTCTGAGCAGTTAATAGCGCAATACAGTTCAGTCTTTATTCAGCTTTGGCTCTCTATACTCAAATGCCAACACATCAATCGGAAGAGATCTGGCATGGAAAATATTGCACTGAGAGTTAACATTGAAGGCAAAGAAGAAAAAGTCGCCACTGATTGGGATGCCATCATGGCGACATTGAAAAAACGTGGTGTTGATTATGATTCGCTGCAACGTATTCATGCTGAATTGAATGCGGGTCTACTGGTGACGACTCGGTGCCTTACTTTGGCTAAGGTCAATCCAGAGATGGTACTTGCGGGTGTGATCCGCGATATGAACGTGCCGACAAGTGACTATATGATGAGCATGCGCTAGAGATCATAGGCCATACGCTAGAAAATGCGTTAGAAAGCACGCGTTAGATAAGAATGTGGGAGGATAGAGGTGAACTTCTATTCTCGATGCTCAAGGAAGCGTTATTTTGCTCTAGAACTACTCTAGATGAATGCGACTCTCGATAAATATTACCGAATTAAGCTACGCCGTTCAGCTTGCCAGCTTTCCAACCTTCGCATAAAAGATTCAATTTAGGCGCTGACTCATCGATCAAGGTGAGTCGAATGATCTGTCCTTCACGAAAACACACAAGCTCGCCTTCGATCTCAGTTAGGCGATTACAGCTCTTACAGCTCGTGCTTACAGTTTTACTGGGGGGCAGTTGGCTTACGAAGCTAGATTTCAAAGTGTTTCCTTAAGTTCTATTGTGGGTAAGGTATTTGAATAACGCCTCACCTCACGAATCTTACCTCTTTTGTGATGCGCATTCAAATATACCTGATGTAAAACCCATATAGACAAAAGTTGTACTGGCTAATAACCGCAAGGGTTCGCGGCTATTTATCCATGTGCGAATAGAATTTGTCGAGTGAGATGGATAAGCCGCTATCGAGCACAATTCGTACATGTGAAGGCTTGAGCTGTCTTGGCTCTGTCACACCGCAAGAGTGCGCAATCAGCCCTAAGTCATGGTGTAAATTATGATTATAGCTAGCGACCCGCGTCGATTTATCCCTAGGATTTAGCCCTTGTTGTAGTTTTGGATTGTGCGTCGTGATACCCGTTGGACAAGTATCTTTATTACATTGCAAGGCTTGAATGCAGCCGAGGGCGAACATGTTGCCTCGGGCTGATGCGATAAAGTCGGCGCCTAATGCCAAAGCCCAAGCGACTCTGGATGGGACGATAAGTTTGCCCGAGGCGATGACTTTGATGCGTTTACGCAAGCCTCGTTGGATCAAGATATTGACTAGGATAGGTAAGCTTTCTTTCAATGGTAATCCGACATAATCCATTAATGGTTGCGGCGCTGCGCCCGTGCCACCATCGGCGCTGTCTAAGGTGAAAAAGTCGGGGGCGGAGTCTTCGCCGCGGCGTTCAATTTCATCACATAAATCTTCCAGCCACTGCACATCGCCGAGTACGGCTTTAATGCCGGTAGGTTTACCTGTAACTTCACGTACTCGCTCAACCATATCCAAAATATCGTTTACTGACTTAAATTCGATGTGGCCATTGGGACTGATTGAGTCGTGTCCCTCTGGAATACCGCGAATATGGGCAATCTCTGCGGTCACTTTAATACCGGGTAAAATGCCACCTTTGCCTGGTTTTGCGCCTTGGCTCATTTTGATTTCGAACATTTTGACTTCAGGATGAATCGCTATCGCTTTCAGTTTTTCATCGTCTAAATGTCCTTGTTCATTTCGCACACCGTATTTTGCTGTTCCAATTTGAAAGACGAGATCGCAGCCACCTTTGAGATGATAAGGGCTCAAACCGCCTTCACCCGTATTAAGCCAGCAACCCGCTTGCGCTGCGCCATGGGAAAGGGCGGTGATGGCTGGGCGCGATAGAGCGCCAAAACTCATGGCTGAAATATGGCAAATGGCTTGAGTTGTATAGGGCTGACGACAGTGAGTGCCAATCGTCAGCGGGTGAATAGGAGTGATATCTTCATCTTGGGTTGGGAAGGCGGTATTCATAAACATGATAGTACCAGCTGTATCCAAAGGGCGAGTCGAACCAAAGGCTATGGTTCTATCGACATTTTTGGCGGCGCGGTACACCCAGCTGCGTTCAGCACGGTTGAAGGGGAGTTCTTCCCTGTCTTGGGCAAAAAAGTATTGTCTGAAAAACTCACCTTGTTTTTCGAACAGATATCGAAAGCGACCAATCACGGGATAGTTATGTCTTACCGCTTGTTTGGTCTGCATTTTATCTGCGATATACATGTAAATAACCGCGAGTACTGCGAGTCCTATAACGATCAAAAACAGTCCTGAAAACAGATCGAGTCCCCACATAAACCAATTGAGTTCACTCATGTTATTTATCCTTATTCTTGTCCGTAACGGGTGGCGATCAAGCTTGCGGGTTGGCCATCATTAAGAGAGAGTAAAAACAGCTGACTGTAGTCCTCTTCGCCGATCGCTTGGATCTCAGGTCCACCCAGGGCTTTGATGATCAATGGCACTGTGTTTGAATGCCCAACGATGAGCGTATTGCCTTGTACTGTATGCACTTGTTCGACAATCTGCTGAATATGTTCTTCGATAGGTTTAGCTGCTTCGACTATCGTCACGGGCAAATGGCGAGCCTCGGCGATGGGCGCGAGTGTTTGCTGGGTTCGCAGGTATTGAGTCGCGATGAGTTGCGACAATGGCGTGCGGTTCAAGGCGGTGATCAGTGACGTTGCGCGCATTTCCCCCTTGGGCGATAACTGTGGGTCATTGGCTGGCGTGTCGGCTTTTTCGGCATGTCTGACTAAAATAATCAGCCTGTTTTCTGCATGGGCTTGGCTAATCGGTGCGAGGCTGAGGCAAGTTAAGATAATAAGACCAGTGAGCAAACTAAGGCGTTTAATATTGATGCCCATATAGTGCTCAGTAGTGCGCTTAAGCATTCGTGTAAACACGTGAAAGCGGAAATGACTCAAACTGCGGCCTGTTGCCATGGTGTAACATCCTTTTCTATTGGCTTATCTCTAAGCTCGACGATAGTAATGAGCTGCATGCGGGTGGATGGCGCTTTATGCAATTTATAAAGAATGAACCCACTCAATTTATGCGGGCCTTATCATGGCCTTGTGGTCACGATGGTACTTCAATTCTAAAAATTACTAAAGCTGGTCAAATTTTGGTCGATAATAAAGTCGACCCGAATTGAATGGATAGTCATCATGGAAATCAATAAATCCTCTCAAGTGCAAAGTACCCCTTTGCCGCAGAAAAAATATGCTGAAAATACGGCGCCTAAGGGTACCGAAGTGAGTGATTCGAAGGACGCGAAAGTCACATCCAAGCAAACGGCATATCAGACTAGTAAGTTATTAATGAATCAAGCGATCTTATCAGCGCAGCAGGAAGTGAATATCAAGTCAGGCGATCAATCTATGACCTTGCTCTATCGTGCAGCTATTGATGCCATAGACAAAGAGCTAGCGCCTACTATGGGCGAAAACGCGACTCAAACCGCTTACGATAATGGCGTTGATATGTCTCCAGAGGCCACAGCTGATCGCATTGTGAATTTTGCGACTAAATTCTTTGGGATTCATCAGCAGCAACATTCAGGTATGAGCTTAGATGAACAACTCGATAGCTTTATGGGAATTATTGGTGGTGCAATTGATAACGGCTTTAAAGAAGCGAAAGATATTCTGTCTGGTCTTAAAGTATTGCAGGGTGATATTGCCGATGGTGTCGATAAAACCTACGGTTTAGTGCAAGAGGGATTACAGGCCTTTAGGGATAGCTTTAACAAGAAGACAGATGAGACACAATCGAGTGCCAGTTAACGCTCTGTTGTTTTCGGTTCTATCGTCATAAGCCCCTTATCATAAGGGGTTTTTGTTATGCGGAAAAAAGTCTATGCTGGAAGCCTATTTAACGTTTCGCTTGAGGGCAAGTTATGTGGACTAGGGGACAAGTTATAGAACGTATTGATTGGAGCGATAAGTTATTTTCATTGCGCATCGCCGCCGAGTTAGCCCCATTTATTCCTGGTCAGTTTATCAAGTTAAGTCAAATGCAAGATGATAAGCGTGTGGCCAGAGCTTACTCCTTAGTAAATTCCCCCGATAAACCCTATGCCGAAGTGCTCGCCGTTGCGGTAGAGGACGGTCTGTTATCGCCTCAATTACACAACCTTGTCATAGGCGATGAAATTGAAATCACCTCAACCGCGACCGGTTTCATGACCTTAGCGGAAATTCCTAAGGGTGAACTCCAAGGCAAGCACTTATGGTTTTTGGCCACAGGTACAGCGGTAGGGCCGTTTTTGTCTATGCTCGACACCCATGAACCTTGGGAGCGTTTTGAAAAAGTGGTGCTTGTGTATGGCGTGCGCGAGGCGCAGGACTTAGCCTACCTTGATAAGCTGCGTGAGTTAGAACGCAAATACCCAGCACAGTTTACATTAGTCTTGAGTGTGACCCGTGAACCTTTGGCCGATGCGTTGCAGTGTCGTATTCCCGAGGGCATAGTCTCGGGTGAAATCGAACAAAAGGCAGGATTAACCTTAAGTGCCGCTGATTCCCAAGTCATGATTTGCGGCAATCCCGGTATGATAAATGGCGCCCAAAGTGCCTTACTCGATAAGGGATTGGTGAAGAACTTACGTCGCGCTCCGGGACAAATTACCGTAGAAAAATATTGGTGATCCCATTTTATATGGGCGGTGAGAGTAAACAGTTCTCACCCCTTAATAGCCATAGCGTTTAATGCAAATAAAAGGAAATTTTTTGATGAAGTTGTTAAGTTCTCAAGCTTCACCCTATGCCCGTTGTGTTAGAGCCTTAATCCAGTATTTAGGGATTAACAATATTGAAGAGCAGCTAGTTAATCCCTTTGAAAACAGTGCCGAATTACTCGATGCCAACCCGTTAGGACAGATCCCGTGTCTTATCACCAACGATGGCGTGGCACTGTTCGATAGCGAAGTGATTATGCGTTACCTAGATGCTGAGCTTGGCGATCGTAAGATGTTTGGCATCTCAAGTCATAACTGGGTGTTGGAGTGTCAGTATTCCTTGATAAAAGGCTTAATCGATAGCGCGGTAAAATTGCGCCAAGAGCAGATGCGTGAAGATGAAGCTGTGAGATCGGCTTTTTGGACGGCCCGTTTTGAACAAGCATTGCTGCGTGGCCTTATGCAGGTTGAGCTGCAAACCGTGATCACCCAAACCACGATTCAGGCACCGCAATTAGCCTTAATTTGCCTGCTTGATTATGTGGACTTTAGACATCCAGAGTTAGATTGGCGCAAGGTTGCCCCTGCGACGGCACTTTGGTTTAGTGAGATGCGTGATCAACCCGCATTTATTCAAACACGTCCCCAGTAATTGGATGAAGATGCTCAGCCGTCGGTTGCGCGTCTTCCCTTTGGTCTATCACGGCGGTTTTGTTCTCCAAAAGCGCCGAATAAATCCCGAGTGACCCCATATTCGACTCTGCGATCATTCCCTATTTGACGCCTATCTTCATGGTGTTGATAGCGGCATTGGCAGTGGGTCATAGTGCATTTTTCCATCGGAATTTCCGGCGCATCCTTTGATAGAAAACGTTTTCCAGAGAATGTTTCAACTTGCTTACAGCAACTGCCGTCATTCACTATGCTTACACTGTGAAAATGATGATGCAGCTTAGTCCCGTCAGTGTATGGAATAACAGCTTTAGCATAGCGTTTATGCCGTTTGTGGCCAGTATTGAGTTTAAATAAGCCAAATAGCGCCACTGCGACTACGCCTAGCAGCAAAACAGTTAACATAACACCTCCTCAAAGCATTTTAAGCAAATTAAGGTTCAGTTTAGTTTGATTTGAGATAATAACCAGTTTTTAGTTTAAACTCATTAAAAACAAAAAGTTAAATAGACTATTGCCCTCCACTTATCTATCTATTACTCTTGCGCAACTGATAAGCATTATCATTAATGCAGCCATGTTCACACTCGCTGAACACGTCATCACTTTGGGGAGAAATCGGTAATGAAATGGGTAACTTGCGCAGCAGTAGTTGGGTTAATGTCGGTTGGGCATTCGGCGAATGCTGATGATAAATTAACAGTTTATTCTTATCGCCAAGCCTTCTTGGTGGAGCCTATCCTGACGCGTTTCACCGAAGAAACCGGCATAGGTGTGAATTTGGTCTTTGCAAAGGACGGCATTGCCGAGCGTCTCGCCCGTGAAGGTCGTTTATCCCCTGCAGATCTGGTGCTGACCTCTGATTTCTCACGTCTAGTTGAATTAGTCGATAAAGATCTGACTTCACCGGTTAAAAATGCCCAACTCGAAAGCAATATACCTGCCCAGTATCGCGATCCTGACGGCCAGTGGTACGCCCTGACCATGCGAGTGCGAAATCTCTACACGGCGAAAGACCGTTTAGGGCCGCAGCAAATTACCTATGAAGAACTCGCCGATCCTAAATACAAAGGCAAAATCTGTACACGCAGCGGTAAGCATCCATACAACATAGCGTTAGTGGCATCTATGATTGCCCACCACGGTGAAGCTGAGGCGAAAACTTGGTTGGCAGGCGTGAAGAGTAACTTAGCGCGCAAGCCACAGGGTAATGACAGAGCCCAAGTGAAAGCGGTAAAAGAAGGCTTATGTGATATCGCCATCGGCAACAGCTATTATTACGGCAACATGATGCAAGACCCAGAGCAAAAAAGCTGGGCTGAAGCGGTGACGATTAACTTCCCGAACCAAGCCGATCGCGGTGCCCATGTGAACGTGTCTGGTATGGTACTAGCTCGTCATGCACCGAATAAAGCCAATGCGATCAAATTGATGGAATTCTTATCTGCCGATGTGGCTCAAAAGGCTTATGCTGATGTGAATATGGAATATCCAGTGAAAGCCGATGTAGCACCTTCGCCTTTAGTGGCTTCATGGGGCGAGTTTAAGTCGGATCAATTGCCTATTTTTAAACTGGCCGAATATCACCAAGCGGCGGTTAAGTTATTAGATGAAGTGCAGTTTGATCTCTAGCATTTTGCTTTAAGTGAGAGTGAAAAATTGCAGATTAGGTTATCAGCGCCATTGATTGGCGCTGTGACTTTTTAAGGATTGACATGATTTTAGGATTAGCCAGAAGCTGGTCGCTTGCTGGTTATGCGCTCGCCACCATACTGGTGTTGCCACTGGTTGCACTGATATTGCAAGCTTTGCAGCCTGACGAAGCCGTGTTTGGCCACTTGATAGCAACGGTTCTGCCGACTTATATCATCAACAGTTTATTGTTGATCTTTTGGGTGAGTTTGGGCGCGTTATTACTCGCGTTACCCTGTGCTTGGTTGATGGCCCGCTGTGAATTTGTCGGCAGGCGTTATTTGCAATGGGCGCTATTACTTCCCCTCGCTATGCCGGGATATATTGTTGCCTACGTTTATACCGATTTGCTCGATTATGCGGGGCCAGTGCAGCGCAGCTTGAGATCGATATTTGGCTGGAGCTCACCGCAGGATTATTTCTTCCCCGACATTCGCACCTTAGGCGGCGCAGCGTGCATGTTGTCGCTGGTGTTATTTCCCTATATTTATCTCTTGGCGCGCACCGCGTTTATGGAGCAATCCTTAAGTTTGGCCCATGCTTCACGCATTATGGGCTGTTCACCCTGGCAGAGTTTTTGGCGGCTTTCATTGCCTATGGCAAGGCCAGCACTCGCGGTTGGCGTGGCTTTGGTGGCTATGGAAACGGCCGCCGATTTTGCGACGGTTAACTATTTTGCCGTACCAACCTTAACCACGGCCGTGTATGACACTTGGTTGGGTTATGGCAATCTGACCGCCGCCGCTAAGTTGTCGGCTATTATCTTGCTGGTGGTGTTTAGCTTGATTGGATTTGAGCGTTTCGCTCGCCGTAAACAGCAGTTATTCCAAAAGCAATCGCGCATCCAAGCCAGTGATTTGTATCGACTCTCGGCAGCGCAAACCGCAGTTGCACTGAGCTTTTGTGCCACTCTGCTGCTATTAGCCTTTTTGTTGCCCTTTGGGATTCTATTGTCCTATGCCATTGGTTATTTTGAACAAAGCTGGGATGAGAGCTTTTGGCAGTTAAGCCTTAACAGTCTCAGCCTTGCGCTGATCACTAGCTTAATTTGTTGCTTAATCGCTTTGCTGCTCATGTTTGTACGCCGGATAAGCCCAAGACCCAGTGATGCCTTGCCCTCACGTTTAGCCTCGACGGGTTATGCCTTGCCCGGCACTGTGCTCGCTATCGGCGTATTAGTGCCGCTCACTATGCTCGATTTTGCGATTAATGATCTGGCGGATCTGCTTGGTTTAGACGGCCCAGGACTTATCCTGACGGGCAGCGTAGTAGCGTTGATTTTTGCCTTTTGCGTACGTTTTGTGGCAATTGCTATCGGCAGCGTTGAAAGCAGCTATAAACGCATTTCGCCATCGCTGGACATGGTGAGCCTGACTATGAGCCAAAGTCCACGGCAGTTACTGCAAAGAGTGCATTTACCTCTACTTGGTAAGGGATTGTTTGCGGGCGCGTTATTGGTGTTTATCGAAAGCATGAAGGAACTGCCTGCGGCATTATTACTGCGACCTATCGGCTTTGAAAACCTCGCAACCTATGTTTTCCAGTTTGTGTCCGATGAAAAACTCGAGCACGGCGCCTTAGCCGCGATTGTCATTGTACTGGTGGGCTTAGTGCCGCTGATTTATTTAAACCGTTCATTGGAGCAACACAGCTGATGGCAAACACGCTCAAACTTATGCAAGTTCATAGCGATTATCAGGGCCAGCAAGTACTCAAAGGCTTGAGCTTGGCCCTCGACCAAGGGGAAATCCTTGCGTTGTTAGGTCCTAGCGGTTGCGGCAAGACCACACTGTTGCGGGCGGTTGCGGGCTTACAGGCAATTAGCCAAGGTGAAATCCAGATCAATGGCCGCGTTGTGAGTGGCGACAGCCAGTTTGTGCCTAGCGAGCAGCGCGGTATCGGCATGATTTTCCAAGACTATGCGCTTTTCCCCCATTTAACTGTGGCGGAGAATATCCTTTTTGGCGTGGCTAAATTGTCGGCCGCCGAGCGTCAGGCACGGTTGGATGACATGCTAACCTTAGTCAAACTGGAAGGCTTAGCTCAGCGTTATCCCCATGAGTTATCTGGCGGTCAGCAGCAGCGCGTCTCGATTGCGCGGGCACTTGCCTATGAGCCGCAGTTATTACTGCTCGATGAGCCTTTTTCTAATATCGATGCCCAAGTGCGCTACGAGATGATGGCGGAAATTCGCAGCATTTTAAAACAGCGTAATGTTAGCGCGGTGTTTGTCACCCACAGTAAGGATGAAGCCTTTGTATTTGCTGATACTTTGGCGATTTTTAATCAAGGCATTATAGTGCAGTATGGCAGCGCCGAAGCCTTGTATGCCGCGCCAAACAGCCGTTATGTGGCGGACTTTTTAGGTAGCGGTAATTACTTACCCGCCGCAGTGCTCGATGGACACAGAGTTGCCACTCCTATCGGTCATTTAACCAGCCTTACGCCATTAGGGTTGCCGAGCGAGTTCAGCGGTACGGTATTCTTGCGCCCGCAGCAATTGACGCTCAGCGCCGATGAGCAAGGTGTGGGCACGATCACAGAGCGGCGTTTCTTAGGCGCTTTTTGTCATTACTGGGTCAAAATTGAAGCCGCTTCTCACGCTTATTATGTCGAAGTGCGAAGCCAAATGATGCAGCTCACTATCGGCCAAAAAGTCGGGGTCACGACAGAGCCGCACTCGCTGGTACTATTTGAATCTTAGACATATTGATATTGTGCAGAGCAAATCTAAGCGGTCAGGTATTAATGCCACGGCGATAAGCTATCACCAACGAAAGTACGATATTTTTGCTTACGTTTAACTTAGGCCTATGTGGTATTGGTTGGTGATATTTTCGACCATCCTTGTTACCTTAATTTCTCCAGAGTGGGAGGAATTATGATAAAAACAATAAAATCAATTTGTACCTTAGTGACAGTGGCGACGGCAATATCGTCTTCAGGAGTGATGGCCATGGATAGGATCACGGGTAAAGCCTTTGCGACGCGCTCAGAAGTGTATGCCACCCATGGAATGGCGGCGACCAGTCAACCACTCGCCACACAAGTCGCTATTGATATACTCAAGCAGGGCGGTAGTGCGGTCGATGCGGCGATTGCAGCGAATGCCATGCTAGGGTTAGTCGAACCAACGGGTTCGGGTGTTGGTGGTGACTTATTTGCCATCGTCTGGAGCGCGAAAGATAAACGCCTCTATGGTCTTAACGCTTCGGGCCGCAGTCCAAAATCCTTAAGTTTAGAAAAGCTTAAGTCCCTCGGCTTAGACTATTTACCGCCGCTTGGACCCTTGCCTGTTTCTGTGCCCGGCGCTGTGGATGGCTGGTATGAACTGCATAATAAGTTCGGCAAATTAGCGATGGCCGATAATCTTGCGCCCGCAATCCATTACGCCCGTGATGGTTTCCCTGTGTCCGAACTCATCGCCTATTACCTTGAGGGGAGTGGTAAAAAACTCGCAAAATTCCCCGGTTTTAAAGAAACTTATATGCCTAATGGCAAGATGCCAGCGGTGGGCGAAATCTTTAAAAACCCAGCGCTTGCTAATACCTATGAGAAAATTGCCAAGGGCGGCCGCGATGCTTTCTATAAAGGCGATATCGCCAAAAGTATCGATAAGTACATGAAATCCCAAGGTGGTTATTTAAGTTATGATGACTTAGCCAGCCATACTAGCGACTGGATAGAGCCGGTTTCGGTGAACTACCGTGGTTACGATGTATGGGAACTGCCGCCCAATGGTCAAGGTATTGCGGCGCTGCAAATCCTAAAAACCATGGAGCCCTTTAATATTGCCGCCATGGGCTTTAATAGCCCTGAATATGTGCATTTATTTGTCGAAGCGAAAAAACTCGCCTTTGCCGACAGGGCTAAGTTTTATGCCGACATGGCCTTTAATAAAGTGCCGGTTAACGAGTTGATTTCGCAGCAATACAATTATGATCGCGCTAAGTTAATCGATCCCAATAAAGCGGCCAAGAGTGTCGATGCGGGTAATCCTGCGTTGCAACATGGCGATACTGTGTACCTGACCACCGCCGACAAAGACGGCAACATGGTGTCACTCATTCAAAGTAACTACCGTGGTATGGGCTCGGGCATGACGCCGCCTGATCTCGGTTTTGTGTTGCAAGACCGTGGGCAAATGTTTGATTTAACTGAGGGGCGTTTTAATACCTACGCACCGGGCAAGCGTCCTTTCCATACTATCATTCCCGCTTTTGTGACCAAAGACGGTAAACCTTGGCTCAGCTTTGGGGTGATGGGCGGCGCGACTCAACCACAAATGCACGCACAGATTGTAATGAACCTGATTGATTTTAAAATGAACTTGCAAGAAGCGGGCGATGCCCCCAGAATTTTGCATATGGGTTCAACCGAGCCCACCGGCGAAGTGATGAATGATGGCGGCTACGTCAGTCTGGAATCGGGCTTCCCTGTGGAAACGCGCCGTGAGCTTATCAAGAAAGGGCATGTGCTGCGTGACGGCCTTGGCGATTTTGGCGGCTATCAAGCTATTGGATTTAATGCTGAAACGGGCGTGTATCGTGCGGCTTCTGAGAGCCGTAAAGATGGTCATGCCGCGGGTTATTAACTTCAGCGCCACGCTAAGGTAAGCTTGAGGCAGAGTAAGCTTTGCTTCATTTATTCGATTAAACTGATTGACGAGACTTTTACAGTCTCGTCAATTTTTACATTTAGGGATCTTGGGCGCGATAACGCTGCGTAATGAGCATTATCATGATAAACCAGAACAAACTGTGCGTTAGTTAATGTCATTTTCAGGTAAAGTTGCGGATAATATTGCCGAAAATGAATTTAGAAAAAGGGTGATAACCAAATGGATATACAAAATATGCCGCGTGAACAGTTGGGTGTGTGTGCAGAGGGGAACTTACACAGTGTCTATTTGATGTTTAATGCCAATGACAATGTCGAGTCGCAATTACGTCCCTGTCTTGCCAACGTTGCGCAGTATATTTATGAGCTGACAGATCAATACTCTGACAGTGCATTCAATGGTTTTGTGGGGATTGGCGCCAATTATTGGGATAGCCTCTACCCCAATGCTCGCCCTGAAATGCTCAAGCCTTTTCCTGCTATGCAAGTCGGCAGCCGCGAAGCGCCGGCAATTGAATATGATTTGTTCGTGCATATCCGCTGCGACCGTTACGATATTCTGCATTTAGTCGCTAATGAAATCAGCCAAATGTTTGAAGACTTAGTGGAACTAGTCGATGAAGAACGTGGCTTTAGATTTATGGATAGCCGCGATTTAACCGGCTTTGTCGATGGCACTGAAAACCCTAAGGGGCGGCACCGTCAGGAAGTCGCTCTCGTTGGTGATGAAGATCCTGAGTTTAGAGGCGGCAGCTATATTCACGTGCAAAAGTATGCCCATAACTTGAGTAAGTGGCATAGATTACCGGTTAAAAAACAAGAAGATATTATCGGCCGTACTAAGCAAGATAATATCGAGTATGAGTCAGAGGATAAGCCACTGACCAGCCATATCAAGCGGGTGAATCTTAAAGATGCGAACGGTCAGTCGATGGAAATCCTGCGCCAGAGTATGCCCTATGGTTCGCTGAAGGAGCAGGGATTGATGTTTATCTCTAACTGCCGTACGCCGGAGCATTTTGAAAAGATGCTGCATAGCATGATGTTTGGTGATGGCGAAGGTAACCATGATCACTTGATGCATTTTACTAAGGCGATGACAGGCTCATCCTTCTTTGCCCCCGCATTGGATTTTATGCTGCAATTCGACGAATAAGCTTTCGAGATCTGCGCAGATTCAGCATCAATTAAACGCACTTACGCTAACGCCTAAGTGCGTTTTTTATGCTAATGCGCTGGGAGCCATTTTTTGATATCGAGTTGCCATTGCTGGGCAGTGAAATCGATAAAGGCGCGCACCAGATTTTGCTGATAACTGCGGGACAAGTACACAGCCCATAAGGTTTGGCCTGGCGTCGTAAAGTCGGGTAACACTTCTTTGAGCTGGCCGCTGGCAAGGTATTGATTGGCTAAGTCGCAGGGCAAACGCACTATGCCATGTCCCCGCAGCGCCGCACTCACCAATACGCCCATGTCGTTAGCTTTAAGATTACCTGTGACTTTTACATGCTCGGCTTGCAGCTCTTTCAGGAAAGGCCAATTTTGTTGCGCCGAGTGTATCAGGCAGTTGTGAGCCAGTAGATCGATGGGCTCGACAAGTGGTGTGTTGCTATCAAGGTAGCTCGGCGCAGCACAGATCACGGCATCTATGGTCATTAAACGGCGGGCAATCAAATTATCATCGGGCTGCTCGGTATAGCGCAGTGCCACATCGACTCGCTCATCCACCAATTGGGCAAAACTGTCTGACATCACCAGCTGAATGCTGACCTTAGGGTGAATTTTAATAAAGCGGTCGACGACATCAAACAGGCTGTGCTGTCCAAGGCCAATCGGTGTGGCGATGCGAATACTGCCCACCAGTTCACTGTTATGGCTGTGGGCGCGGCTTTCCATGGCGGCGACTTCACTTAAGATCCGCTGGCAAAATTGCAGCGCTTCTTCGCCTTGCAAAGTCAGGCTGACGCTGCGGGTGGTACGGTGTAGTAAGCGTAAACTCAACCACTGCTCTACTTCTTGAATATGGCGGGACACCTGCAGGCGGCTGAGGTCTAAATGCTCGGCAGCTTTGGTAAAGCTGCCGCAGTTTGCCACTTCGACGAAACTGCGTATTGCGGCAATTTTATCCATATTAGTACCTCAAACTGAAACAATCATGCTCATTTATTGATGTTTATCACGGGAAACACTGCAAGTAAACTGGCTTCAATGTAAATCATCAGAGAGAGTTAACGAAATGAAAATCGCAATTTTAGGTGCAACAGGTTGGATTGGTGGTGCAATTTTAAAAGAAGCATTGAGCCGTGGGCACCAAGTAACAGCGCTAGTGCGTGATCCGAGCAAGTTATCTGCTACTGACGTGGCTGTGCATGCTGTGGATTTAGAGCAGCCATTAGTTGCGCAAACCTTTGCTGGCGTAGATGTTGTTATTGCCTCTGTTGGTGGCCGCGCACAACAAAATCATGGCCTAGTGGCGAGTACGGTTCAGCATTTACTGGATGTGCTGCCTAACGCTAAGGTGCCACGTTTATTGTGGGTTGGTGGCGCAGGGAGCTTAGAAGTGGCACCGGGTGTGACTCTGGTTTCTAGCCCAGATTTCCCCGCAGCATATAAAGATGAGGCGTTAGCTCAGGGTGAAGCTTTGCAGGTATTCCGTGCGGCGCAAACTGCAATTAATTGGACCTTTGTGAGCCCAGCCGCTGAGATTTATCCTGGCGAGAGTGAAGGCCCATATCGCCTTGGTGGCGACAGCTTCTTTACCGATGCTAATGGTCGCAGCCGCATTTCTGTTGCGGATTACGCTAAAGCCATGTTAGACGAAGCCGAACAGGGCACTCACGCAAATCAGCGCATCAGTGTGGCTTACTGACCTTAGCGTATAAACATCGGTGCGCGCGAGATTGGCTTAAATGTGTAACGTAATCGGGACAATGGCCAAATAATCAGCGCAAGATTGGACAGAAATGCGTACAGATGAAATAGAACAGGTCAGCAAGCTGACCTGTTTTTTTATTCTGCGTAATTGAATAAAGATTTGATGGTTTCTAAGGTATCGGCGATATCTTGGATGCTCGATGGACAAATAAAGATAGTGTCATCACCGGCAATCGTGCCCAAAATGCCTTCTGGTTTACCGATAGAATCCAATAAACGGGCAATCAGCTGCGCGGCACCTGGGCTAGTTCGCACGACGATCATCGCTTGGTTATGATCGACATCGAGTACCAAATTCTTCAACGGGCTCCCCGCGGTGGGTACGCCTAATTCGGCCGGTAAGCAATACACCATCTCTTGCTTAGCGTTGCGAGTCCGCACTGCGCCGAACTTGCTGAGCATGCGTGATACTTTTGATTGGTTAATATTACCAAAGCCTTCAGCTTGCAAGGCGGTGACGATTTCACTTTGAGAGCCAAAGCGCTCTTCTTTTAAAATCGACTTAAAAATTCTAACAAGGTCATCCTGATTCTTGGTCGTTTGCATAATATTATTATTCGTTATTCAAAAAAACAGGCCCATTTTGAATATTTTTAGAAAAATTGTCAACAAATAACCAGATTGGTTGAATAAAAATTCACTAACTCCCTGTGGTTAAGCGTTTGCTGGGGGCTTAAAAATACCAATTTGAGTAATTGTTCTACATTGCTTCTAAGTTATTCCGGAATTCTTTTGTCCCACGACTAAGGGATAATTGAAATTGTTGTGACATTCCAGTAATGTGACGCCAACGTAAATTAGATCCATGTCACACATATCCGAGAAATAACGGAGATAACTATGAAAGTTGCTGTACTTGGTGCTGCTGGTGGTATCGGCCAGGCTCTTGCCCTACTGTTAAAAACTCAACTGCCTGCGGGTTCACATTTGTCTCTATATGATATCGCACCGGTTACTCCGGGTGTTGCGGTTGACTTGAGCCACATCCCTACTGCTGTTGAAATCAAAGGTTTTGCTGGTGAAGATCCAACGCCTGCCCTAGTGGGTGCTGACGTTGTTCTAATTTCTGCTGGTGTTGCGCGTAAGCCTGGTATGGATCGTTCAGATCTGTTCAATATCAATGCCGGTATCGTTCGCAACCTGATCGAAAAAGTAGCGGCAACTTGCCCTACGGCTTTGGTTGGCATTATCACTAACCCAGTCAACACTACTGTCGCTATCGCTGCAGAAGTGATGAAGAAAGCGGGTGTTTACGATAAGAACCGTCTGTTCGGTATCACGACATTAGACGTGATCCGTTCTGAAACCTTCATCGCTGAATTAAAAGGCCTGAACGTTGCTGACGTTAAAGTCAATGTGATCGGCGGCCACAGCGGCGTGACCATTCTGCCATTACTGTCTCAAGTTGAAGGCGTGACTTTCACTGACGAAGAAGTGGCAAGTCTGACTACTCGCATCCAAAACGCGGGTACAGAAGTGGTTGAAGCTAAAGCCGGTGGCGGTAGCGCGACTCTGTCTATGGGTCAAGCGGCTTGCCGTTTCGGTCTGTCTTTGGTTCGTGGTCTGCAAGGCGAAGCTAACATCGTTGAATGCGCCTATGTTGACGGCGGCAGCGAGCACGCAGAGTTCTTCGCACAACCTGTGCTGTTAGGCAAAAACGGTATTGAAAAAGTACTGCCTTACGGTGAAGTGAGTGCATTCGAAGCTAACGCTCGTGATTCTATGTTAGATACGCTGAAAGGCGATATCAAACTAGGCGTTGATTTCGTTAAATAATCTTTCGGATAATCTTTTTAGATTATGACGAATTAAAAAACGGAGCCATTGAGCTCCGTTTTTTTATGTCTAGGTTTTATACTTTCTAAAGCTCATTCAGCGGCGCTTGGTGGGAATTTGGCAGTTATCGTCGCAGCGGGCTTTGCCCGTCAGTAAATAGGAGATACGGTATCTGTGTTTTGCAAAGCGCAGGTGAGTCCAATCGGCGACAGTTTTAATCACGGGCAGGCGTAACAGTTGGATCCAAGCACGTGTTCCTGTCAGTGCCCACGCTTTACAGGTGACATCTAACCCGAGTAACACTTCGCCCGTTGCGGTTTCACCGTGAAGAATAGTATTGGCGTAGTCTCTATCGATATGGCTGAAACGTTCACTAAAGTCGGATGCATTTAAATCCTCAAGCGCAATCAAGTTGTTGGGATCGCGCGCTTTCAGTTGACGCATTTCGGCGCTACATAATGGGCAGTTACCATCATAAAAAATCCGCAGTTCCATCGGGTCCACCTCTGATGACTTGATCACAATACTTGGTCTAAGCTCTTGGCTTGTGCACTTAAGCTTGGTTTCTTATAGCCTATACGCAGAATAAAGGGTTTTAGATCGCAGCTGATTTTAAATCTAATGTGTGTCTCATTTGGCTTTTTGTTAGGTTAAATTCAAACGAGTACAGTAACATCTTGGTTATTCATCAGGTTAACTTGATTGCTGATTTTTAAGTAAGCAAGGTAAAACCTGAGCAATGACGAATCAAAAGGATAGGTATGACATCTCCCATCATAATCACAGGCGTGGGTAAACGCATAGGTTACGCCTTAGCCAAACACTTTATCGCCCAAGGTCAGCAGGTGATTGGTACTTATCGCCGCCATTACGATAGCATTGATGAGCTGAACGCTTTAGGCGCGACTCTGTATCCCTGCGATTTTTATGACGATGCCCAAGTGCAATCCTTAATCGATGAGTTAACTCAACTGCCTCAAATTCGTGCCATTATTCACAATGCATCGGACTGGCTGCCGGATACTATTCTTACAAAGAATGAGCCTTTAAAGAGTACCACTTTTACGCCGAGCCAAGTGCTGCAGCGGATGATGCAAGTGCATGTGAGCGTGCCCTATCAGTTGAACTTGGCCTTAGAGGCGCAGCTACGTGCCGCTGCTTGCGATGAAATCGGCGGCAGTGATGTGATTCATATTACCGATTACGTGGCAGAGAAGGGCAGTCAGAAGCACATAGCCTATGCCGCCAGTAAAGCCGCGCTGCACAATATGACGCTATCCTTTGCCGCCAAATTTGCGCCCGAGGTGAAAGTGAATTCGATTGCGCCGGCGATGATCCTATTTAATACGGGTGATGACGCCGCCTATCAGCAAAAAACCTTAGCCAAAGCGCTGTTGCCGAAAGAGGCGGGGAATGCGGAGATTATCGAACTCGTGGACTACCTGCTTAATAGCCGCTACGTTACGGGTCGTTGCCATAATGTCGATGGCGGCCGCCAGTTAAAATAGTCATTTGATTTTTCGAGCAACAGCTAATGGCTTAAAACGTCAGTACGCGACTTGGGGTGATGATGAATGGCAAAGGCACATCCCAATGCTCGCAGGGTAAACTCACCACTTGCTGGCAGTCGTGGGCGTAACCCATAGGCAAAGGTTTACCTTTAAGCTGCCAGTTTGCCAGCGTCCTATCGTAATAACCGCGGCCCATGCCCATGCGATTCCCCATTAAATCAAACGCCACCAAGGGCGTGATAACCACATCTAGCTCTGTTACTGGGATAATGGCGCGCACATCTAACTTAGGTTCTAAGATGCCGAATTGATTCGCCTGCATCGGGGTATCAGCACTGTAATGCAGGAATAACAGTTGCCCAGCATTGAAGGGATGCAACCTTGGCAGATAGGTGTGAATACCCAATTGCCACAGCGCAGCGATCAGCGGCGGCGTGGCGAGTTCGCCATCGTGGGTGAGATAAAGCGCCACATGTTGCGCTTTGTTGGCTTGCAGTTTATCCAGCATGCGTTGGCTGGCGCTTAAGCTTGCTTGGGTTTGCTCGGTTTCTGAAAGGGATTTGCGTGCGGTACGAATGCTTTTGCGTAACTGATTGCGGTTTTCTTGCGTATGAATGGCGATACTTGCCGCATGGCTGGCGACATCAGTCATTTCACCAACAGCAGCATCTACGGCAAGGTGCGACGTGTCGCTTTGGGGGGTGAAATGAGAAAGTTTGGAGGATGTAGACATAAATTAAGATGCTCCCCAGAATGCCGCTACCGGTGTAGCCCTTGAACCGTAGGTTCAAGGCGGGTAAATGATTACCTCCTAAGGCTTCTCGGTACAAGCCGAGCATGCACAATGTCAGTAAAGCATTCACCCTGAGATAAAAATTATCGGCACAGGGACATTACCAGTTGGCATGCATCTCAGGGAGCAAAACGGTATTGAATCGCTAAAACATTGGTTTATTTAGATAAGCCAGTTTAGCCATTCACTGTGCGTCAGTCGGTTTAACTCAAATGGTGTTAAATCACCAAGGCGCACAGTTTAAATCTATTTAGTTGAACGCTCAACTAAGGCATTTTCGAGGGTCGACTGCAGCAAGCTGATCCTGTCGTCCATCTGTTGCATATAATGCTTATTTTTTTGCTTTTCTTGGAACAACTCGTGTCCAATATTCAGCGCCGCCATAATGGCAATTTCTTCGCGGCTTAGACTATTGGTTCGGGTTTTTAACGCTGTGAGTTGTTGTTCAACTCCCAATGCTACCGTACGTAAGGCATCCTCTTGACCTTTCGGGCAAGCGATAGAGTAGGTGCGCCCAAGTAGGGTAATTTCAACAGCACTGTTACTCATGTCGCGGGTGATCCTTTCGTTAGCCTCTTAGGGCGGACTATATAGGGCTGATATTAAAAGTGCAAGGTAAGCCGCAAATGGATTGGTCTTTGGCGGTTTTGTTTGCTGTTTGTGTGAGCAGTTGGATAATTTTTTATCAGGGTGTGGCCGATTTCGCCATTATTGGGATTCAGTATTGGTTCAAGTCTTTATCTCTGCTAGCATTGCTGCTGGAAAAATCTTATTGGGATCTGACATGGCAACCCCTCCTTCGTTACGTATCGACAGCTTAAAACTCGCCTTAGATGCAGCTGAAATCGGCCAACATCCGGTAGAAGTTCACGGTGCTTTAGTCGGTTTAATTTGCGGTGGTGTAGCGCAAACTGGCGACACTTGGATCAAGCCTTTATTTGACTTGATGAACGATGGTCAACCTTTGCCAGCGCAGTTGCACCAATTAGTGTGTGATTTGTTTAATGATTCTGTCGCGCGTTTAGTGGATTTTGAATTTGGTTTCATGCCGCTGTTGCCCGAAGAAGAAGAGCCGCTCAGCCAACGTGTTGAAGCCTTGTCCCTTTGGACCCAAAGCTTTTTGACTGGCATGGCAATTATTCAGCCGAAACTGAATCAAGCCTCGGCAGAAGTGCGTGAAGTGATCAAAGATTTGGCAGAAATTGCCCAAGTGGAATTTGATGTTGCCGACGATGAAGAATCTGAAGCTGCTTACACTGAACTACTCGAGTTTGTGCGCATTGCCGCCATTATGTGTTACTCGGAGTTTGGTCCTGAGATCCCGCTTGGCGAGACCGACGATACAGCGGTGGTGCATTAATTTACCGCGATTGTTTAGTGCTTAAGTTTAGCGCTTAGGTTTAGTGCTTAGGTTTAATGCTTAATAAATTAACGCAGTAGTGGCTTCATTTGATATCAAAGGCGGGCAAACCTGCCTTTGAATCCATAGCACTGGTGTTTTTGAGTGCATAGCACTGATGTTTACATCTTTTATGTTTACATGCCTCAGTGCCATGCCAAAGCTTGAATGAGATCCCCATGACGGCCACAAATCACATGGATACTTCAGTTCAACACGTCGACATCGCGATTGTAGGCGGTGCGATGGCGGGGGCGACTCTCGCGTTGGCTCTCGCGCGTCTTTCTTTATCTGCAGCTAGGCCGCTTTCCATCGCCTTAATCGAGGCGCACCTTCCCGATAAACAACACCCCGGATTCGATGCTCGCTCCATCGCTATCGCTCATGGTTCTATTTTCGAATTGTCCCGTTTAGGTCTATGGCCAAAGCTCGCCCATTTGGGCACGGCGATTGAAAATATCCATGTATCGGATCGCGGCCACTTTGGCATGACAGAGCTCAATGCCGCTCAGTTTCATTTAGATGCCTTAGGCCAAGTTGTTGAGCTTGAGCGTGTCGGCCAAGTGTTGTTTAACGAGTTGAATAAGAGCGAGGTAAAACTGTTTTGCCCCGCCAAACTCGCGCAAGTGGAACCCGCCGTTGAAGGCCATACCTTAGTGCTCGACACGGGCGAGCGCCTTCAAGCAAAACTCGTGGTCGCCGCCGATGGACTGCAATCCAAAGTGCGTAGCAGTTTTGCTTTGCCCGTGACCCAAGTGGCCTTCGAGCAAACCGCGATTATTGCCAATATTCAAACCGACAAGCCGCATCAACATTTGGCCTATGAGCGTTTTACCCAAACGGGTCCCTTAGCGTTGTTGCCTATGGCTGATAGCCAAGGTCAACCTCGCTTATCACTGGTGTGGGCGCTCGATGATGCACGGGCTAAACAGATGCAAACCGCGCCTAAAGCGGAATTTTTAGCGGCGCTGCAGCAGGCCTTTGGTTATCGAGCAGGCACGTTTATCGATGTCAGCGCGCGTCATGCGTATCCGCTTAATTTGTCGTATATGCCAAGGCCAATCCATCACAGATGTGTGTTTATCGGCAATGCGGCGCAGACGCTGCATCCAATTGCGGGGCAAGGATTTAACCTAGGGCTGCGGGATGTGGTGAGCTTACTTGAGGTGCTCAAAAAGGCGCTAGCGCAGGGTGATGATATCGGCTCCGCCGCCGTGACCCATGCTTATCTCAATGCCCGCGAGCACGACAGAAATAGCACTATCCGCAATATCGAATTTTTAGTCCGTGGCTTTTCAAACCAATACTGGCCGATGGCGCTGGGTCGTAACTTAGGCTTGCGCTTATTATCTTGGTTTCCGCCACTTAAAACTCCCGTTGCTCAAAAGGCGATGGGCTGGAAATAACCCGCTTTTCATTACTGGTATCGCAACGCGAAAAGGATGTACCCATGTTAAGTTCACAAGCCTATGACATCGCCATTGTGGGTGGCGGCATGGTGGGACTCGCCACCGCGATTGGATTGGCGCAGGCCAATCTTAATGTTGTCGTTATCGATGCGGGTCACACGGATGCCGTTGTCGGCGAGCCGCGTTTACGGGTGAGCGCCATCAATAAGGCGAGTCAGCGCTTGTTAGAAAACTTAGGTGCATGGACTTATTTAGACACTTCCCGCGCCACGCCTTATCAAAAAATGGCGGTGTGGGATAAAGACGGTTTTGGCAAAATTGCCTTTGACGCCAACAGCATCAGCGAAACCAGTCTCGGCGCGATTATCGAAAACGATGCTATTAGCTTTGCGCTGGCGAAACGCGTCGGTGAGTTTGACAATATTACCCATATCGAAAACCAACGCTTAGAACGCATTGCCTTTGGTGAGCGCGAAGCTTGGCTGACCCTCGCCAATGGCGACAACGTCAGTGCTGCCTTGGTGATCGCCGCCGATGGCGCCAACTCTTGGGTGCGCGAGCAATGCAAGATCCCGCTGACATTTTGGGATTACGGCCACCACGCAATTGTCGCAACGATCCGCACCGAAATGCCGCACCTTGCCACCGCCCGCCAAGTGTTTTTAAAGGACGGCCCGTTAGCATTTTTACCTTTGTATGAAGACAATCTCTGCTCCATCGTCTGGTCGGTGCCGCCCGAGCGTGCCAATGAATTATTAGCGATGGACAAAGTGCAATTCGAGCGCAACTTAACCTCGGCTTTTGACGGTCGTTTGGGGATTTGCCAGTTGGAAAGCGAGCGCCAAGCCTTTCCATTACGGATGCGCTACGCCCGCCATTTTGCCCGCCACCGTTTAGTGTTGGCAGGCGACGCCGCCCACACTATCCATCCGCTGGCGGGCCAAGGGGTGAACCTTGGCTTTTTAGATGCGGCCAGCATTATCGAAGTCATCAGCGAATTACAGCAAGCGGGTAAAGATATCGGCGATTATGCCCAGCTGCGCGCACTGGAACGTTGGCGTAAAGCCGATGCGATGGAGATGATCGCGGCGATGGAAGGCTTTAAACGCTTATTCGAAGGGACGAATCCGCTTAAAAAAGCGATCCGCGATCTGGGCTTAAATCTGGTTGATAATGTCGCTGGGCTGAAAACAGTGTTCATACAACAGGCCATGGGCAATAAGTCGGCGCTGCCTAAGTTATGTCGTTAGCCTCGGTTGCGCTAATGTGATCAGAATTGCCGCTAATATCAGCATATTGACTGCAAGCTGCGCAAATCTGGTCTTCGCATGTAAAAAAATTACATGTTAAAGATGAGAAAATCTAATGGCACTGACTTCGGATTAGAAAAATCTCCTGTATACAAATTTGTGACGCAAGGTATAATTTCGCCGCATTTTAGACCCTAGTATTTATAACAATCACGATAAATATCTGATTAGTTCAGAGCCAATCAGGCGTTTCAATTCAAGACGCATTGATGCAGAAAGGGTCAATTCCTTTCAAGCCAATGCAACGCAGAAGTGGAATGTGTGAGTTGCTCCCGAAGGGCGGCCAATGGTAAACATTGGCAAATCGCTGCAATAGCCAGATATTTAACCGGATTGATATTACCCTACACTAGGCAGAGACCTGAAAAAGGCCGCAAAAAAGGGATAACAATGGCTAACAAAACTATTCTGTTTAACAAGCACTTAGAATCAAACGCTAAGATGGTCGACTTCCACGGTTGGGACATGCCTCTCAACTATGGTTCACAAATCGAAGAACACAATGCCGTGCGTCAAGACGCGGGTATGTTCGACGTTTCCCACATGACTGTGGTTGATGTGATTGGTAACGACGCTTGTGCATTTCTGCGTAAGTTGCTGGCAAACGATGTGGCTAAGCTTAAAGTTCCAGGTAAAGCCTTATACGGCGGCATGTTAGACGAAAATGCTGGCGTCATCGACGACCTCATCACTTACTACCTCACTGACACTAACTACCGCGTGGTAGTGAACTCAGCGACCCGCGAAAAAGATCTCGCTTGGATCGCCAAGCAATCCCAAGGTTTTGATGTCACTGTGACTGAGCGTCCTGAGCTGGCGATGATCGCCGTTCAAGGTCCAAACGCTAAAGCGAAAGCCGCTGCCGTGTTCAGTGCCGAGCAAAACGCCGCCATCGAAGGCATGAAACCTTTTTTCGGTAAGCAAGCCGGTTCTCTGTTTATTGCGACTACGGGTTACACAGGCGAAGCAGGCTACGAAATTATCGTCCCAGAAGATGAAGCCCAAGCTATGTGGCAAGCATTGTTAGATCAAGGTGTTAAACCTTGTGGTCTCGGTGCCCGTGACACTCTGCGCCTCGAAGCCGGTATGAATCTCTACGGCTTAGATATGGACGAAACCATCAACCCATTGGCCGCCAACATGGGCTGGACCATCGCATGGGAACCGAGCGACCGTGACTTTATCGGCCGTAAAGCCCTCGAAACACTTCGCGATGCCGGAACCGACAAACTTGTTGGTCTAGTGATGGAAGAAAAGGGCGTGTTACGCCATGATATGCCGGTATTTTTCACCGACTCAGCCGGTGTTGAGCACCAAGGCGTGATTACCAGCGGTACTTTCTCGCCAACATTGGGCTATTCTATTGCGATGGCGCGTGTTCCTAACTCGATTGGGGATACGGCGGAAGTCGAAATGCGTAAAAAACGTGTGGCTGTTAGAGTAGTAGCGCCAAACTTTGTGCGCAACGGTAAACAAGCATTTTAAAAAAACGGAACAAGGAACAAGAACAATGAGCAATATTCCGACAGAACTGAAATACGCCTCTTCACACGAATGGATCCGCAAGGAAGAAGACGGCAGCTACACAGTAGGTATCACTGAACACGCCCAAGAGCTGTTAGGTGACATGGTTTTCGTTGAACTCCCAGAAGTTGGCGACACTGTAACTGCGGGTGAAGACTGTGCTGTAGCTGAATCAGTAAAAGCGGCGTCTGACATTTATGCCCCAATTTCTGGCGAAGTGATTGCCGTGAACGAAGCGCTGGAAGATTCTCCAGAACTCGTTAACAGCAGCGCTTACGGCGAAGGCTGGTTCTTCCGCGTAATGCCTTCTGACGAATCAGAAGTCGACGCCCTGCTGGATGCCGAAGGCTACCAAGCTGTAATCGACGAAGATTAATCGTCGACGCTAACGAAGCCCTGAGGGGCTTCGTTTGTTTTAGCGCAAGATTGACATAACAACAGTCCGTTAATCAGTACCCTACAGTTCTGAATTTCGGCAAATCTGGAACAAGGTTTATCATGACCAAGCAAACCCTCACTCAGTTAGAACAGCACGATTTATTCTTACGTCGTCATATCGGCCCAGATAGCAACCAACAGCAAGCGATGCTGAATTTTGTTGGTGCTGAGTCACTGGAAGATCTGACCGCGCAAATCGTGCCTGAGTCGATCCGTTTAAGCCAAGACCTGAGCATTGGTGATTCCTGCGGCGAAGCCGAAGGCATTGCCTACATTCGTGGTTTAGCGGACCAAAACCAAGTATTTAAGAGCTACATAGGTATGGGTTACTACGGCACTCAAGTGCCAAACGTGATCCTGCGTAACGTATTTGAAAACCCAGGTTGGTACACGGCTTACACGCCATATCAGCCAGAAATCGCCCAAGGCCGTTTAGAAGCCATTCTAAACTTCCAACAAGTGTCGATGGACTTAACGGGTTTAGATTTGGCTTCTGCTTCTTTACTAGATGAAGCAACCGCTGCTGCCGAAGCGATGGCGCTGGCAAAGCGTGTTTCTAAAGCGAAAAAAGCCAATATCTTCTTCGTTGCCGATGATGTGTTCCCGCAAACCTTAGACGTAGTGAAAACCCGCGCTGAGTGTTTTGGTTTTGAAGTAGTAGTTGGCCCTGCAAGCGAAGCCGTTAACTACGAGCTGTTTGGTGCTTTGTTCCAATATACTAACCGTTTCGGTCAAATCACTGACTTCACCGAATTATTCGCAACCCTGCGTGCGAAGAATGTGATTGTGACTGTGGCCGCCGACATTATGTCCTTGGTATTACTGAAGTCACCGGGCTCTATGGGCGCCGATGTGGTATTTGGTAGTGCACAGCGTTTTGGCGTGCCAATGGGCTTTGGTGGTCCACACGCGGCTTTCTTCGTTGCCCGTGACGAGCACAAACGTTCTATGCCTGGCCGTATCATTGGTGTGTCAAAAGACGCCCGTGGTAACCGCGCACTGCGTATGGCGATGCAAACTCGCGAACAACATATCCGCCGCGAAAAAGCCAACTCAAACATTTGTACTGCACAAATTCTGTTAGCGAACATGGCGTCTTTCTACGCCGTATTCCACGGCCCAGATGGCCTGAAAACTATCGCGTCACGCATTAACCGTTTCGCCGATATTTTAGCGGCTGGTTTACAAGCGAAGGGCGTGAGCTTAGTCAACAGTACTTGGTTTGATACCATCAGCATCAAAGGCTTAGATGTCGCAGCTGTTAATGCACGCGCACTGGCCGCTGAAATGAACCTACGTTTCGATGCCGACGGCACTGTGGGCGTGAGTTTAGATGAAACCACATTGCGCACAGATATCGACGCCTTGTTTGATGTGATCTTAGGTGCTGGCCATGGTTTAGATGTTGCCGCGTTAGACGCGCAAATCGTGAGCCAAGGTAGCCAATCGATTCCTGCTGCACTCGTGCGCCAAGATGCGATTTTAAGCCACCCGACGTTCAATCGCTATCAAAGCGAAACCGAGATGATGCGTTATATCAAACGTCTCGAAAGCAAAGACTTAGCACTTAACTACTCGATGATTTCACTGGGCTCATGCACCATGAAGTTAAACGCAGCGGTTGAAATGCTCCCTGTGAGCTGGCCAGCATTTGCCAACATGCACCCATTCAGCCCACTGGACCAAGCTAAAGGCTACACCCAGTTGATTGAAGAGTTGTCGACTTGGTTAGTGAACATCACAGGCTACGACGCTGTGTGTATCCAACCTAACTCAGGCGCTCAAGGTGAATACGCAGGCTTGTTAGCCATCAAGAAATACCATGAGTCACGTGGCGATGCGCACAGAAACATCTGTTTGATCCCGCAATCTGCCCACGGTACTAACCCTGCGTCGGCGCAATTAGCCGGTATGCAAGTGGTGGTGACGGCGTGTGACAAGCAAGGTAACGTCGATTTAGAAGATCTAAAGACCAAAGCCGCCGAAGTGGCTGAAAACCTGTCTTGCATCATGATCACTTACCCATCGACCCACGGTGTGTATGAAGAATCTATCCGCGAAATCTGCGACATAGTGCATCAGCACGGCGGTCAAGTGTACTTAGACGGCGCCAACATGAACGCGCAGGTTGGCTTAACGTCTCCTGGCTTTATCGGTGCCGACGTATCACACCTTAACCTACACAAAACCTTCGCTATTCCACACGGCGGCGGTGGTCCAGGTATGGGCCCAATCGGCGTGAAATCGCACTTAGCCCCATTCGTTGCGGGCCACGTTGTGGTTAAACCGGGTCGTGAAAGTGACCACAATGGTGCTGTATCTGCTGCACCTTACGGTAGCGCTGGCATTCTGCCTATCAGCTGGATGTACATTAAGCTGTTAGGTTCACAAGGCCTGAAAAAGTCGACCCAAACTGCGCTGTTAAACGCTAACTACGTGATGAAGAAGCTGTCTGAACATTACCCAGTATTGTTCCGTGGCCGTAACGATCGCGTCGCGCATGAATGTATTATCGACCTACGCCCACTGAAAGAAGCCTCAGGCGTGACCGAAATGGATATCGCTAAGCGTTTGAATGACTATGGTTTCCACGCGCCAACCATGAGCTTCCCTGTTGCGGGAACTCTGATGATTGAGCCGACGGAATCTGAGTCTAAGGTGGAACTTGATCGTTTCATCGACGCTATGGTGTCAATCCGCGCTGAAATCGCCAAAGTGGAATCGGGCGAATGGCCAGTGGACAACAACCCGCTGCACAACGCACCGCACACTATGGCCGATATCATGGACCCAGAGTTTGATACGCGTCCATACAGCCGCGAAGTGGCCGTGTTCCCAAGTGCAGCAGTACGCACTAACAAGTTCTGGCCAACCGTGAATCGTATCGATGATGTGTACGGCGACCGTAACCTAATGTGTAGTTGTGCACCATTATCAGACTACGAATAATTAATAATGGCTACTTGGCCTAGATAATTCGGCGTCAGCCAACACTTTTCGCTACTCATTGACACCAGTCAACTCCGTGGCGAAAAGCATCGGCTTCCTTGCCTTAGCTTCGCCAGCAACGCAATTATGGTGTAGTTGGCTTCAGTGAATTTGAAGCATTAAAAAGCGACCGAAAGGTCGCTTTTTTTATGTTTTAAAAGTTCTATGACCTAGTCCCAATGATTAAAGACTGGCATTCCTGTGACACGCCACCCCCTTTATTTCACAAGAAGCATCCCTGAGGGCTCGACGGCGGCATCTGCTGCATATGGATATTCGAATGCCGCGATCATATGGATGTGAATGAGCGGCCATGCCGCCAACGGTCACTTACATGCAAGTGCTTAATTTAGCTCGCCCTTGAGTCTATCAGCACTAAAATTGGCCTGTTGGTGCTTGGCAAGATAGCTCTCTGTTTAGAGAGCCACTGGTGCAACAATGCCTGTTTAGGTGTAACGGTTGAGTACAGAGTAATGCCTGTCCTGACATTCAGTGCAACAATGCCTGTTTTGGTGTAACCATTGAGTGAAGAGTTATGCCTGTTCTGACTCTTATGCATGAACCAACTTGTCAATACTCATGTGCGATGCCCTGTGTTTTATTGGCAACAGGCAAGTGACTAGAAGCTAACGCGATATTGTGGAATTTCTAAACAAAATGCTTGCCGCAATATGGATGATTTGTTATTACTGACGCATGAACAAAATATACGTAAGCGCAATTAACACCACCACTACCACCACGAGAATTCTCGGGGGGTAGTTTTTTGCGTCTTTAAAAAAAACCTCTGAGCGACATCGCCAGAGGGTTTTTTTATACCTTGGTTTTGTATTTCGCTCAGATTTAACTCAGATTTTACTCAGGAGAGAATGATGAAAACACATCGCGAAATTGCAGAACAACTTGACCTGTTTCACTCTGAACCACAGGCGCCAGGTATGATTTTTTGGCACCCGAATGGCTGGGAATTATTCCGAGATATTCAAGAGCACATGAGGCGCGTATATCGTCGCAATGGTTTTGAGGAGGTGAACACGCCTGTTTTTATGAAGAAGGAGTTATGGCAAACGTCTGGGCATATGGACATGTTTGCAGAGAACATGTTTTTCGGTGGCGGAAAGGAAAACATCGATGAATATGTTTTAAAGCCCATGTCTTGTCCTGCCCATATTTTGCTGTTTAAGCGCGGAGTACATAGCCATAGAGATTTGCCTCTGCGGCTATTTGAGTTTGGCTTGGTGCACCGTAATGAATCCTCCGGTTCGTTAAATGGTTGCCTGCGCGCACGCCAGTTCACTCAGGATGATGCCCATGTTTTTTGCTGTTGGTCTCAGGCGGAAGCGGAGATATGTGGTTTTCTCCAACGGGCAAAGCAGGTTTATGGTGATTACGGCTACCATAATTTAGACGTAAAAATATCGACTAAACCTGAGAAGGCATTAGGCAGCGATGAGCAATGGTGCCGAGCACAAAAGCTATTGGATTCAGCCTGCCAGATTGAGGGCTTTAATGCCGAGTATCAAGCTGGCGAAGGGGCTTTCTATGGTCCCAAAATTGAAGTGTCACTGACAGATTCTATGGGAAGGCGCTGGCAGTGTGGAACAATTCAGTTTGATTTCAATTTGCCTGAAAGATTCGATGTTCAGTACGCAAATGAGCAAGGTGAATTCGAACGGCCAGTGATTATGCACCAAGCTATGTATGGCTCTATCGAGCGTTGGTTGGGGATTCTCTTGGAAGTATCACAGGGTAACCTGCCGGATTGGTTGCATCCTGTACCTGTTGCTATCGCCTCAGGAGTAAATCGTGCCACCCATCTGAAATCGCGAGTTTTATGGGCCTCGACTAGACTCAATAAAGTGTTTATGTGGAGAGCATGTGATGCCGCGCCCTAGAAGAACTCAGATTAGTGTTGAAGATACTCCCTATTACCATTGCTGTAGCCGTGTTGTTCGGCGTGCATTTTTATGTGGAGATGATGCCTATTTAGGGAAAAACTATGACCATCGCCGTAGTTGGGTTGAGTCACTACTGTTTGAACTTGAAGCCGTTTTTGCCATTGATGTGGCGGCCTTTGCTGTGATGTCCAATCATCTGCATGTGGTGCTGCGGGTGGATATCGACAGTGCTAATCGTTGGACTGACCGTGAAGTGCTTGAGCAATGGCATAAGCTGTTTAAAGGTGATGGCTTAACACAAAAATTCGCTAAAGGTGAGTTAGTTGAAGCTCACGAGGTCAACAGATTAATGCATTCAATCGCAATTTACCGCAGCCGATTATGCGATATTTCATGGTTTATGCGCTGCCTTAATGAACCGATAGCAAGACAAGCAAATCAAGAGGATAACTGTACTGGTCGTTTTTGGGAAGGACGCTTTAAATCCCAAGCCTTACTCGATGAAGCCGCTGTGTTAACCTGTATGGCCTATGTTGATTTGAATCCGATTAGAGCCCAAATAGCGGATACGCCAGAACAATCCGACCATACCAGTATTCAGCTGCGCATTCGGGCCGCATTAAAAGGTGAACAACCTAAAAATCTAATACCTTTTATCGGTAATGAGCGTGAGAACCAGCCCAATGGCATTGCGTTTTCCTTAATTGATTACCTTCAATTGGTTGATGATACAGGTCGAATCATTCGCAGTGATAAGCGTGGAAGCATCAGTGAAAATAGCGCTAAGTTACTGACAAGATTAAATATCCACAAAGACAATTGGCTTAAGCTCACTACCGAGTTTGGCAAGTTATTTCATGGCCCAGTGGGAACGCTGCAAGAACTGACCGATTACTGTGAACATTTAGAAAAACGACGACGGCACTTTGCGGCAAGCTGTCAGCATTTTCACTGCAACTGATAGCGACTTAATATCACTTCTAAAACCATCATCTCCGAACACCTTTCAAGCACTACGGGATGGCTTGTCTCGTCCGAAATACGCCATTTTTGAACGAATTAGCTCAATTTATTATCTCAGATGCACTCCTTGCCACGTTTGATGGCTCTCGTTTAAGCAATTTTAGCCATTGCCGACGTAGGCAAGCCACAAGTAGGTTATGTTGTTGATTTATTATGGATGGCTATTTATTCTATTATAATGGCTGGCCCGTTTTTTTTGGTTAGTATTCAGATCGCCTGAACAATTAATCAAGGATTGAATCATGAAATTCGAGTTTGTTGGTCTTTTTTATGTGTGCTGTTTAGTAACGTTAGCCATTCTGGGCCAACGTGGCAGGGAGGCTTAATCACCTCCTTATTGGACAGCGGTACAGATCCTGCGATTCGTCTTACAGGGAATGTCTCTCCCGATAATTGTAGGGGTGGTACCTATGGATTGTTTCATTTTGAAGGCACAGCGGAAGAGCGTAACCGAATATATGCGACAGCGCTTGCTATGTCTTTAGCGGGAAAGCGAGTTGATGTGTATGCCAATGGTGACGGTGGCATGTGCCGGATCAAGAATATACAGGTAACCTCGGGTCTTAATTGCAATTACAATCAAATGTAGTAAATTTGTTTTTCTTTGGTTGCGTTTGGTTGCATTTGGTTGCGTTTGGTTGCGTTTGGTTGCGTTTGGTTGCGTTTGGTTGCGTTTGGTTGCGTTTGGTTGCATTTGGTTGCATTTGGGTGCTATTTTATCGCTTTGTCATTTTAAACAAATGGAATTTGTTATGTTAAAGTTTTTATGCTTTCTCAGTGTTTTTTCTATATTTATACCCAAGAGTGCGGCAGCTTTTGGTGGCGACAATTTAAGTTTCGAAGAACTGGTTAGAGTTTGTATTGATGATGTTGAACCTAATTCAATGTCGTTTTGTAATAGCTATGGCTTTAACTATGAGACACTGGAAACATCTTTGTTAACTGATGAAGGCGATGTTATTAGCTTTAAAACCCAGGTGGTTTTATCTGGGGCTAAAGTGCTTGTACAGTCAAATTCAGGTTTTACTATTTTATGTCATAGTTGTTTATCAGATTCGATAGATAACCAGGCTGTATTAGTTAAATTTAAAAGTAGCTTTGAATTGGCGAGTATTAACAGTGCTTTTAATACGCAAAGAACAAAGCGGAATAATAAAAAAACACCAGATGTAACAAGTAAAAATAATGGCAGTAGCTTTAGTGAAGACTTTAAAAACTTTGGTAGTGGTCTTAAAGATTTTTCTGCAGCGTTTGATAGTCTGTTTTCAAATTATGATAGTTCAAAAGACGATAGTAGTATGATCCTGATTGAAAACGCGGAAGGAAAGCCCCATGCATTGGTTCGTATTGATGCTGGTAAATACGTCCTGGTTGTTGATTTTACCAAGGCGACCAGATCGTCAGACGGATCAGTTTCATTTAGTGGGAGTTTATCCCCTGGTAGCTATAATGATTATACTAAAAGTGTGGGTATAATTTTCGGTGGTATGACATGCAGAACAACTTATACTGGCTCGGATGAAAATATGGTGGCACAAACCACATGTTGGTAAATATAGATATTGAAAATATCTAAGGCCTAACTATGAAAGCGACTTAACGCCCTCACTATATAATCCTGGAGGGCTTTTTTTGGCTATTTTTTCTGCCGTTCCGACTTATTTTGATGGTTTTCATACAGCTTGGCTTCTTTGAGGAAGTCGTAATAGGCTTCCATGATCGCTAAGATACAGATGGCAAATTTACCCTCTGTAGGAATAATAAAAATATCACCTTCTTGATATCTCATTTTCACAATCTTTTACCTCTTAGAATAGAAAGAGCATGACTCAGTATTTATCACCTCAATCATAACATTCTACTTTAGAAGGGCTAAATTGTGCCGTCCACCTTTAATGATTTGAATTTTATTTCTGCTGAGTTTAGTGCTGCGAAATAGCTTTATCATGGCTTTTGGCAAAGGCATTTCCCAATTGCCTGTCGCAGGCTTTCGCACTGTTACACCAGTGACTCGCCGTAGATACGTCCTTGTAGGCTCTACTAAAACATATATGGACCCATCCGGTTTGCAAGACATTCGATATCAATTTTGAGAAGAGTTCATTGCACCCATATATTCGGCCTGTTATTGAGGGATTCCTCTGGCCCTGATGGATATTTGCTTCTACTGTCCTTATCATCCCTGCGGCTTCATTCAGTAAATCGTGCCACCCATCTGAAATCGCGAGTTTTATGGGCCTCGACTAGACTCAATAAAGTGTTTATGTGGAGAGCATGTGATGCCGCGCCCTAGAAGAACTCAGATTAGTGTTGAAGATACTCCCTATTACCATTGCTGTAGCCGTGTTGTTCGGCGTGCATTTTTATGTGGAGATGATGCCTATTTAGGGAAAAACTATGACCATCGCCGTAGTTGGGTTGAGTCACTACTGTTTGAACTTGAAGCCGTTTTTGCCATTGATGTGGCGGCCTTTGCTGTGATGTCCAATCATCTGCATGTGGTGCTGCGGGTGGATATCGACAGTGCTAATCGTTGGACTGACCGTGAAGTGCTTGAGCAATGGCATAAGCTGTTTAAAGGTGATGGCTTAACACAAAAATTCGCTAAAGGTGAGTTAGTTGAAGCTCACGAGGTCAACAGATTAATGCATTCAATCGCAATTTACCGCAGCCGATTATGCGATATTTCATGGTTTATGCGCTGCCTTAATGAACCGATAGCAAGACAAGCAAATCAAGAGGATAACTGTACTGGTCGTTTTTGGGAAGGACGCTTTAAATCCCAAGCCTTACTCGATGAAGCCGCTGTGTTAACCTGTATGGCCTATGTTGATTTGAATCCGATTAGAGCCCAAATAGCGGATACGCCAGAACAATCCGACCATACCAGTATTCAGCTGCGCATTCGGGCCGCATTAAAAGGTGAACAACCTAAAAATCTAATACCTTTTATCGGTAATGAGCGTGAGAACCAGCCCAATGGCATTGCGTTTTCCTTAATTGATTACCTTCAATTGGTTGATGATACAGGTCGAATCATTCGCAGTGATAAGCGTGGAAGCATCAGTGAAAATAGCGCTAAGTTACTGACAAGATTAAATATCCACAAAGACAATTGGCTTAAGCTCACTACCGAGTTTGGCAAGTTATTTCATGGCCCAGTGGGAACGCTGCAAGAACTGACCGATTACTGTGAACATTTAGAAAAACGACGACGGCACTTTGCGGCAAGCTGTCAGCATTTTCACTGCAACTGATAGCGACTTAATATCACTTCTAAAACCATCATCTCCGAACACCTTTCAAGCACTACGGGATGGCTTGTCTCGTCCGAAATACGCCATTTTTGAACGAATTAGCTCAATTTATTATCTCAGATGCACTCCTTGCCACGTTTGATGGCTCTCGTTTAAGCAATTTTAGCCATTGCCGACGTAGGCAAGCCACAAGTAGGTTATGTTGTTGATTTATTATGGATGGCCATTTATTTACTATCCAGTTTGATTTTAATTTGCCTGAAAGGTTCGATGTTCAGTACACAAATGAGCAAGGTGAATTCGAACGGCCAGTGATTATGCATCAAGCTATGTATGGCTCTATCGAGCGTTGGCTGGGGATTCTCTTGGAAGTCTCACAGGGTAACCTGCCGGATTGGTTACATCCTGTACCTGTTGCTATCGCCTCTGTGAATGAGTCAAACAGCCAATTTGTCCGCCAGTTAGCCGCATTATGTTTAGCACGAGACATGCGAGTGTTGGTTGATATCAGTCAAAACTCAGTTGCCCGCAAAATGAAACGCTTTCACAAGCAAAAAGTGCCTTACATCTTAACTGTTGGGGATAAGGAGGAGGCTGAAAATAGGGTTTCAGTTAAGTGCCGTAAAGACGGCGTCATTACTTACATCCCTCTTGCTGAATTAGCTGACTATCTCGCGGATAAACTAGAACGCAAGCTATAACCTAAGGAAGACTGAGTCTGTTATCTAGGGCTAGCCATGGTTCCCATGCCTAGCCTTTTACTCATCTTGTTACTTCGTCTAACAATGAGTTGGCTCATTAAATGGGCAGTAACACTGCTGATCTAGTGAGTTTCCAACTAGAATTCAGTTGATCATTGGGCTTGCGACTGCAAGCCCTTATTGGGAGTTAGCTTCGGCTGCGACGCGATTATGTAAGGTACTGAATAGTACGTTATTCAGTTCTAACGTGTGATGAAAAGCGAACCCTTAGCGGTTCGCTTTTTTGTTGCCTGCAATTTGGGGCTTAGTTGTGTTTACCTAAATGGGTTTCAGAAGAATTGTTTCTGTCGAATGGTATGCTGCGAATGGGCTTTATCGTGGCTTCTGGCAACGGTATTTCCTAATTGCCTGCCGCAGGCTTTCGCACTGTTACACCAGTGACACGCCGTGGATACGTCCATGTAGGCTCTACTAAAACATCCATGTTTTAGAAGGTCACTGGTGTAACAATGCTGTATCTGGTGTGATTTATGGCTTCTCTCATTTTAAATTTAAAGTTACTTAAAAATATATTTATAATGTTGTATTGATTTAAAGTGAAACATAATTATTGCATAAACTTACTATCCAGATATATATTCTAGAAGCTCAGCTGTAGCTGCATTTTTCATGGTTCTTGCTCTGGCTGGGCCAACACCATAGATATTTTCGATCAAACTCTCTTCCGAGTTTTTATGTAGTTCCTCAATAGTATTAATTCCTGCTGTTTTTAATTTTTCTTTTTGCCATGATGTGAGTGCAATTAATACATCTATTGGTTTTTTTAATAGTGATCTTAAAGACTCCTCATATTGCAATTCATCATTACTATTAAGTAGTTTTTCACTTCCAGAAAATGAACTGTGGTTTTTCCCAAACTCGGGGAATTTATTTAATGCTAGATTTTTATAAAATGTTAAGGATTCAGTGTGAGGATAACTTTCTAAAGAAAGCATGCATCCATACTTTATCTCATATCTAGTGCCTAGTTCAGCTCGTGTTGCTCTTACAGAACTATCAATTTTTCTCACAATTCCTGTATATGTTAGAAGTCTTAAGGCTTCTTTTACTGCTTCTGGAGAATCTTTATGAATCCAGAAGTATATTGAAGATTCATTAATTCCCTTGTCTTTTCTAATTTTATTGTACTCTTCAACTCTAGGGATCACCGAGTTTTCAAGAAAATCTCTTCCCCAGTCAATTACACCTCTGTGTCCTTTGTACTTTTCACCTAAATCAGTATGTTCAGCCCATATTTGATTTCTATAAAAAGATTTTATCTCAGCATTAACATTGCTTGTATTTATTTTTGTTAATTCCTGAAGTGTTCTTAGTAACATTCTTGGGTTTCCACCTGAAGATAGAGCTAAGGTGTTAAATAATTCTCTTTGTTTGTCAATTTCGTTTTTTAAATTATCATCAGATTGTTTTAATACAATATCTTTGAAGTATTGTAGGTAATCTACGTCGGAAATATTTCTTTCTAGTTTTTTATATATACAGTCATGAATTAACTCGAAAGAGTCACCAAAGTGTGTTACTCCTGGATATATTGCTGCATTACATGTTATATATGGAGATCTAAGATCTTTGAATAGATTAAAAAATTGACGTTGTTGTTCAGGTCTAAATACATGAGCAGCCTCATCGAAAAAGAACACAATTCTATTAAGATTGTTTTCTTCGCAGATTGTTTGTATGGCCTCCTTGACATCTTCAATATCAGGCAGTACTGAAATATCAATTGATTTCTGCCCTTTGTAGGAATCTTCAAATAGCTCTACAATTTCTTTCAAACTTTTTTCGACACTATCGTCAGAGTTATTACCATCATTACTTAGTAGATTTGCACTAAGACCAGAAACTACTACGCCCTTTTTTCTCAATTTATTAAGAAGATACTTAAGTGTTTTAGCCATCATCCAATGGTAAAACTGAAGGTTATCGTCAGTACTAATTAAAGAGCTCATATTGAATGGAACAAAAACGGTTATGCAAGAGGTGCTTTCTGCTTCTATTTCTAACTCAGCTATTCGCATAAGAAATGATTTTCCAGTGCCTCTGGAACCTTCTAGAAGGCATGGCTCATTAGATTTCAAGGCATCAATAATGCCTCTGTCAGCAGCATTGACAACGGATAGGCTTAATATATCTGATTGTTTTATACTTTCTGTTCTTAGATAGAATTCACTCATGTCTTATCCTATGTGCGACCAAATTTTTGTCTGATTTGAGGTATATGATTAAAATCTTCAGGTATAAATTGTAACGACTCTTTTGTAGAGTCATCAAACAATCCTGCATATCTACAAGTGGCGGTGAATAGTATTATCTCTGTGACTGATTTGTAATATTCAAAGTATTTCTCAAATAAAACATTTTTATAACCTAGTTTTATACCGCTACTAACCCATGTTTCATTGTTCCCATGTACATATTCTGAAAGTTTTCTGTATACAGAAATCGCATTTTTTCGATAATCTTCTGCATGTTCAGATAGTTCACTAAAAAATGCGTTTGAGAATCTTTTTGATAAAACACCATTGTCCTCACTCACTAACTTTGACCATTTTATATCAATGCAACCATTAAGCCATTCATGTAATTCCATTTTGTTAGCTGAAAAGTATATGGCGGCTAATCCCATTTCAAATGCTAGTCTTAACGATGAAAATGCTTGCCTATATAATCCAAGTGTTAAGTTAAAAGTTGCTGACTCTAATTGCGCGCTAACAGTTTCTAAAATCCCTTTTTCTTGCGGGTCAAGTATATAATTTGAAAATTCATAAATACAAGATGATAAATGATGCATCATCCCTATTTTTTCTTTTTCTAATATAGTTCGACTAAATACTTCTTGAGATTCAGAGTTTAACTTAGTGAAATATTCTTGTATGTCCATGTTATTATAGTTTTTCCTTTTTATACACGTAATAAGATAATCAATTTATCAGTAGATAGTCGTATTAAATACTCCGTTACAATTAACATAATCATTTCCCCACCTCGCCTTTACTCATACACCTTTGTGCGACTTGATAAATAATCTGGTCGACTTGCTGTTGGCTGAGGGTTTGGGTTCGCAGGGTTGGAATAGTGCCGACTAATTGTTTGTGATTGACGATCGGGAACGGTGGTTTTGATTGACTCGTGACATACCAGCCGGGGAATACGAGTACTGGTGTTGAGGTCACTGGTGTTCCTGTGGCCTTAGTTAACCATTGGCTGACCCACTTTGCTTGGCGCTGCGCTTGTTCTATGGGTTTGGTTTCTGTCCACGAGGGGAAGTTTAAGCGCCCGTCTTTGTAAAATACTTGATAGCTTTTTTTACCAGAGCCTGGGCCATTTCCATTGGTTTGGAGTAGGTCTTTGTTTCGTTTATGGCGGCCTTTGGTTTCAATGGCGAATACGCCATTTTTGCCTACCACAAGATGGTCGATGTTAAAGCCGTCGGCTTGGACATCGTGAAATACTTGATAACCGAGTGCTTGTAAGCCTATGAGTTCATTGGCTGTGGCAATTTCTGCTGTGTGGCCTAGACGTAATTTGGTGAGCTTTGAAAAGTTTTTCCATGTTTTAAAGCCGCAATAAGCTAATCCCATTAAACCCGTTGTGACAGATATCCACGGAAATTGACCGACTGTGATGTGGGCTTTAAGGCTGCTGACGGCAAACGGTAGGGATACTATCATCGCGCCCATCAGCATGCTTCCGATTAAGTCCATTTGCAGATCTTGTATTTGTTGCTGTAAACCATAAGCGGGAATGCGGGCGAGTTGTTCACGATCGACGGGTAGTTTTACGGTTGCATCGCGATATTTCAGCAAGCCATACATGACACCCACTATGGCAAACATGCTGGAGAGTATTATCGCTAGGGATAACATACTGTTGCTGAAATCGGTCATTTACGTCCCTGAAGTAATGCGAGTCAATAGTTAAATTGATGACATAACCCGCTAATAAAATTTACTTATAGTTTTGGAAAGTGGTGGCAGACTTGTCTGCTAAGAGTTTGGGCGCACATTGCTGATTTGCTTCTTCTTCCTTAAATGGCGTGCTCGATGATTGAGTCCGAGTTTGCCCTGCATTTCCCTGAGTGGTCACACTTTAACCTGCTCTATACGGTTTAATCAATGATGTTTATCACAATACGTATTTTAAATAATGACTTGTAGCTCAATAGCACTAGAAAAAGTTCTAGCTGGTCGACATTGTAGAGTCGCGTTTCAGACGCCAATCCTTGCTTTTCTATTTGTTCTTAGTCGAGCCCGCAGATATATACAGAAGTTAAGCAAGATTAGGCACTGTCATGTAAGGGACCGTCCGTGGCAGGGATGCCACGTTCGAGCATACAAGGACGTACTTGCTGCGAGTCACTGGAATGACAGTGCTTAATTACTAATGTTGAAAGTGAATAGGATGGTTTGGTCAGTAATGTCTTTGAATTATTGCGTTCGAGCTTTTTATCTCTTCTCTTTGCTCTTACTCGTAACCCACAGATATACACAAAAGTTAAATAAAATTGAGCACTTTCATATGAGTGACCGTTCTTGCTGTTGTGATTGACCGCTTGTGGAAGGGGTAAATCTTAGCGTAAACGCAGTGCGTCGGCGACGAGTGTAAAAGCGGGGGAGGGTTGGCGGCGACTGGGGTAATACAAGTAATAGCCAGCAAAAGACAGGCTCCAGTCTTCAAGGACTTTGACTAAACGCCCTGCTTTGATATGGGGTTCAAACTCTGCTTCAGGCAGGTAAGCGATACCGTTGCTTTGCAATGCTGCATCGACGATATGGTGCGACGCATTAAAGATAAGTTGGCCGTCCACATGCACATTCAATTGCTTGCCGTCTTTTTCAAACTCCCATACATACAAACCACCGTGGGTCGGGAAGCGAATGTTAATGCAATTATGCTCGATAAGATCCTGTGGGTGTTTGGGAATGGGATGCTGTGCAAAATAAGCGGGAGTCGCCACGGCTGCCATTGTTTGATGGGGGCCGATAGGGATCGCGATCATGTCTTTATCTATGGTATCGCCTAGGCGGATGCCGGCATCGAAGCGATCCGCCACTATGTCCCTAAAGCCATAATTTACATCGAATTCGACTTTAATATCGGGATAATTGTGGAGTAATGGCGACAGTTTTGGGATGAGTAAGGTTCGCAGCACGAAATCACCGCAGGTGATCCGCACTGTTCCGGCAGGTTTGTCACGCATGGCCGTTAATGCATCCAGCTCGGATTCAATTTCATCAAATCGATTACCTATCGCATTTAACAGGCGTTCGCCTGCTTCTGTCGCCGATACGCTGCGAGTGGTGCGCGTTAACAGCCTGATTTCAAGTCGGGTTTCTAAACCACTGATCGCTTGGCTCAGTGCCGATTGGGTGACGCCGAGCAAGGCGGCGGCTCGGGTAAAACTGCCTTCGCGAGCGACGGTGACGAAGCACAAAAGATCGTTCAGATTCCGTTTCATCATACTGTTTTTTTACACCACTTTAATTAGCTGAGCTAATAAGCTCTATAAGCATTCATTAGCTAGTAAGGTTCCAGTGCATTTGAAACAATAGCGACTACAAAGTCAATCAGATTTAAATTTAACCATTGATAGGTATGTAATGACCACTCAGGTATGCGAAACGTCAGAACCACGCTGTGCGATTCAACAAGCAAGTCAACAACAAACGGCAAATTGGAGTGGCGTGCTGGCGATGTCGTTATGCGTGTTTGCCTTGGTCGCCTCGGAATTTATGCCTGTTAGTTTACTGACACCGATTGCCGCGGATTTGAATGTGAGTGAAGGATTGGTCGGGCAGGGCATTGCAATTTCGGGTTTTTTTGCCGTGTTAACCAGTTTGAGTATCGCGTCAATTGCTAAAGATACGGATCGTAAGTCACTCCTACTTGGGCTCATTTCGTTAATGTTGGTATCGGGCATTGTGATTGCTTATGCCCCCAACTACGCAGTTTATATGCTGGGCCGAGCTTTGATTGGCGTCGTGATTGGTGGATTTTGGTCTTTGTCTGGCGCGTCGGCGATCCGTCTGGTGCCAAGGGAAAAGATCCCTAAAGCCTTGGCGATATTCAATGGTGGCAACGCGCTGGCTATGGTGATTGCTGCGCCGCTGGGCAGTTACCTTGGTGCGCATCTTGGTTGGCGAGGCGCCTTTTTCGGTTTAGTGCCCGTCGCACTGATCGCGTTTGTGTGGATGTGGTTTAGTTTGCCTGCGATGAAACCCGAAAAACGCGTTGCTGGCTCTGCGAATGTGTTTTCTCTATTAAACAAGCCGTTGGTTCGATTGGGAATGTTGGCGATTGTGTTGTTCTTTATGGGGCAGTTTGCGTTGTTTACCTATGTGCGTCCGTTTTTGGAAACCGCTATCCACGTAGAGAGCAATAACTTGTCATTCATTTTGCTGGTGATGGGCGTCGCGGGTTTTATGGGGACGCTGCTAGTCAGTGTGTTTTTGAAAAACAATCTCTACCGCACGTTAATCTTTATTCCGTTGGTGATGGCGGTAATTGCTTTAGCGTTAATCCTGTTTAGCGATAGCAGTGTTGCCGTAACGACGCTGCTTGCATTGTGGGGCGGCGTTGCCACTGCGGCGCCCGTTGCATGGTGGACTTGGCTTGCGCGAACTATGCCGGAAGATTCTGAGGTCGGTGGCGGCTTAATGGTGGCGGTTATCCAATTGGCTATCGGGCTGGGCTCAACCTTAGGCGGTGTTCTATTTGATTTTAATGGTTACCACAGCACATTTTTGCTGAGTGCAACCTTGTTAGCGGCGGCTGCTTTATTGGCGTATTGGACCCAACGTTCAACGCCAGAACCGCTGCTTCACGCTCAATAATGAAGGAATTTTACTATGAAGATTAAAGCTTTTGGTGCAAATGCCAGCCATTTACCGCTGGAACCTATGACTATTACGCGACGCCTACCCGGTGAGGATGATGTGCAGATCAGCATTGACTACTGCGGCGTGTGCCACTCAGATCTCCATCAGGTCCGTTCGGAATGGGCGGGCACTTTATATCCCTGCGTTCCCGGTCACGAGATTGTTGGCCGAGTGACCGCCGTGGGCGGACATGTCTCAAAATTCAACGTGGGTGACTTGGTTGGCGTGGGTTGCATCGTTGATAGCTGTAAGCACTGCCATGAGTGTATTGATGATCAAGAAAATTACTGCGATCACATGGTGGGTACTTATAACGGCCCAACCCATGATACGCCTGGTCATACGCTCGGTGGCTACGCGGAACAAATCGTGGTTGATGAACGTTATGTGCTGCGTATCAGTCATCCACAAGCGCAATTAGCGGCAGTGGCTCCACTTCTGTGTGCGGGTATCACCACCTATTCTCCGCTGCGCCATTGGCATGCGGGACCGGGTAAAAAAGTCGGTATTGTCGGCATTGGTGGCCTTGGCCACATGGGGATTAAGCTCGCCCATGCCATGGGGGCTCATGTTGTGGCATTTACCACTTCAGAATCTAAACGTGATGCGGCCAAAGCCTTGGGTGCCGACGAAGTGGTTGTTTCCAAAAATGCCGATGAAATGGCGAAGCATCTGCAGAGTTTAGATTTGATTGTAAATACCGTTGCGGCTCCCCATGATCTGGACGCTTTTTTAAGCCTATTAAAACGCGACGGCACTATGACCTTAGTTGGCGCACCTGCAACAAATCATCCTTCGCCCAATGCGTTTAATCTGATCATGAAACGCCGCAGCCTTGCGGGTTCAATGATAGGCGGGATGCGTGAAACCCAAGAGATGCTCGATTTTTGTGCTGAGCACAACATAGTGTCGGATATTGAACTGATCCGCGCTGACGAGATTAACACCGCCTATGAGCGCATGCTGAAGGGCGATGTGAAGTATCGGTTTGTTATCGACAACGCCACGCTAACGCGCTAGCTGAACCTGAGTGTGGATTATGGGTATTCGATGCTTAAGCATTTTGGTTTTACGGATGCCCATGGTTTTATTGCTGTTAATGGCCAGTATCGAGGTCGCATCCGCTGCGACCTCTGCGTCAGCGAGCCAATACAATGAGTCTATGACTATGCCGCTTGCAAAAAAGAGTGCGATAAAGATACGCATCATCATCGCAGACACAACATTAACCGCAACGCTTGAAAACACGCAGGCGGCTCGGGATTTTGTGACGTTATTGCCTTTGGACCTTACGCTTGCGGATTACAACGGCACCGAGAAAATTGCTGATTTACCGGCAAAGCTTTCGCATAAAGACGCGCCAGAAGGTTATACCCCCAAAGTGGGCGACATTGCGTATTTTGCGCCTTGGGGAAACCTGGCCTTTTTCTATCACAACTTTGGTTATTCGCGCGGACTCATCCGCCTTGGTCAGATAGATGGAAGTGTTGATGCCCTCATGGGCGATAGTGATATCACAGTACGAATAGAGCAAGCTCAAAATAGCGATGATTCAGAATAGGAAACCTACAATGTATATGAAAAATTTAAATAAAATCACTAAGGCAATAATCATGCTAGGCCTGTTATCAACGGCAAGCCTGCCTGCATTCGCGCAGGATATGTCTAATGGCGCCGATAATTTCTACCAAAGCGATAGCGTGGCTATGCAGCGAGTGACATTTAAAAATCAATATAATATGGAGGTTGTAGGCAATCTGTTTATCCCCAAAAACCTCGATAAAAAAATGACTCATCCAGCGATAGTCGTCGGTCATCCAATGGGCGCGGTAAAAGAGCAAAGTGCTAATTTATATGCCACAAAAATGGCGGAACAAGGGTTTATTACCTTATCGCTAGACTTGTCATTTTGGGGCGAAAGCGAAGGCCAACCCCGTAATGCGGTTTCGCCCGATATTTACGCCGAGGATTTTAGTGCAGCGGTCGATTATCTGGGCACTCAAACTTTGGTAGATGGTACTCGCATCGGCGTGCTGGGTATCTGTGGCAGTGGTAGTTTTGTGATTAGTGCGGCCAAGATTGATCCGCGGATGAAAGCTATCGCGACAGTGAGCATGTACAACATGGGCGCAGTAAATCGTCATGCCCTAAACCACTCACAAACTATTGAACAACGTAAAAAGCTTATCGCAGCGGCCGCGAAACAGCGTGACCTTGAGTTCGGCGGCGGTGAAATTGAATATACCAGCGGGACAGTGCATCAGTTAGATAAGGATACTCATCCAATCCAGCGCGAGTTTTACGATTTTTATCGCACGCCACGGGGCGAATATACGCCAGCAAGCTCGTCACCACAGTTAACCACTCACCCAACGCTGACCAGCAATATAAAGTTTATGAACTTCTACCCGTTTAACGATATTGAAACCATCTCACCACGGCCAATGTTGTTTATTACTGGCGATAAGGCCCATTCAAAGGAGTTTAGTGAAGAAGCCTATCGATTAGCGGGCGAGCCAAAGGAGCTTTACTATGTTAAAGGCGCAGGCCACGTTGATTTGTATGATAGAACCGCACTTATCCCATGGAATAAGTTGACTGAGTTTTTTAGCCGAAACTTATAAATTGATTACCGGATTAAATGAGTGGTTCACACTGAGTGATAACAGCTGAGTTGCTTGAACCACAGGTTTACTGCGTCGTTATTGGGTTTATGGCTGATGAGGAGCGTGAGTAACAAAGTACAAGGGAGCTTTGATTTCTGCTATCAATGAGCTCAATCTCACTTATTCAAATTAAAGCGGGTTGTTGGTAGGCATTGTTCCGAGCAATAACGAAATACTGCTCGTGGCTAAATACTATTCTTTGCTAAAGACTGCGCAGTCGCGGCCTCTTTGTTTGGCGAGGTAAAGCGCTTCATCCGCACGCTGCAGCCAAGTATCTGTTGTGGTTCCTGGCACCCAAGGTGCGACACCAAATGACACTGTGATTTCTTTGCCATCGGGTGTTGTTAACTCTTTTTTAATCGCCATTCTAAGATTTTGAATAAACTCATCTTGTTCACTCATTTCGGGGATTAAAAGGACAAACTCTTCGCCACCGAATCGATAAAGTCGATCGTTTTTACCAAGGTGCGATGTCGTAATCGCCACAAAACGCTTTAGTACTTGGTCGCCAACAGCATGGCCGAACTTATCGTTTACTGTCTTGAAGTAGTCCAAATCTAGAATGGCTAGCAAGTGTTTAACGCCATTGCGTTCTGCGTTGGATAAGGCCGCCTCCATATCTGAGCCCATGGCTCGGCGATTAAATGCGCCAGTGAGCGGGTCAACGCTATTGAGGGTTTCGAGCAAGCGAAACTGTTTCACGCCGTGCAAAGCATACACAAAGGCGCTCATCGACATCATCAAGATGGTGATCACAAACGAGAATAGTGAAATGACGTCAAAAATGTTAGCCAGCGCCACCAGTGCAATGCTGGCAACGACGTTAATTAAAAAGGCTTCAATCGGTTTAACTAAAATAAAAGTGCTGGCAAAAACGGGGTAAATCCACAAAAAACTGCCTATTCCGTTAGCGACAACGATGACGACAACACCGGTATTAATAAACACCGCCAATATTGCGCTCACCAAACGGATTTTTTTGGAATAATGCGCATAAGCGACGAACGATATCATCCCTATGATCAGCGTTATATCAATGATTGCCGCAATGTAGTTGCCACTCAGATAACGTATCACCACAAAGGGGAAAACACCCATCACGGCGACAGAACTCAGCAGTAACAATAACGACAGTTGATATTTTTCCTGCAGCTGATTGATCATAATGCTCTCATCGTAAATTAAATTATCATGCCAATCAGACGGAGTACGTTAGCACGCTGAAAACATTTTTAAATGAGAATACGTATAAATTGGGCCAGAGTAAATTGTTAGTTACTGGCTTTATCTGATGTCACTAACCTGCTCGTTTGGTATTTTTCCATCGCCTGTCGTAGGGCGTTGCACCGTGAGTAATGTGATTGGCGGCGATGGTTAGCGACGGTCTAAAGATTAATTTGGCACTTCCCCCTATCTTCACTCAGGCAAAGTTCTCTTACATCAAAACGTGCTTTGCCCTCTGAGCTTAATACCACTATCGCGCTCGAACATATCTGCAATTTAGTGTGAATGACCAGAGTTAACCAACAGGCGATTGAGCACGCTTTGTAGCGCTTAAGTTTTGCTCGCCGTCAGTATGAGTGATGATTCTTCAGCGACGTGAGTTTTAGCGGGTAAGGCGGTGTGTATGGTGCTGCGAATAAGTTCTAACTGATAGCTGCGTTTGGCGTCGAAGCGGATTAATGGCAGCTTAGCACTTTCGCAGGCTTGTTCGATGAGGAGGTCGCGTTGCTGAGTGCGCGTTTGCTTGTGGCTTTTATCGTCGAGTTCGATGGCGGCGATAACTTCAAGTGTGTGTTTATCGCAGAGTAAGTAATCGAAGTGCTTGGCGGAAATTCTATTAAAGGCGATTTGCCAATGTCTGCGGTTCATGCCTTTTTCTGGAGTGATAACGTCGGCGATGCGCACTTTACCGAGTATTCGGTATTGGTCGCCCACGGCTTGATCTAATATCCCGAGGAATGAGCGTTCAGCACTGGAAAATAGGGCGTCTTGTTTACGGTAGCGATAGGTATTATCAGAAGATGGGACAAGCAGATTGGTGAAAATGCGTAAGAGTAGCGGTAGTAAAATGATAAGTGCAAAACCCAGCCCGATAAGTATTAATTGATTCGAATTCATCATGACATCCTTGTTTGAGTATTGTCACTGTGACTTGTTAAGCATCCATCCGTGAGTTGCTTACACTGTAATGCCCAAAGTAATGAGGCGTTGAGTGTAGTGACCAAATCTTGTTGGCCACTACATCTACAGCAATACCGGTATTATCGGTACGCACACGTCTTAACGATAAAACGCTTCTACTGTGCCTTTTACTGTCAATAAAAGTGGTTGGCCGCGACGGTCCAAGGATTTACTTGGCACTTTTACCCAACCTTCACTGATGCAATATTCTTCGACATCAAAACGTTCTTTGCCGTTGAGCTTAATACCGATATCGTGCTCGAAAATTTCTGCCACATGGTGTGGGCTGCGTGGGTTAACGGAAAGGCGATCCGGTAAAGCGGGTAATGATGTTGTGTCGGTCATGGTCGTGATCTGTCATTGTCTATAGTGAAAAAGCGTGCGCTATTGTAGGCAATCCCAGCGCAACGCTCAAGACTTTAACTGTGACTGATTGCGCAGCATGGATAAGTATGGCGGTATCTGTTCGTCAACCTTATTCGCCTGCGAGGATACAGTGCTACACTTTCGCGCGTGGTATTTTCTGGCGCTTGAATGTTAAGTCGAGCAGGCTTTATCCTATAGCTATAAAAATCTGCGATAAATCAACAGTTCTAAACGAGCGGCTATAGATCAACAGCGATTATCCAACAGCTATTAATCAGAGTTATTAATCAAGAGTTATGAACGACGACATCAGTATCTCGCTGCCCTCGCTTATTCATCGAATTGGACGGGAGGCGGTTAAACAAGCTCAAGCGATTGCAACCCAATATGATTGCGAGCTTAAGCGTGTGCGACGTTCGAGGAATTGGTGCATGGTGGGTGGGGCGATTAAGATCCAATCCTGCAGTGCGCATTTACAAGCCGAGTCGTTACCAGATAAGCAGTTAACGGCTAAAGATGGCCAGTTTGGTTATCTTATCAAAAAGTTGGAGACGGCCCTGCTGCAACATGCGGATAAACTAGAGCCCTTAGACGCTAAGTTGATTCGACTTATCACAGACAACCCCGCGATCACTTTAGGTGAGTTGATGCAACTGACCCAATGCACTATCACAGAGGCCAGATTGGCACGTTTTCAAGCCGACTCTTGGTAGTTTGCTTACTTCGCGTTCTCGCTATGCGCCTCTATTGCTGGGTTGCTTTTTCTAACACTTTTATTTGATTTTCGATTTGCTCGGCTTCTGCGGTCAGCATTGAGTAGGATCGAATATCGCCTTTTCTCTGTGCATGCATAGCTTCTTCAAGCTTGGCATTGTATTGCTGAGTTAACTTTTTTAAGGGATTTTTCTTAAAGATTGAAAACATGGTCACTTCTACTGAGTTGAGTATTTGGGTTATATACGTAGGTAACGGGATTTAAGTTTTACTTTTTGAAATTAAAAGCAGTGCCTCCAACTCTTAATCAACAATCAACAATCAACAATCAACAATCCACAGCACTCGGCCTCAGCAAGGCTGGGACCTTATCCCACATTTTCAGAAAATGAATGGGTTGCTATGTCTTATTTAACTTGCAACCCATTGAAAATAAGTTTAAATCTTAAACTGGCCGACGAGTTTTCCGAGGTTAATCCCTTCTTGCGATACGGTTTGGCTGACTCTGGCAGCATCTTCACTGGAATGAAGTAACTCATTCACAATCTCTTGGATGGCGAACACGTTGCGGTTGATTTCTTCGGTCACAGAGCTTTGTTCCGTAGCCGCCGTTGCAATTTGGGTGCTCATGTCGTTGATTGCCGTGACCGCCGATGTCACTGAGCCTAGGCTTTCGGAGATTGCGCGAGAAGAGTCTACCGAGCGTACGCAGCTTTGCTGACTTTCTTCCATCGTTTTCACCGCCAGCGCCACAAGCTTGTGCAGTTCGGATAGCATCTCATTGATTTCTAGCGTGCTTGATTGAGTTCGGCTCGCTAAGTTGCGCACTTCATCGGCCACCACGGCAAAGCCTCGGCCCTGTTCTCCGGCGCGAGCGGCTTCGATGGCGGCATTTAATGCTAATAGGTTAGTTTGCTCGGCGATGCCGCCAATAACAGATAGCACGTTATTGATTTTCTTCGACTGTTCGCTCAAGGATTGAATATTGCCAGCCGCATTGTTGATTTGCGCCATGAGCGCGGATATTTCTTCTAAAGAAGCATCGACGCAACGCTGGGCATTGGCCACATCGCCTGTTGCGGCATGGGTCGCTTCGGCCACTTGCGTGGTATTTTGCGCTACTTCGCTGGCGGTGGCTGACATTTCAGTAATAGCGGTAACCACTTGATCGGTTTCATTGTTATGGCTGATGAGCTGGCTCGACATGACTTTGGTTTGATCGTGAATCGCGTTGGCCGCGCTTTTAACTTTAGCGGTCGCGTTTGCCACATCGCCTATGATGGTTTGGAGCTTATCGACAAACAGGTTAAAGGATTGACCTAGTTGCGCTATTTCATCTTCACCTTTCACTGTGAGGCGTTTAGTTAAATCACCTTCGCCTTTGGCGATATCGTTTAAGTTGTCCGCCATATTTTTAATCGGTGCCACCATGCGCTGGGCGGTGGCGAGAATAACGACGGCAGTAATCGCAGCGAGTAACAGTGCAATTAACAGAATGGCATAGGACTTATCGATCATTTGCTCTGTGACCGTTGCACGATAATCCTCAACGACAGCGTCGATATCATCGATATAAGCGCCCGTGCCTAGCATCCAATCTGTGCCAGGGATCATCATGGAGTAACCGATTTTCTCAATTTGCTCATTAGTATTGGGTTTTTGGAAATAGAACGAGAAGTTACCGTCACCCTTTTTAGCTGCATCGAGTAAACCAACAATGATTTTTGTGCCGCGGGGATCTGTCATATCAATTTTATTTTGCCCTTCGAGGTTGGGCATGACGGCATGGAATAGGTTTTTGCCTTGGGAGTCGTAGATAAAGAAGTAGCCTGAACTGCCAAAACGGATATCACGGAGCGCTTGATTTACATTGCCATTTTCTTTTAAAGACAACTGATATTGTACTATGCCAGCGGCAATTTCGGTGGCTTCTTTTATTTGGGTTTTACGTTCACCGATAAGCTTAGTTCTAAACGTTGTGACTTCATCGGCAAGGGCGCTTTGTTCGACGTAGTAAGAAACTGTCATGAGTATGCACAGGGTCAAGATTAACGGGAACAGCGATAACAGCAGTAATTTGTTACGTAAACTGAAATTAGACATGCTTGATGACTCCGTGATGAACATCCTTTTATTGCAGGGCAGTATAGCTAATTTCCCATATTCTTAAGTGCTTAAGTTAACAAAAATATAATGTAAATGACAAAAAGCACGCTTTTTTTTATGCCTAATGGGTTGGGTATACCTTAAGTTGGGTCACTTTGGTTGATCTTAATCAAGGCCCTATATGGAAAATGCGTCCACTATATTAGTTAAACTTGATGCAAATGGCGGCTAGACTTTCGCGAACCTTGAGCAGGTATCTAAACTTGCAGCGGGTCGGCAGCAAAGTGACATGGCGGCGAAGGGTAAGGGCGGAACAGTGACGAATGAAAAGCTGATTTTAACGCTGAAAATCTGCATTAGTGTGGGTATTTGTCTTATTGCGCTGGGTATTTATCTGCATAATTTTAATGACACTGTTGAAGCGATGGGCGTGCAGGGGATTATTCTCAGTGCCATGTGTGTCGCCTTTGGCATGGCGTTGTCATTACCGACTAAAATGTATTTAACCTTTATGTTGGTTAAGCGAGAGACTGAAAAACATCAATAATTTGTTCTTGCACTTGGTTTTACTCAGCGACTAATTGGCTTACTTTGTTTTCCTGTTATTCAATCTCAGTTCAAACTCAAACCTGCTATTCAACCCACTAAGCTAAGCCGCAAATGCCCCGATTGTGGTTTTTAACATAATTAACCCAAGACTAATGGGCTAAAAACACCGATAATTCCCCCTTAATGACTCATTACCAATGACGCGACTTGGTCGATGGGCAGCTACAGACTCGCATATTTAGTGGAAATCATATTCAATGGAAATCAAAGTTAATTTTCTCGACAATCTTAGACTTGAAGCCAAGTTTGATGATTTTACCGTTACCGCCGATCAGCCGATCCGCTACAAAGGTGATGGTTCTGCTCCTAGTCCGTTTGATTATTTCTTAGCGTCGTCAGCCCTGTGTGCGGCCTATTTCGTGAAGGTGTATTGCAAAGCCCGCGATATTCCAACGGATAACATCAGACTGTCGCAGAACAATATTGTCGATCCTGAAGATCGCTACAACCAGATTTTCCAAATTCAGGTTGAATTGCCAGAAGATATTTCCGATAAAGATCGCGAAGGTATTTTGCGTTCAATTGACCGTTGTACCGTTAAAAAAGTGGTACAAACGGGGCCAGAATTTAAGATTGAAACCGTTGAAAACCTAGATGCAGACGCCAATGCCATGCTGATGGGCCAGCCTAATGGCGCATCGAGCACCTTTATTCTGGGTAAAGATCTGCCACTGGAGCAGACCATTGCCAATATGACGGGCATGCTCGCCGATCTTGGAATGAAGATAGAGATCTCATCATGGCGTAACATAGTGCCGAACGTGTGGTCGCTGCATATTCGTGACGCCGCTTCGCCAATGTGTTTTACCAATGGTAAAGGCGCGACTAAAGAAAGCGCGCTGTGTTCAGCGCTCGGCGAGTTTATTGAGCGTTTGAATAACAACTTTTTCTATAATGATCAATTCTTTGGTACCGAGATCGCTAATAGCGAATTTGTGCATTATCCCAATGAAAAGTGGTTTGCATTAGAAGAAGACGATGCGCTACCAGCGGGTATTCTGGATGACTATTGTTTAGAGATTTACAACCCAGACGACGAGCTGTGCGGTTCGCACTTGATTGATACTAATTCGGGCAATCTTAAGCGCGGCATTTGTGCGATTCCTTACACCCGTAAATCTGACGGTGAAACGGTTTACTTCCCATCTAACCTGATTGAAAACCTATTTTTAAGTAACGGCATGAGCGCTGGCAATAACCTGCAAGAAGCGCATGTGCAGTGTTTGTCAGAGATTTTTGAGCGTGCCGTTAAACGCCAAATCATTGAGCAAGAAATTGTTCTGCCAGATGTGCCAATGCAGGTACTTGAAAAATATCCCAGTATCCTCGCGGGCATTAACGGCTTAGAAGAGCAAGGTTTCCCAGTTGTGATCAAAGACGCTTCACTCGGCGGTCAATTCCCCGTGATGTGCGTTACCCTAATGAACCCGAAAACCGGCGGCGTGTTTGCCTCATTTGGTGCGCACCCAAGCTTTGAAGTGGCATTAGAGCGCAGCTTAACTGAGCTGTTGCAAGGCCGCAGTTTCGAAGGCTTAAACGATGTACCAAAACCGACCTTTAATAGCATGGCGGTCAGCGAGCCAGAAAATTTTGTTGAGCACTTTATTGATTCAACAGGGGTAATTTCATGGCGTTTCTTTAGCAGCAAATTCGATTATGAATTCTGTGAATGGGATTTCTCTGGCAGCAGCGAAGAAGAGGCCAGCGGTCTGTTTGGTATCTTAGAAGAGTTAGGTAAAGAGGTGTATATCGCTGAGTTTACTGATTTAGGTGCGTCGGCATGCCGTATTTTAGTACCTGATTACTCTGAGATTTATCCAGTTGATGACTTGATTTGGGATAATACCAACAAGGCGCTGGCATACCGTGAAGATATCCTAAATCTGCATTCGTTAAGCACTAAGCAATTGGCTAATTTGGTTAATCGTTTAGAAGAAAGCCAACTCGATAACTACACGGATATCCGCACCTTAATCGGCATTGTATTCGATGAAAATACCGTTTGGGGTCAGCTCACGATTATCGAGCTTAAGATCCTGATTTATTTGGCGCTCGGTGCGCACGAAGACGCGATTGAGCTAGTTGGTGAGTTCCTACAGTTTAACGACAATACCGTTAAACGCGGCCTGTTCTACCAAGCCATGAATGCTGTATTGGAAGTGACCTTAGATGACGAGTTAGAACTTGATGATTTTATCCACAACTTCAATCGCATGTTCGGTAAAGAAGTGATGGACAATGTCGTTGGCTCAGTCACAGGTAAAGTGCGTTTTTATGGCCTGACTAAGACCAGCATGCAGCTCGAAGGAATTGAGCCACATCTAAGATTGATTGAAAGCTATAAAAAGCTGCATCAAGCCCGTAAAGCTGCGACAGACGCGAATTAATTCTGTTATTTGGCATTAGCTTAATGTGTTTAAAAGCGAACCTTAGGGTTCGCTTTTTTGTTTGCTGTCTTTTGATGCGTGCTTCTTATGAGCACTTGTGACTATCACTTATTAAGGGCGCTTGTTATTGCTATGTGTGCTTTGAAATGTTCAACCCGCTTAGGCTGTATTTGAGATAACTCGATTTTTGCCGTTACGTTTAGCTTGATACAGGGCCGCATCGGCCCGCTTAAGCGTGTCTTCATAGGAGGTATCCAATGCTTCTATGCTGGCGACCCCGATACTTACGGTGGCAAACAAGCCATTAACCGCATGTTGTTGCAGTGCCGAGTAAAAACAATCGCAGAGGTATTCTGCAAATTTAACCGCCTGAGACTGTTCGACACCGGGCAGGGCAATTACAAATTCATCTCCACCAAAACGATACGCGCTATCGGTTTTTCTAAATTGAGTGCGACAGGTTTCAGCAACGGCGATGATAATTTTATCGCCAGCATGGTGGCCTAACTGGTCATTGATGGACTTTAAGTGGTCTAAATCGAGGATCAAGATTGAGGTGGGCGTACGGTGGCGCTGAAAAGTGTCGAATTGAACGGTTAAGTCACGTTCTAATCGGCGGCGATTATATAACCCTGTGAGCTGATCGGTATCGCTGAGCTGACGCAGTTGCAGTTCAAGCTCATGTCGCTGTGAGATATTACTGGCGACCCAGAGCACCACTGGCTCATCATTGACGAGAAAGTCTAGCGCTTGAATTCGCCCCTCAAACCAAATGGGTTGATCTGGGCCCGCGTCGGGTAAGCCTTTGACATCTTTATTACTGAGCTCATATTCTTCAATCAGTAATGCTCGGCTAGCTAATGCTTGTTCGATAATGCCTAAGAAGTAATTTGTTTTATCGGGGTTTAATACATCAGCAAGGTACAAACCGACTAAGCCACTGCCATCGTGATAATAGCGCCCATCTTTACCGCCGAAAACTGCCACGTACCGACCACTTTTTGACAATATTAAGGCAGGATCTGGCAGTGCATCGAGGATTAACGCCATCTGTTCAATATTGATCATCAATTAAGATCCCTGTGGAAAATCACTTAACTTTATGTCTGCGTGTCCAAGTCATCATTACGAGCCGCTCTTTGGAGCTTTAGCCGCCAATGAATCCCGCTAATTCATAATAATCTAGCCGCTTTTGGTGGGAACAACAAACCATAACGACACGCCGTACAATTTATTTGTCGTCACGATTTTGCCAAGTCGCCAGCGCGATTGATGCCACAAACCATAACTCTCTCTTTTCTATTGTAACGAGTCAAAAGTGATATGTTGAACTTAAACGTGTGTGCTTATGTTCAAAAAGCTAAACCGCAATGCTTAGTGAGCAGATGTTTTTCGAGTAGACTCTAGAACCTGAATTGCGGTTTTAATTTTATCCAGGGATTTATAATGCATACAGCCGATGATTTTATTGAACATTTAGCACTAGAACAGCATGTTGAAGGCGGCTATTACCGCTCATCCTATCGTTCTGAAACGCCGTTTGATCAGACTCGGGCATTATGGAGCAGCATCTATTTTTTACTGCGCACGGGGGAAGTTTCCCACTTTCACCGCCTAACCGCCGATGAAATGTGGTACTTCCATGCAGGACAATCGCTCACCATTTATATGATTGCCCCTGATGGCGTGTTAACCACGGCGCAATTGGGACTCGATTTAGCGGCGGGCGAGCGACCACAATTTTTGGTGCCTAAGGGCTGTATCTTTGGTTCGGCGATGAATCAACCCGGCTTTTCGCTCGTGGGCTGTATGGTGTCCCCCGGTTTTACCTTCGATGATTTCGAGTTATTTAGCCAAAAAACGTTACTAGCTCAATTTCCGCAGCACAGCGAAATCATCAAGCGTCTGAGCCGATAGTGGTATAAAACGAAGGCGCGTTCATTAGAGCGTGAATTAACCCATTAATGAGTGAGAGTTCGATTCGGTCGAAATAACATCATTCGGCTAAATCAATGCTACTCAGTGTCGTTAAATTTGGCTCAATAGTAAGATATCCCCGCGACAAGGCTTGTCTATTGGCGTTTAACCACGTAAAACAGGCTTTTTGGCGTACCTCTATGTACCAAGTGTTAGGAGTAATTGAATTTGGAACACTTAGTGTGGGAGCTCGATCCTGTATTAATCTCGTTTATGGGACTAAAAATACATTGGTATGGAGTCTTGTTTGCTGTTGCTATCACTGCTGGTTTTCAGGTGATGAAGCGGATTTATATCAAGGAAAACCTCGATGTCGAGTCCCTTGATAATCTACTGATTTATTGTGTGGTTGGCATCATAGTGGGCGCGCGTTTAGCCCATTGTATTTTTTACGATCCGGCTTATTACTTTGCCCATCCGCTTAAGATTTTGGCGATTTGGGAAGGTGGACTCGCCAGCCACGGTGGGGGGGTAGGGGCGATTCTAGCGCTGTATTATTACCAACGCAAAGTGAAGCTGCCATTCCTGTTTTTGTTGGATAGACTCGCGATCGCCACCGCCATTTTTGGCTTTTTTGTGCGTATGGCGAACTTTGCCAACTCAGAGATTTTAGGCGATCCAACGACTCAACCTTGGGGCATTATATTTGCCCGTGTTGATATGTTGCCAAGGCATCCGGCGCAGCTTTATGAGGCTTTTGCCTATTTAGCTATCTTTGTCGCGCTTTATGCTCTGTATCAATTTACGCAGATTAAACAACGGCATGGCGCGATTTTTGGCTTGTTCCTAGTGTCGGTATTTAGTGCGCGAATTGCGATTGAATCGATTAAAGTCAGCCAAGCGGCTTACTCTGAATCAGTGCTAAGTGCGGGACAACTTCTCAGCTTACCGTTTTTAGCCGTTGGCATAGTCTTGTTGTTTTTGGCGTATCGAAAGAAAGCCGTTTAAGTCAGAATATCAAACGGTTTAAAAAGGCTTTCTATCTAAATAGAAAGCCTTTTTTATGAAGGAATTAATTATCAAGGATGACGTTAGGCTTTCTTCACTATATTACTCACTTGCACCATGGCATCCCGTGCGGAGCGGCTCACTCCCGAGAGTTGGAAGAAGCCATGGATGACCCCTAGATAGCGGCGGCAGTGGGCATTCACGCCAGCCTCTAATAGATGCCTAAATAGCTGTTCTCCTTCATCGACGAGCGGATCAAATTCTGCGGTGATGATATGGGTTTCGGGCAGTCCCGCTAGGTCAGCGCTTCGCAGCGGACTGGCTTCGGCATCGGTTCTGGGGTGCCAATCTAAATACAGATCAAATCCAGTGAGTAAGGTGTCGCGGGTGATGATGTATTTCTCGCCATTGTCGCTATAGCTTTGGCTTTTAGCGGTGGCATCGAGCATTGGATAGATAAGTACTTGCTTTTGTGGCAACCATTGCCCTTTGGCTTTTAAACGTAGGCAAGTGACTAGGGCTAAATGGCCGCCAGCGCTGTCGCCCATCAGGGTAATCTTGTCCTTATCGCCACCCCATTGTTGGCAATGCGCATATATGACCTCGGCGGCATGGCAGGCATCGTCGTGGGCGGCGGGATAAACATGTTCTGGGGCGAGACGATAGCTCACCGCAATAACCAGTGCGCCAGCATTATTAGCAAGTTTACGCAGTTGTTGATTGTGGGTTTCAACGCCGCCACTGACAAAACAGCCGCCATGGTAGTAAATGACAACGGGTAAATCCTTTGCCGCCGAAGGTTTGAACAGGGTTAATTCTGCGCCATCGATGGAAACTGCGCGCACCTCGAACACGTCTTCCGCTTCACCTGCGAGTACCGTGCTGGCGATATAACCTTGCCTACGTTGCTCAATGGTTTGCTCTCGCACCGATGGGCAACCCGCCGCGATAAACTCGCTAACCAATTGTTTAATTCCATCTTCTAAATAGAGTTGGCTCATTTAATCTTCCCTCATTTTTCAGTGTGCTTAGCAGTTCTGCAATGGGCTGAGTTTATCGGCAGTTTAATTGAAATGGTAGCCGCAGTGATGAGAAGTAATAGCGGATTAGCCGCATTGACATGATTTCTGCCGAGTCACAATTTTGCTCAATTTGTCTTTGCTCGGTTTGTTGTGCGCACTCCGATTCTGTGCTCATTGATTAGATGCTTGTTAGCCTAAATTCACATACTGTGATGAGTCCTGTTTTTAGCTCTGCCATCAACTCAGTAATGAATACGGTTGCAGTCGGCATATTTTCATTAATACAGATTGAGTTGTATGGCGACTTGTAAGAAAATTACCAACTCAATTGACCCTTGGCTGAATGCGCTTAAATTTCCGCCTGATTGTGTGTTAGTTAACACTATGCTGTCTGTTTGTGAAAGTTGCTTTCAGTCTCTTGGCTAAAATATAGGTTGCCAAGATGCCGTTTGAGCGACACATTGAGCCAGTGCTCACATCGTTATCCGTACTCTATTTGCAGGAATTCTCCGTGGCTAAAGCACCTAAAACATTGCAACAACGCATGAGCATAGTCGCCCTCACTTGGCCGATTTTTGTCGAGACCTTGCTGCAATCACTGCTTGGGATCAGCGACATTTTTATGCTTAGCCACTATTCCGATAATGCGGTTGCAGCGGTGGGGCTCACGACTCAGCTGATGTTCTTCATGATGGTCATGTCGATGATGGTGAGCACTGGTGCGAGTATTTTGATTAGCCAGAACAATGGCGCAGGTCAGTCGCAACAGGCTGTCGATATCGGGGTGGCAAGTGTCGCATTGAGTTTAGGACTCGCCTTGATCATGGGCGCCTCTATGTTCTTCGGCGCTAAGGGGATTATCGGCCTATTTGCACTTGAACACGATGTGGCAGGCTTTGGATATGACTACTTAGTGATTTGCGGCAGCTTGAGTATAGGCTTGGTCATGAACATCGCTTTTGCCGCGATTCTAAGGAGTTACGGCTTTACCCGCTCGGCCATGTTAGTTACTTCAAGCACAGGCTTGATGAACGTCATCGGTAACTATATTGCCCTGTATTCTCCCTTTGACTTGCCTGTTTATGGGGTAACAGGGGTGGCAATTTCCACCGTCACCAGCCAGATCATTGGCGCTGTGATCATGCTGATGGTGATCCGCTATAAAAAGATCCCGTTGCCACTGCAACGGCTTAAATTATTACCGCGCAGCACCTATTGGAGTGTGATGCGTATCGGCCTACTCAATGCCGGTGAGATGCTGTCTTACAATGTGGCGCAGATGACAATCATCTATTTTATCAGTCAGATGGGCACCTTATCGCTCACTGCTTATACCTATGGCCTAAACATCAGCCGGTTTATTTATTGTTTTGCGGTGGCGCTAGGGCAGGCGACGCAAATTCAGACCGGATACTATGTCGGCAAACAATGGTTCGATGAAATCACTGCGAGAGTGCAACGCTACTGTCTGGTGGGTTTTATCGCTTCGCTGGCCATAGTCTTAGTCTTCTACTGGCAGCGATTCACTATTGTTGGCTGGTTAAGTGAGAACGAGGAAGTCATCCAACTGACGGCGTTATTACTGGCAGGTTCTATCGCGCTTGAAACGGGGCGGGTGTTTAATCTGGTGATTATTTCGGCATTAAAAGGTGCGGGTGATGTGGCGTTCCCCGTGCGGGTTGGCCTCTTTAGCATGTGGGGCATAGGGGTATTATTGGCTTGGTTATTTGGCCTTCACTTAGGCTATGGCGTACTCGCCGCTTGGCTGGCCGTCGCCGCCGATGAGTGGATCCGCGGCCTGATTATGGTGTATCGCTGGCGCTCCTGCCGTTGGCAACGTTTTACTCGCATACCCGCTGCTACTGCAGTGTAGTTTTGGTGAGGTGAATTGGAAGCGCAGCAAACATAGGCTGCGCTTTTTGTTTGATAAGCTTAACTTTGCTGCTTCAACAAGGTACGGCACAGCTTGATAAAGTCCGATGACGTGACGATACCGAGCACCTTTTTATCGGCATCGACAACGGGCAAGCAGCCGAGTTTGTTTTCGATAAAATATTCCACCACCACAGTTAAGGGCTCGTCGGCAGTAAGATGCTGAAAGTCTTGGTCCATCACAGTTGTGATCGGCGTGTATCGTTCCTTGCGCTCGAGCGCGCCTTGGCCGTACTTATTCAACATAGTCATCACGCTGGCGATCATCTTTTTATGGGTGAGTACGCCAACGAGGGTGCCATCAATTTCAGAAATCACAGGTAAGTGGCGTACGCCACGGGTTTGCATCAGATGGTGGGCATCTTTCAAACTGGCGCCATCACTGATGCAGATGACTTGAGCACTCATAATATCGCTGACTTTCATTGTTAAATTCCTTTTCTTGCCATTCTTAGGCGTGCATTTAACACGCTGCGTTAGCCTGCACCGATGTTAGCAGCTTCCTTGTTCGCTGCGCCAGTCCTGCATAAATAAAGTACGCCATTCAGTATAAGTGTTTGAATTGATAGAAATCATAAAAGGCTGACAAAGATGTCACAAATGTGTAACAGTGATGTCTCACAATCGGGGTCTCATTAGACCTCATACCAGTGAAGCCTTATCTAACAAGGAATAATAATAATGAATCGTACCGTAACTCGTCGTGACTTTTTGGCTATGTCGGCCAAAGGTGTTGGCGTTGCTGTGATCTCTTACGGCTTGATGGGCTGTAGCGATAGTAATGATGATAATTCTGTACCCGCGCAATTTTTACATGGGATTGCCAGTGGTGATCCTGCGATTGATGCTGTGATCCTTTGGACCCGTGTCACGCCTGAGTCTGAGAGCGATGTAAAAGTGAGCTGGCAAGTGGCAAGCGATGCGGCTTTTAGTCAATTAGTGACCACGGGTGAGATGGTCACTAATGCAAGCCGTGACTATACGGTTAAGATTGATGCCCGCGGTTTACGTGCTGGCCAAAACTACTTTTACCGCTTTATGACAGGTGACAAAACCTCAGCCGTGGGTAAAACCCGTACTCTGCCTGAGGGCGATGTGAGTTCTGTCAAACTGGCGGTGATGTCCTGTGCGAACTTTCCAGCCGGATACTTTAACGTCTATGAATTAGCGGCGGCGCAGGATGACTTAGATGCCGTGGTGCATTTAGGCGATTACATCTATGAATATGCCCGTGGCGGTTATGCCAGTGAGCATGCTGCAGAGCTTGGCCGTGAAGTCTTACCGGCCACTGAGTTGCTGACGTTGGGCGATTATCGCACCCGTTATGCTCAGTACCATACCGATGCGAGCCTGCAAAAGTTACACGCGAAAGTGCCTTTTATCACAGTGTGGGATGATCACGAAGTGGCCAACGATACTTGGCGTGATGGCGCTGAGAATCATAACGAAGGCGAAGGCGATTTTGCCGTCCGCAAAGAAGCGGCACTGCAAGCTTATTTCGAATGGTTGCCTATTCGTCCATGGCGCGAAGGGAACCATGAAGAGATTTACCGCAGCTTCAGTTACGGAAATCTCGTCGACCTGCACATGCTCGATACCCGTGTATTGGCCCGTGATAAACAGCTCGATTATGCCAACTATATGGATCCGACAACGGGTTCGTTTGCGGGTGAGCGTTTCCTTGCCGATGTGACTTCGACCACTCGCACTATGCTGGGTCTGACGCAATTGTTATGGCTGCAAGGCACTTTGCTGCAAGCAACGGGTAAGTGGCAGGTGTTAGGGCAACAGATTTTGATGGGCAAGATGTCATTGCCGGCGGCGATTGCGACTCAGCAGATGAGCATTCCCCAATATGCTATGTTAGGCGCGTTAGCTAAGTTAGCGGCGCGTGCTGCGGCAAATGATCCCACGCTGACCGCCCAAGAGTTGCAATATCTTCAGGCTAATCAAGCCTTATTAACCCCAGAAGTTATCGCACTGCTGCAATTACCTGCCATTCCATACAACTTAGATGCTTGGGACGGTTATGCCTATGAGCGTGAGGTGATTTTAGGTACGGCTAAATCGAAAAACCTCAACCTAGTCGTGATCGCGGGTGATACCCATAATGCCTGGGCTAACGAGCTTAAAGATGTGAATGGCGATACCGTTGGGGTGGAGTTTGCGACCAGCTCAGTGTCTTCACCAGGTCTTGAGTACTATTTGAATCTGCCCGCTGAGCAGATCCCTGCGACTGAGGCGGCGATCGTCGAGTTAGTGCCAGATCTTAAGTACGCTAACTTAAGAGATCGCGGCTTTATGACGCTCACTTTCACCGCTGATGAGGTGCGCAGCGACTGGCATTATGTGGATACCATTCTATCGAAGGATTTCCAAGCGGCAACGGCACGTGGTTATAGCGCCAAGGCAAAAGTGGGCGAGCATGTGATTACGCCTATCGTTTAACGCAGATATTTATTCGCTGTTTTTAGGCCACCTTAGGGTGGCCTTTTTGTTGCTTTTTGCCTAAAAAGGCAAAATAAATGTCTGTTGTCACGCAAGTTCTTACTATTACTGCAGCACATCGCATTTTTTTGGTATAAAATTCGCTCCCAAAATTCGGCGGCTGCCTACACTTGCTAAGGCAAAGCTGTTTTAGTGTTTTGGGAACCTTTACCCGCCGAACAGACCTTACAGGGGTCATAAGCTTTTGCTTTAACGACCTAAGAATAAAATCAATGTGATGGGGACTGTGTCATGTCAGAAAAGTATTTTGTTACCGCGCAGCAATTGCTGGAAGATTCATTTTTATTAGCTTCGCAAGTGTATGAGAGTGGCTTTCGTCCGCAGTTTATCGTGGGTATTTGGCGTGGCGGCGCTCCAATCGGGATCGCGGTACAGGAATTTTTCGACTTTAAACAAGTAGAAACCGATCACATTGCCGTGCGTACTTCTTCCTATTATGGGATTGGCACTGATAAGCAAAGCAAAGAAATCAAAGTTCACGGCCTGCATTACATCGTTGAAAATGCGAACGCTAGCGACGGTTTATTGATTGTGGATGACGTGTTTGACTCTGGTCGCAGTATCCATGCATTAAAAGAAAAACTCGGTCAGTTGATGCGCCTGAATATGCCAACTGATATCCGTATCGCTTGCCCTTATTACAAGCCAAAAAATACCGCCGTGCCTTTAAAGCCTGACTATTACATCCATGCCTCTGAAGACTGGTTAGTGTTCCCGCATGAAGTCACAGGTTTAACGCCGGAAGAAATTGCCGAAGGTAAGGGCGATTTAAAGAATATCCAGCACCTGTTTAAATAGCTTGCTCGCGGCGAGATATAGACTATTTTCGCAATAAAAAATGCGTTAACGATTAATCGTTAACGCATTTTTTGTTTTCTATATCGACGACTTATAAATCCATACAGTTCGCATAGTAAGTCACAGTGGCGGGCCAGTCGGAGAATACTCCAATCACACCGACATCTTTAGCTAACACATCGAGTAATTCAAAGGTATCGCCTTCGTTATCTATGGCTTCGGTAATGCTTTGATAATAAAAGCCGCCACCATTTTTTAATAATCCAGAACGTTCCAGCGACCAAGTGATGATCTTAAGCCCAGCGCCTTTGGCGGCCTTAGCGTATTCCGAAGGAATTAATTTCTTATCCGCATCTAAGGCGACTAAAACCCAGAGTGGCGGCGCAATAATTTCGACGCCTTGGGTTTTCAAATCTGCCATTGATGGTGACCAAGTGGCAGAGTTTTGCGGATCGAAAGCGCTGTTATAATCGTATCTGTCATCGAGAAATACGGCTTGTTTCGCAAACTCAGGTGCGTTGGCGACCCAATATTTGATGTCATCTAAGATAAATGATTGAGGGAATACTTGCGAAGCATCGACGCCTGCCGCCGTGTATTCATCTAACATTTTTTGCGCGTAATCCTGCTGAGTAAAACCATCGAATGGCATAGATACGCTGGCGGCTTTGAGCTCTGGCGTCATCTTCACGCCAGCTTTTTTAAACATTTCAATACTTTCAGCATGGGTCATCAAGGTGCCATTGCCAGCGTAGAGATCGGTGCGCCAGCTTGGAGTGCCATTGATGAATTCGGCCGCAGTGGTCGCTTTAGGATTGCTGCCTTCCATTTTACCCTTGAGGGTTTTAAATTCGGCGAGGGTGATATCGCTGGTGCAACAGGTCGCCGATGCGCTGACGCCATTGGCTGCATCGGCTGGAGTGAATGGGCTCGAACATTTATTAGCCAGTTCAGACACGGCTAAAATGTTGGTCGTGCTGGCAAGATCGCACTGTGAGTGGCGGCAAACTAAAGCTTTATCGGCGGTGAAGGTGACATCACATTCAACTATGCCAGCGCCAGAATCGATAGCCGCTTGGTAGGATTCCTTTGTATGCTCAGGGAATTGCATTGGTGCGCCACGGTGACCGATGGAAAACTCGCTGCGATAAAAATTGTCAGTGGTACATTGTTCTAAGCGGGTTTTAAGTGCGCTGTCTTGCATTTGACGCACGAGGAATAAAGGTCTTTCTCCCACTTGAGCTGGAACAGGTTTGCTGGCAGGTGGCGTGACTTCTGTGTTGTTATCGTCACTATTGCAACCAGCTAATAAAGCGCTGGTGGCAATTAACAGGCCGAGTGAGAGCGACGAAATAGGGCGTAGTTTCATCAGATTTACCTATGAGTAATGATGTAAATTATTAATATTAATCAGAAACTCTAAAGTGTTAATGTGACTAAAAAAGCCTATTTTTATGACATAAACAAGAATATATACCGTTTGCATGACGATTATCTTAGGCATGTTTGTTTGCGCTAGCTCGCGATAAACAGCCATCGATAGAGGATGAGCGGGATATATGCGCAGTGTTGTTTTAGACTTGAGAATTGACTCCACTGGGCGAGTCGATGAAACTGGCATGAATATTTTCATCTGGGCGATCTTTCTGGGCCGAAATCAAGTACACTGCGCTCCTTTTGTTTTATGATGAGCGTTTGGTTCGCTTGATAAGACAAACGTGACAAGCATCATTTAGGAAATAGAGCAGAATGAGCAAGGGCAAAAAATACGATTTTCGCGTGACACAGGGCGACAAAGGTTGGAAAACTGAAATCACTCGTCGCATGACATCAACTAAAACGGTTGTGTCTAAGAGCCATGATGGTTTTGCGACCGAAGCTGAAGCGCAAGCTTGGGGCTTAACTGAATTACAAGTGTTTTTAGGTACGTTAACTGAGCGCAACAAGCGTCGTTCAGAGAAACAAGCTAAAGCAAAATTAGCGGCAGCATTAGCGGCTGAAGCGGCAACTGATGCCGAAGATCTTGATGAAGATGATTTCGACGAAGAGTAACACTCACTCGTTCAGTATTGTCTTATCAAGCTAGTGTGATTGTTAGGGCGCGCATGACGCGTTCTGAAACGTCACTCTGGCTATGAATAACAAAAGGCGGATCTTAGGATCCGCCTTTTGTGTTTTTGTCGCTCGAGCTACTTTAGCTTGTAAACCCATTTGTTGTTTCTTCCTGTTTATTCCGCACGTTTTGGCCGATTAAGGGTCGTTATCGTTATTATTCTATTTTTAGATAACTGTCTTGTTTTTAGCGAGTTTCAGCACTATTGCGTATTCTATACTATTAATAAATAACGATAATTATTATCATTTGGTTTACTTGGATTCGGGTCTGTGCTCATATGTAGATAATTTGAACACACGTTTAATATTATTAAGGTAAGGGAACACCTATGAAACTACTTCAATCCAGTTTATTGCTGTGTTTGTCGGCTTCGGCAACCATGAGTTATGGCCAAGCCTTAGATGGAGAGGCGTTACGCTTGCTACAGGCGTCGCTAAAGGATTCGACTTTGGATGCACAAGCTCAGTTAACCAATACTAAGCGGGCATTGGCGTTAGATTTGAGCCATCAATATGCGCAGCTTGCGCCTATCTTACAGACTGAAATAAACCAGTATCAGTTGGCAGTAAATGCCGATGACATTCTGTCTCAGCATAGGCTCAATGATAATGTGATCACCAAAGCCGATGCGTCGATTCGCCGAGTGAAGGGCTTAAGTGCCAAAGCGGATTCTCTGGTGCAAGTGCGTCTGGCGGATGAAACCATGTTAACCCCATGGCAGCAAGGTGAGTCTCCTTTATTTGCCTATGAGCCCGATGGTGACGAGAGTCAGTGGGATTATATTGAAGCCTTTGATATTCATGGGCAAGTGCATCAATTAGACGTGTATAACCTACCGCAGCAGCCGGTGTTTGTGGTCGGTATCGACAGTAAAAAAGCCTTTGTGGCTGGCTTAGAGGTGATGCGGGCGACATTTGCCGAAGTACAATCGGCGAAAAAAGATGGCGCGCTACTGAGCCGTGCGCAAACACAGGCGGTGGCAGACAAGCCTATTTCAACCACAGTGATCAAACAAATATCCTTGAAGGATGACCATGAGCCGTGGATTTCTGGTCGTGCCGAGATTTACGGCATAGTGACTGGGGTTGACCCGAGCCGTGAAGAACCTGTGCTCGATATCGTCGAAATGCCCTATTTAGATTATGCGGATACGACCTATTATCCGAATCAAATCATCATCCATTGGGAGCGTTATCGTTGGGCGGCTGCGGACATGATCCTAATGGAGCATGACGATGGCACTAACTATAAAGTGTTGGCCACTAAGTTGTTGGAAGCGGCGGAGCAGATCTTAAAGTCGATCCCCGATCCTGAAGCTCAGGGTTATGCGCTGATCCCGCAAATCACCAATGGTATTTTAAGTGTGATGCCGGATGCTTGGTTCACCAATGACGATGACTTTGTCGACGTGTATTACACCTTACAGGAAGGGGTTGAATATCCTAACTTGAACGGCGCTAACGGTAATGCGATGACGAGCTTTGCGCCATTAGTCATCCAACCAAGACCCTGATGAATTATTGCGGCTAAATGCAATGGCTGGAATGTAAAAGCGGATCCTAAGATCCGCTTTTTTGTTTTTATCACTTAACGTTAGGCTAAGCCATTCACCTTAAGCTTTTAGCTTGAAACTACCTTGCATAATCGCCCAGTGACCTGGGAAGCTGCAGAAGAATTGGTAGGCTTCAGTAGCGCTCATGCCAGCAGTGCTAAAGGTGATAGACGTTGATTCGCCGCCGCCCACTAATGGCGTGTGAGCGATAACGCGAGTATCACCCGCTTTGACATAGGCTGCATCAGGACCGGCACTCATACCTTCGGTCGCTACGGCTGACATATCGGCTGCCTTAGTTAATACCCAGTTGTGGCCCATAGCTGCTTTTGGCAAAGTGCCTGAGTGGGTTAAGGTTAAGGTCACTTCCTTACAGCTTGCAGGTACAGACAGCTCTTTAGTGTCAAATTGCATTGCATCAGTGGCGGCAATTTTCAGTTCACATTCGTTGGCACTCGCTTGGCTAGCGAATAATAATCCTAGGCCGATTAGGCTAGTGCTGGTCACGTTACGTAAAGCTGTGCTTTTTGCTTTCATCTGGTACTTCCTTATTTGAACAAGGGTAGCCGAGTCCTTTTGACTCGGACATGCGCCTGCCAGCATAAGCAATCTTTATTAAATGGGAATGAAATCAGCGTGTAAATTATGTATATGCAACTTTCGTTTGAGTGCTGCATTCTCAGTGACTGCAAAATTCTGTAACGGCAAAATCGCTAGCGGTACACATAGACGAGCGAGTACTTAGCTGGAACCAACTAAATACTCGCGGATTATCATTAATGGCTTTGATTTATAGCTTTGATTTATAAATGATAATTTAGAAAGTCTGACTCAGAGCATCTAACTCAGAGTGGCTTACTTTTTTAGTACGAAAGCTCCTGCCGATAAGGGATAGCACGCTGTGCGCCTTGGCGAGTCACAGTAATGGCACTGGCCGCATTAGCAAATCCCACCGCCGCAGCAATCGACATGCCTTCGCTCAAGCCAACGACTAAGGCGCCGTTGAAGGTATCCCTGCAGCGACTGTGTCTATGGCTTGCACTTCAAGTGCGGGCACTAGTCCGGTAAAACCTTGGCTGCTGGTATATGCGCCGCGACTGCCTAAAGTGATCACTACAATTCCTACACCTTGCTGGTGCAGAAGCTGCGCAGCCATTTGAGCATCATCGAGATGGTTAATTTCAACGCCAGTTAAAGCCTCTGCTTCAGTCTCATTAGGCGTAATCACATCAACCCATTTGAGTACATCGTGCCCAAGGGCGGTCGCTGGAGCGGGATTTAATACCGTCGTCACACCAAGATTTTTGGCCATTTTTAGCGCTTTTGCCACTGTGGCAGCAGGGGTTTCTAATTGTGCTAATAAGTACTGAGCATTAGCAAACAGAGCATAGTGATGTTCTAAATCATCGGGTGAAAGAGTGGCGTTGGCACCAGCTGCAACACCAATGGTATTTTCACCGTTGTCACCGATAAAAATCATCGCGGTGCCGGTACTCTGCTCCGCTATTTGGCTAATTCCTTCTGTACTGATGCCATCTTTAATCCAGCTTTGACGCATATCATCGCCGATACTGTCTTGGCCGAGGTGGCAGATAAAGTCAGTGCGGGTGCCTGGTTTGGCTAAGCGAGCGCAGGCGACGGCTTGGTTGGCACCTTTGCCGCCCAGTTCGAGGCGATAATCTCGGCTCATCAAGGTTTGCCCTGCTGCGGGCAGGTACTCAAATTTCATCACATGATCGGCATTTGCACTGCCGATAACGAGTATCTGGCTCATAGAAAACTCACTGTTATTTTCATCTGCGATTGAGATAAGTTGGATCATAGACACGTAAACTGTCTACCAGTAAATCGACAAAGCCTAGTCTATCGAGCCCAAACAGCACGGTCGCATTGGCGGGTTTGCCAGTGAGTTGATAGCGATCAACCACTGTCATACCAAGGGTCAGCTCGCTCTGGGTTTCAATCCCTACCCAACAATCTTGTGCTTCAAACAGTTCAGGTTTGAGCAACCAAGCGATAGTGCAGGGGTCGTGCAGAGGTGCACCAATAAAGCCCCATTTAGGATCTCTGTGGTAAATCATAAAGAAATCCAATAACTCGGCGACGCACTGAGCAATTGGATTTGGGATGGCGCGAATCCGTTCTATGTCTGCATCCATGATTTGCGCTTGATGGGTCACATCGAGCCCGCACATAGTGATGGGAATGCCTGACTTAAAGACAATATCGGCGGCTTCGGGATCGACAAAAATATTAAACTCGGCGGCAGGCGTCCAATTGCCGACACCGGCTGCGCCGCCCATTAGCACAATACGCTCGATTTTAGGGTGTAGCTCGCTGTGACTCGCCAGTAAAAGGGCGATGTTAGTCAGCGGCCCCGTGGGCACTAAAGTCACTGGCTGTGTGCTTTGGCGGATTTGTTGCGCCATCAGTTCAACGGCCGTTATGGCTTGTGGACTGAAGCTCGGTTCGGGTAATGCTGGGCCATCGAGGCCAGTCTCGCCGTGAACATTGTCGGCGATAATCAGTTCACGTGTTAGCGGCTTAGTGGCACCGCCCGCGACAGGGATATCACCACGGTTTAACAGGGTTAAGATCCGCAGTGCGTTGTTGAGGGTTTTATCTGGGGTTTGATTGCCTGCGCTAGTCGTGACGGCAAGGGGAACGAGGTCTGGGTGAGCTAAGGCTAAGATCAGTGCGATAGCATCGTCATGGCCGGGATCGCAATCAAGAATGATGTGACGAGTCATACTGTTACTCCTTTAAACAGCGGTACTGAATGCTTAGAATAGCATGCCATAAGTTAGGCGCTAGCCTGTGGAGGGTACTTGCAGAGCAAACTGTGAGCGTTTTCGTCTTTTTATTAACAAGCTGCTAGAATTCTGCCCGTTTTTGACACTAGGCGATGTTAGGTAAATCCATTCTCGCTCTGTCCGCTGCACAACATTGAATGACATATCCAAGCAAATACAAGGAAATAAGTAATGCTCACTCATCGAATCACTTGGCCTAAGGCTTTACTCGCGGGCATGGTTGCCATGCAAATCTCTGGCTGCAGCGATCCTCAACCTATGGCCATTATTGAAAGCAATAACGAGTCATTGCTGCAGTTCGATAATGGTAAACTCATCCAATTTAAGGAAAAACCGAGTCCGCAGTATCGCCATATTCCCTGTGATTTACCGGCAGTAAGTTCCGTGATAGTAAATGATATGGCAGTGGCTGCCATCACCCAAAATGGCGATGTGATCACTTGGGGAAATAGTTTTAGCGGCGGCGATAGCCGCGAAGTTGCTGCGGAGCTTAAACACGTTAAACAAGTCGTGCCTGTAAAGGAAGGTTTTGCCGCCCTGCGTGAAGATGGCACTGTGGTGTACTGGGGACGTGCAGGGAAACTGAGTCTCGACAAAGCCCTGCAAAGCCGTATGACAAACATCACTAAACTCTATGCTAACCGTGAGGCGGTAGCCGCACTCGATGCCAGTGGAAAAGTGCACACTTGGGGTTATGGGCCCGAAGGCGGCAATAGCCAGCATGTGCAGGATAAACTGGTGGATATAGTCGATATCTTTGCTGAAGGACGAAGTTTTACGGCACTTAAGAAAGACGGCAGCACTGTGATTTGGGGGCAAATTGAACGTTCAACCAATATGAAAAAGCTGCTGCCGCAGTTAATGGATGTTGTGCGTGTTGAGTATACCCAAGGGACCTATGCCGCTTTGAAAAAGGATGGCAGTGTCGTGACTTGGGGGCAGAGTAGCGATATTTACCCTATTCGCAGTGCGCTTCAGGATGTCGTGAGTATTACGTCAAATAGCTGTGCTTTTGCAATCTTAAGTCCAGCGGGAGAAGCGCACTTTTGGGGCAATGAAACGAACTGCGGTATCGATTGGCTCAAACAAACAGATATTAAAGGCGTGAACAGTATTGTCAGTGTCGGCACGGGATTTCTGTTGCTGCGTGACAATGCCGTACCGCAAATCCTCGTCGATGACACTGACTACGCCTATCTATATGGTTTTCACTATGCCCAAGAGATCCTCAATCGATATTGGCAGGAGGGAAGCAAAATCACTATAGGTTCAGCATCATTTGTATTCACCCGTCCTGACGGCAAAGTCGTGCCAGTAGGCTATAGGGCTAACCTAGAAAATGTCGAGAAGCTCATAGAACGCATCCCGCGATTAACTTGGTTAGCGAGGGCGGGTGAGGGTTATGTCGGGATCAGTGAAAAGGGGGAATGGGTCTCTTGGTCGATGAATAACGAGATGTTCGCCAAATCTCCGCTGCAGCCTGCCGATTCGTTGGTGATTAAGCCGCTGGATTTTACCCCTGCTACCCAATGCGAAACGCCAGAGCAACGGCAGGCGATTCTAAGTCAGGAAAGGCCAAAACCAGAAGTAAAAATGTGGTTATTTAGCGAATAGCATTAACCTCTTTTACCATCACGGCGCAGATAAACGGAGTATTTCTCTGTTATTCAAGCCGTGACAGTGATTATTTCTTTCAAAGTGGCAGTTAATCTAAGCTTTTGACTGTTTTCAATCTGGGTTATTCGCTAGAATGCTGGGTGTTTTCTGTTCAATTTCATGATGTCGTATTAATTAGTATTAGTTATAAGTGCGATACAAGGATGATAAGTATGAAATTAGCATTGTGTTCACCTATTGGATTATTTCAAGGTGCCAGTGTGTTGTTACTCTGCAGCTTAATTGGCTCAGAGCCTGTTCAAGCCACATTAGATATGCCCCGGAGCGAAAGCGGCGCTGCTCATACCCATGTATTGCCCGTATTTGGTCAGCAATTAGGGTTCAATCTGCCTGCGGGCTGGAAACAGGCTTATCATGAGGAGCAAGCAGGCATGTTTATGGCAGAGTTTGTGCCAGAGCAGGAAGCATTAACCCAGTGGAGTGCGCTATTTTGCGTGCAGGGTTTTAAGGATATGGCCGAGAGTATTAGCCCTGAGCGCTTCTTAGATGCGATGGCCGAGACCTATAAATCGACCTGTGACGGCGAAGTGGTGTACCAGAAGCTCGGTGACAACGAAGTCGATGGGCACGCTGGATTTCATGCGATTCTAGGCTGTACAGCCATGCCCAATATGCACGGTGTGACGGCACTGAATTCCAAAGCCTATGCTTCAACTCCTCAAGGGGAAATTGGCTACTATACGGTTGTTAGTGGCAATAAAGATTTGTATCTGTTGCATAAGTCGATGCGAGGTGCCGTTTTTTCTGCCGATAAACCGCCGCTGCAGGCGGATAATAGCCAAGATTTTATTTCCACTTTAGTCCCATTCTCCTTGAAGTAGGCTGTAGACGCTCGCTTGAGTTTGATGGACTTTTATCCGTATAGACGTCTATAATGCGCGCGCTCAGGCTCTATAATGTGCTGAGCCTTAAGGGAGTATCGCTGTTTTATTGATGGCTGTACCCTATGAATCAAATTTTTAGTCAACCTTCTGAGGTGCTTGCGTGCAAAAGCCGCGAGATAATCGGGAAGCCAGTGGAATTCTGGCACTGCCCCCGCAACGGTAAAAGGTGAGAGAAGACCGCGTTTGATTGGTGAGTTCAAGACCGAACCCGATAGTCAGAATGTCAAAGGTCAGTCTCGCGTTAATCCAATTTTTAAGGGATTAACATAGCCTAAGTCCGGAGACCGGCCCTAAAGGTGTTTTTGAGATTTCGGTGGGCAGATCTCAAAATGCGATAGTCACTGTCAGTATCTTTTACTGAATGAACAGTATCGTGGCGCTAATGCCCCGTTTTCCTTGCAGGAGTTAAAGGTAAAATGGGAACAAATCCAACAAAAATCGCGCTACTTATCGGTAGCCTTTGCAGTTTTTCCGTTATCGCGCCCGCTATGGCGGCAGGCGATACCAGCACAGCTAAAGTCGACGAGCATCTTGTCGTGATCGGCCGCTCTGACAATACCCCGTTAAATATTGCCGCGAATGTGAATGTGATTGACGCTGCGGCGATTGAAATGAGCGGTGCCACTAGCGTGACTGACGTTTTACGCGGTCAAAGCGGTATTCAAATTTCGGATAATAACATCGGTACTAGTTTTGCGATGCGTGGCTTTAGCGCCAGCACTGCCGTTAATAACACGCTGATTTTACTTGATGGTCGTCGCCTCAATAATATCGATATCGCCGCCCCTAGCCTTAATGCCATACCGCTTAACCAAGTCGAGCGCATCGAAATTTTATCGGGTAGTGCGGGTGTGCTCTATGGCGATCAAGCGGTAGGCGGCGTGATCAATATTGTCACTAAATCTCCTGAAAATACTGGTGGTAGCGTGCAGTTATCCGGCGGCAGCTTTGATACCTATGAAGGTCGCGGTGATGTGTCTGGCGCGATCAACAAGGATTGGCGTTACTTTTTCACTGGTAGCTATAACCAAGGTGACAACTACCGCAAGCATAATGCCAATGAAACAGGGTCGATTTTAGGTCGCATTCAATATAAAACGGCCACAGACTCCTTCTTTGTTGAAACTAGCTACTACGACAACGATCGTGAAAATCCGGGCTCGCTGACTGAAAAGCAATTTAAAGATAACCCACGTTACTCTGGTAACGATAAGCAATATTCCCATGAAATGACTACGGCGGCGCGCACGGGTTACCAGCATCAGCTCAATCAAAACTGGGCGCTGGCGGCGGATTTAGATTACAGCGATACCTTAGTGTCATCATTGAACTGGGGACAGAGTCGTAACACACGCTCACTGTTGATGTTTAGTCCTAAAGCGTTAGCGAGCTACAGTACGCGTCAAGGTGAGCTAAACCTAGTCACAGGTTTAGACATCAGCCGTGGTAAGGCTGATTTTGACACTATGGCGCGTAGTAATGTACAGCAAATGCAAAGCGCCTATCTACAAGCCACAGTGCCTTTAAGCCATACCTTAAGCTACGTTGTGGGTGGTCGTTATGCGCGGGTGACCGACGAGTTAGTCGATGGTAATGTCTATCCTAATGGCATGGATTTAGACGAAAATGCCCACGCATTTGAACTGGGTTTAAATTACCGTCCAACTGCTGAGTACAGACTTTATGTTCGCGCTGATGATAACTTCCGTTTTGCGAAAGTGGATGAGCAAGCTTATACATCGCCTGGTGTACTTGGCTTAAAGCCGCAAACGGGTCGCTCCTATGAAGCGGGTTGGGATTGGACTCTTGCTAGCCAAACTCTACGAGTGAGCCTATACCGTCTCGATTTAGAAGATGAAATTGTGTATGACTCAAGCGCCACTAAGCCTATTGGTGGTAATTTCGATGGCGCAAATGTCAATGCTGACGCTTCTCGTCGTTATGGCGCGAGTGCCGATTGGGATTGGCAGGTGACTAAAGCAGTACAACTAGGGCTTGAGTATAACTATATCGATGCCGAATTTACCGACGGTAACAATGATGGCAAGGAGCTATCTTGGGTGGCAAAACACACGGGGCGCGGATATGTCAGTATGGATTTTGCTGAGCATTTCCAAGTCTTTGCCGAAGCTATCTACACGGGTGATCGCTTTGTGGAAGGTGATAACGGTAATGAAGGCGATAAGCTGGCCAGTTACGTGCTCGGTAATTTAGCCTTGAACTACAACCGTGATGCTTGGCTTGCCAGCCTGCGTATCGATAACCTATTTGATAAAGACTATGTCAGCGCAGGCTATTACGGTGGCCTTTGGGGTGATAGTTATTACTCTGGTCGAGGCCGCGATATTCGTTTTACCCTTGGTTATCGCTTCTAGGCATTGATTCGCCAGCTATCGATAAAGCCAGACTCAGTCTGGCTTTATATTTTTTAGGCTTGGTTCAAGGAATAAATCTTAAAATAGGTATAGTCTTGAATATCGTTTCAGTAGAGTGGTTTAATTGTCGTTATCTATAGTGATTAGCGGGCAGCAATAACTAAACAGTAGTAATTTATGTTTTACTCTGCTGTTTATGGCTGAAATTCTTAGTATTTTAGGTATGATGTGAGCTGTAACCGAATCATCTTATTGTTAATAAACAGGTGCAAAGTGTCTTATGACTGATCTTGAGCAACAGGTTTTTACTCAAGTTAGAGCTATCATAGCGAACGAAGAGCAAGTGATTGGCCGCAGAGGGATTTTAATTCCACTCAAAAAAGCGATCCTCGCTGAAGGCGACATTCGTAACGTGATCGACATTATCTCGAGCGATCCCGCATTGGCGGCGCACATGCTAATGCGCAGTAATTCCGCACAGGCAGCTGTAGTGGAAAATCATAAAACTCGCTCGTTGAAAGAAGCTTTAATCCGCTTAGGTCAAGTGAATATCTATCGTTATGCCTTTACGTTTTATCTGAAAGAACGCCTCGATGAGCTGCCGCAACCTTATAAAAAGTTAGTCCAAGGTTATTGGAAGTTGACTGAAGATATTGCAACAGATGCGGTGGACAGTTTAGCGGAGATGGAAGGCGTTGAGGTTGATGCTGATGAAGTGCAAACCTTGGCCCTGTTCAGTGTGTTCGGCCAAATTATCGCGCTCACGGCATTTGCCTATTTAAATGCTAATGCCGAACAATCATTCCCTTTAAGCGTGATTAAGTCATTGATTGATAATCAACAGCAGACTTTGACCATAGAATCATTCGAAGCGTTAGACTTAGATCAGGACTTACGCCAAGAGTTTATGATTGCCCATAATTTGCGTCAGACCCGCAATTCGAATTCCCCTGGTTTAATCTTGCGCCGCGTATTGTCTATGCGTGGTCTGTTGATGAATCCGTTGTAATATTTCGATGCATTAAATCGCTGTTTGATCCTATGAAATAGTCATTAGATTCATTAAAAAAGCCTGCATCAGCAGGCTTTTTTGTTAGGTTTCACCTGTGTTAATTTGTCTTCTGCTGGCGGGATAAACCTTCACTCGCCACCAGTTGTAACCAATTTTGGATCAAGGCTGAGTTGGCGCTATGGCGGCGATAGGCACCAAACAGAGGACGTTTTAAACCTTCTTGCCCTAGCTTCACTGTGGTGAGGCTTAGGCCATGTCCTTCATTTATCGACCAGTTCGGCAGTGCGGCTATGCCGTCTTTACAGGCGATGCGTTGCAGTAACATCATGGTTAAATCACAGGTTTTCTGCTCACCCGCTTCTATACCTGCGGGCTCTAAAAAGTGGCGATAGATGTCTAAACGCGTCAGTGGTACGGGATAGCTGATGATCGGTAAATGCGCTAATTGCTTAGGGGTGACATAGGCTTCTTTTGCTAGAGGATGATCTCTAGCAACCACTAACTTCACTTCAAAATCAAACAAATGCTGATAAGCGAGTGAATGCCCAGGCACAGGATCTGAGGTCAGCACTATATCCAGTTCACCCATTTCCAAGGCATTGAGCGAGTCGAACAAGTGACGGCTCGACAGATCTAACTCCGCTTGGGGATAGTCTTGTCTAAATTGCTCCATCACAGGCATTAACCAGCGAAAACAGCTGTGGCACTCAATACCAACCCGCAACTGATTGGTTTCGGTTTCAAGGCCATTCTTAAGATCTGTCTCGGTTTCTAACACCTTAGGCAAAATCTCTTCCGCGAGATGAAGCAGGCGTGCACCTTCTTGGGTGAATGACAGCGGCTTACTCTTACGCACAAAAATAGGCGAGTTAATCCTTTGCTCCAGCTCCTTAATCTGGTGGGAGAGGGCGGATTGAGTGACAAAACGTTTTTTGGCTGCGCCCGCCAAACTGCCACTTTCCTTCAGGGCCATTAAGGTTCGCAGATGTCTTAGTTCGATCATGTTCACTCCAGGTGAAATTCGCTCATGTTGTGCTTGAAATCAATTCGGTTGCTGGAATAGAGACTAACACAATAAACTTCTAGACGTCCAGACGCCCATTGTTATTTATCAAGGCGGAAATGCTGAAAAGTGCCAAGAGAACACAATCTGGTGGGTGCAAGTGCCGAATATGGCTTATCTCAAATAAAGGAAGATAGGGTATGCAATTAAATAGTCTTGGTTTTCCCCGTATCGGGCGTCGTCGTGAATTGAAATTTGCCTTAGAAAAATACTGGCGTGGTGAGATCACTCAAGCTGAACTGCGTGAAGTGGCGAGCGAACTGCGCCGTACCCATTGGCAGTGGCAAGTTGCTGCTGGCATCGAGCAAGTGCCTGTGGGGGATTTTGCCTTTTATGATCAAGTGCTGACCTTAAGTGCGACCTTAAATGCCATTCCTGATCGCCACCGCGGCGAAGGTGCTATCGATCTCGATACTCTATTCCGTGTTGCCCGCGGCAGAGCGCCAACGGGCCAAGATGCGCCAGCTTCTGAAATGACCAAGTATTTTAATACTAACTATCACTATCTGGTGCCTGAGCTGACGCAAAACCAAGAGTTTTCGATTGCTTACGAGCAGTTTTTTGATGAAGTCAGCGAAGCGCAAGCGCTAGGCTATAAAGCCAAACCTGTGCTACTCGGCCCAGTCAGTTACTTGCACCTTGCTAAAACTGTGGGTCAAGAGTTCGATAAGTTAAGTTTATTACCTGATTTATTAACAGCTTATGCTGACATTTTGGCCCGTTTCGCCGCCCAAGGTGTGGAATGGGTACAGTTAGATGAGCCTGTGTTGGCATTAGAGTTAGACACGCATTGGCAAGCGGCGATGACTCAGACTTATCAAGCATTAAGCACTGCTAACGTTAAGGTTATCTTAGCGAGTTATTATGGCGGTATTACGCATCATCAAGCCCTCGTATCTGCCTTGCCTGTTGCTGGTTTGCACTTAGATTTAGTTACTGCGCCAGAACAACTGGCTGTGTTTGCTAATGCTCTTGGTCAAGATCAAATTTTATCGGCGGGTGTGGTCAATGGCCGTAACGTGTGGGCGGCAGAAATCGATTTGATTGCCGAGCGTATTGGCGCTGTGGCTCGTGATTTAGGCGATCGTTTGTGGATTGGCACATCATGTTCATTACTGCATTGCCCAGTCGATTTAGATGTTGAAGCCAAACTATTACCTGTGCTGCGTAAGCAGTTGGCCTTTGCTAAGCAGAAATTGTTGGAATTGAGCAAAGTTCGCCAATTATTGTTGGCGTCTAGCTCGGATGAAGCACAGAAAATCAGTGCTTTTTGTATCGCTCGTCGCCAAGCAAAAGCGCAGGCTGCAGATAAGCAAGTAGTTGATCGCGTTTCGGCATTAACCGCTGCAGATTATGAGCGGGCAAATGATTTCAGTGTGCGCCAAAGTGTGCAGCAACGAAAATACCAATTACCTCTGTTGCCAACCACGACCATAGGTTCGTTCCCACAAACACCGGCAATTCGTGGACTACGCAGCCGCTGGCGCAAGGGTGAGCTTAACGATGCGCAATATACAGAGCAGTTACAGCAAGTGACCCGCGATACTATCGATCGCCAATTAAAGCTGGGTATCGATGTGCTTGTGCACGGTGAAGCCGAACGTAACGACATGGTGGAGTACTTTGGCGAGCAGTTAGCTGGTGTTGGTTTTAGTAAAAATGGCTGGGTGCAAAGCTATGGCTCACGCTGTGTTAAGCCCCCCTTGATTTACGGTGATGTGAGTCGTCCAAAAGCCATGACAGTCGAGTGGGCAAAGTTTGCCCAGAGTCTCACCGACAAGCCCGTAAAAGGCATGTTGACGGGGCCAGTGACGATTTTGCACTGGTCATTCGCCCGTGAAGATATCAGCCGCGATGCGATTGCGACACAACTGGCGCTGGCTATCCGTGATGAAGTGGTCGATTTACAAAATGCGGGGATTGGCATTATTCAAATTGATGAGCCCGCCTTCCGTGAAGGTCTGCCATTGAAGCAAAGTGAGTGGCAAACCTATTTAGATTGGGCGGTGAATGCCTTTAAACTCAGCGCTGCTGGCGTGACTGATGAGACTCAAATCCACACTCACATGTGTTACAGCGAGTTTAACGACACGATTGGCGCGATTGCTGCCATGGATGCCGATGTGATCACTATCGAGACTTCGCGTTCACGGATGGAGTTACTCAACGCCTTTGAAGATTTTGAATATCCAAATGAAATTGGCCCCGGTGTATATGACATCCACTCACCAAACACCCCAAGTGTGGAGGCCATGGTGCACTTAATCGAGAAAGCCGCGCAGAAAGTACCTGTGCGTCAACTGTGGGTCAACCCAGATTGTGGCCTAAAAACCCGTACTTGGGATGAAGTCGAACCTGCATTGAAAAACATGGTCGATGCTACCCGCGAACTGCGTCGCCGCCTTGGCTAATATTTATGCTTGAGTGAGAGTTTTAAACTGAGCTTAATGAGTAAAAAGACAACGGATGCCTATGCATCCGTTGTCTTTTATCACTTGCGAATAAGGGAAACTCGAAGGTCGATTGGTAATGTTTAATATCAAGGTTCAATTGGCGTGCTGAGCAAATAACGACTCTAGCTTTATGATGATGAATCAGTGGCATCGGTATTGATTGGCGAGGACATCTTAAGCATCTCGAGGTAAACCCTTTTCAACAATACGCACCATGCGTTCGGTTTTGCGGCGCGCTTTTTGTTGCTCAGTTGCAGCGGTGTCGGCAAGGCGCGATTGCTGAGCATTGAGCGCCCATTCGATATGTTCACGCACTATCTCATCGATATCTTCGTTGTCATTGCGAGCGTTAAGCGCGGCAATAATGCTTGGGCTTGCGGGGGCGTTACCCAGCGCGACTGCGATATTACGTAGCCAGCGTTTATGGCCAATTCGGCGAATGGCGCTGCCTTCGGTTTGCTTTAGAAATTCGGCCTCGCTCCAAGCAAAAAGGCTGAGAAGGTCGGGCTGTTTTAACTGGGGACGAATATGGAAGTCGGTTTCGGCTGTGAGTGGCGCTTGGCGATTGATGGGGCACACGAGCTGACAATCATCGCAGCCATAGATGCGATTGCCCATAAGTGGCCTAAATTCTTCAGGAATAGCGCCTTGTAGCTCGATGGTGAGATAGGAAATACAGCGTCTGCCATCAACCACATAGGGTTCTACGATTGCACCTGTTGGGCAGGAGGTGATGCAGGCGACGCAACTGTTACAGCCTTCTTGGATTGGAATATCCACAGGCAGAGGCAAATTGATCAGTAGCTCACCTAAAAAGAACCAACTGCCCGCCTCATGGTTGAGTATGAGTGAGTGCTTACCTGTCCAGCCGATACCGGCTTTTTCGGCTAATGGGCGCTCGAGCACGGGCGCTGAGTCGACGAAGGGACGGAAATCGGCGGCATCGAAACCGAGAGTAACTAACTCTGCACTGATTTGATCCCCCAGCTTTTTAAGCCGAGCGCGGATCAACTTGTGATAGTCGCGGCCACCCGCATAACGGGAGATATAACCTAAGTTGGGATCGGTGAGATTTGTGGCAAAGCCTGCTTCGGGTGGTAAATAGTCCATCCGTACGGATATCACTCGCACTGTGCCCGGATGCAATTCTTGCGGGCGAGCGCGCATCATCCCGTGGGTGGCCATATATGCCATTTCGCCATGAAACCCTTTGTCTAGCCATGCTTGGAGCTTGGCTTCTTCGGCCGTTAAATCTGTATCGCAAATGCCAACTTGTGCAAATCCGAGTGCTTTTCCCCACGTTTTTATTTGCAGCGCGAGCCGCGACAGTGTGCTGGCATAGGATTGGTTGGGGATTTGATTGGCTAAAGTCGACATGGATTCATTGCAGTGAGGCTCTTGGCTAGGTGGCAATATGATAGCAAGTTTTCACTTGTTACGGACGAGTTTACTCAGTGAGCATGAATGAGAGGTTATTTTCTTTGGGGCATATGTTTATTTGCAGCAGGGATTGAGTCTATGATTAGGTTTAATGTTTCCCGTTTGGTATCCGTATGCTGAGTGCGTTTCCCCTTAGGGCGTGTTTTCTTGCGATGAGCTTATTAGGTCTCATGCCCGCTTTTGTTTTTGCGGCGCCTGACAAGTTGAAGTTGGTGACCGAAGCTTGGCCTCCCATGAGTTACGAGCAAGATGGTGTTCCCCAAGGTTTTGCGGTGGACTTAGTCAATATCTTGCAATCGAGACTGGGCCAGAGTGAAAAAATTGATGTGTTACCTTGGGCACGGGCGTATTCGATTGCTAATACTTCGGCGAATGTCTTACTTTTTGCGACGTCTATTAATGACGAGCGTGAAGATCATTTCGATTTTATCGGCCCGATTGCAACCAGCAAAATTGCTTTGTATGCGAGGGCGGCAGATCCCATCGCACTCGATCAACTTGCGGAGCTTCAATCTAAAGATATTGTGGGGGTTTATCGCGAATCCGCTGGGGCGCAGCTGTTACAACAAGCCGGCGTGGATAACTTGCTGGTGGCGAGTTTTCCGCAGCAATCGGCGAAGCAATTACTATTCTCTCGAATTCGTTTTTGGTGCCAAGCGGATCTAGCGGTAAAGCAGATACTTGAAGAAGTGGGCGCGAGTGAGGCCGATATACGCCAAGTGTATGTCGTATCTGAGATTAATCTGTATTTAGCCTTTTCTAAAGGGACGTCGGCGGCCACGGTCACGAGTTGGCAAACAGAGCTTGAGAAAATGAAAGACTCAGGGGAGTTTAGTCGTTTATATCAGACATGGTTTGGTGCTTTACCGCCGCCATTACAGCATCAAGTGTTTTGGCATAAAGCTGTTTAACTCTCGCACGTAGCCTCATTTTTGGCAGCTTTAACACAATTCCTTCCCGCATTTTTAGCCTCATAAAGGGCATCGTCGGCACGTTTCAGTAGGCTGGCAAAGTCTTTGTCTTGATAGGTATTTTCAATATTTGTTTGTGGCGCTAAGGTTGCGACTCCTGCGCTAACGGTCAATTTGAGTTCAGTGGGTAAATCCTCTGCGCCTAGGCGGCTAATATGAGCTTGCAACTGATGGGCAAGTTCACAAGCACGTTCAGCATCCGTGTTGGGTAAGAGAATTAAAAACTCTTCACCACCGATACGGCCAATAAGATCTTTATTACCCGTTAGGGCTTTACCTGCGCTTGCGATCGTCAGTAAGGCGCGATCGCCCAGTTCATGGCCGAAGTTATCGTTAATTTTCTTGAAGTGGTCAGCATCAAAGATAATCACCGAAAAAGGGCTTTGTTGTTTTAAGGCTTGCTGAAAATACTGCGCGGCTTGGGCATAAATATGCCGACGATTAGGGAGCTTGGTGAGGTAATCTGTGAGGGCGATGACCTGCAGTTGGCGATTTCTCTGTACTTGTTTATACGCAAATATCGACACTATTGTCAGGATAAAGCCCGTCAATAATAAAATAATGTGTTGTAATGATTTGTTTTTCTCGAGTAGCGCAAGTTCTTGTTCTTTAAGGTTTTGGTTTTCAATCAAGCGCTGATTTTCAGATTCAATCCGACTGGTATCAAACTTCACTTTTAACTCTGTGGTTTGATGGGAGAAAGAGTTGTCATCGACTTTTTTGGTGAGGGCGACAAATTCCTGCAATGCGCCATAGGCCGCAGGTAAATTATTCATGGCCGCATAGACATCACTTTTCAGCTGTAATAGTTGGGTGAGTCCCCGATCATTTTGCAGAGTTCGAAAGGCTTTTTCCCCTTGTTCGAGTTCGGTAAGCGCTTCTTTATAAAGTGCTTGTTGAAACTTGATATTGGCCGTAAAGAGTTTCATAAAGCTATAAGCGGCATAATCTTTTTCGCTAATCACAGCAGCAGCTTCAGTTAAATATTTTTCCGCTTCATTAAGACGATGGAGTTTGATTAAGCTAAAGGCAATGTCCGTCGCCATGGTGGCGGCCACTTTTTCTAGCTGATGTTCCTTAAAGTATTGATAGCTGAGCAAGAAGTGATCAATAGCTTGTTGATGTTCACCCAGTTCATCTAAAGCCAGACCTATTTCTGAGGTGACATACATTGCCTGTTCTTGGTTATTGTTCTTTAAATAGAGTGCTTTGAGTTTATTGTAGTAACGGATTGCACTTTGGGGATCGCCATAACGTCTAAAGCTGGTGGCCATATCGGCAAGATTGATGTTAGCCCAGCCGGTTAAATTCAGTGACTCGTATAGATCTTGCGCTGTTATGAGGTCGTCTAATGCCGCAGAAAAATCACCAATGTAGGAATACAGAGCGCCGCGAAGGCTGCGTGAGTCGGCGATCAGTTTAAGATCCTCATGCTCATAGGCACGCTTAACGCTGAGGTTATAGCCTTCCATTGCGCTATCTACATCACCATTTAACTGCAAAAACCAAGAATGACAAAGCATGAGGTCGGTGATGAAATGCGCGGAAGCCGTTGGTGGAATATGGGTGAGTGTTTGACTCGTATTCTTAACTGCCAGCGCTATGTCAGTATCCGTTTCGGCACTTTGATCCCAGCATTTCAGTAGCTGCAGCTTTTCATTGCGGGCGACATCGTCGGTTGCAATCAGTTTGCTCAATAACGCAAGATCGCTGTTAATTGCTTCGCGGGTCATGGGCTCACCGCTTTCTAATCTTTCAAATATTTTATCAACCTGAGTCTTTTCTTCTGCCATAGCCGGACTTAGCAGCAGTAAGAGCAGCAACAAGGTAAATGATAAGTATCGGAATGGACGTAGCAAAAAAGGTATCCTGTTCACATTAAAATCAATAGCTAATAATGAGCTTAGCATAACTTGTTTGTTCATTTTGAATATAGATGCATAGCAATTTTGCATTCAGCTAGCTATCAAGGTATAAACTTCGCCTTGGAAATCATCCTAAAAAGGAATCACCCTTGAAAAAATTATTTTGTGCTGCCCTACTCATGATGAGCGGCACTAGCTGGGCGGGCTCAGATTTAGAAACGTCGGGCGATGTATTGCACTTATTGCTCCCCGCAACAGCAATGGGCGCGACGTTATTTTATGAAGACGGTTACGATGGCAGCTGGCAGTTAATTCAGGCGGCAGTATCGAGTCGATTAATTGTTGAAGGCCTAAAATATGGTGTGAGCAAAGACAGACCCGACGGTAGTGGCGACGATTCGTTCCCATCGGGTCATACTTCAGATAGCTTTATGGCGGCGACGTTTATTCAGCAGCGTTATGGCTGGCAATATGGTTTACCCGCCTATGTCGCTGCATCGTATGTTGGCTATACCCGAGTGGCGAGCGATCAACATTACCTAGAGGATGTTTTAGCGGGTGCTGCAATTGGCGCGCTAGCGGGTTGGTATTTTACTCAACCCTATGAAGGTATTACTGTCACACCGATAGCGGGTAACGGCGTTTATGGTTTATATGTGAGTGGTCAGTTTTAAGTCTATTTTTTGAATGAATGTTAATCGAGATTTTTTATGAGTGAATTATCAGCTGTTTACCGTGAAACTGCCGAGCAGATTTCTTACAATGTCGCAAATAAAGTGCTGCCAATGGCAAAACTACCTGACGGATTATTAGCCGCATATCAAAGCCTGTGCGCCGAACTGTTGGAAGACAGAGAGGGCAAATTTAGCCAAGCTTGGGCATCCTTGCCTGCCAGCGCGCGTAATCTCATGGAGCAAGCCGCATTCCATGGTTTTTATATCGCGAATGCTTGGTTGCAGTTGAGCCGTGTTGCCCAAGAGATTTCTGAGCAGGCCGATACTGATGGTGAAATCCAAGAGCAAGAATATAACGGTATCTTTACCCGTTTAGCCGATGAGTCGCTCAAAGAAAGTCTACGTAAATTGAAAAAGGCACGTACCGATCGCTCTATGCTCAATAGCTTTAAACAGGTAATGGCGCCTTAGTTTTTATTGAAATATGCGCAGAGTCTGAAAATCAAAAAGCCCGTCACTTTGCAGTGACGGGCTTTTTGCTGTTACAAACGCTTAGCTAAAGCTGCGTTGCCACGACTTAAGTCGCGGCAACGCTATGCTTAGAACGAAGTGCGTTTGTAGCGGCGATATTCTGGACTCCAGAAATTGCCTTCAATTGACTGTTGTAAGATTTCATCGCTCATTGGCAGTGTTAACCCTTGTTCAACTGCAACTTTACCCACAGCGAAAGCGATGTGTTTACTGACCGCGTGGATATCTTCGAGTTTCGGTAATAATGGGCCGCTACCGTCGATCGCCAGTGGTGAGCATTCCGCGAGTGCGCGGCTTGATGCCATTAACATGGCATCGGAAACGTGGCGGGCACCTGAGGCTAAAACACCTAAGCCAATACCTGGGAAGATAAAGCTGTTGTTACACTGGGCAATCTCAAAGGTTTCACCATCAACCACTACTGGCTCGAACGGGCTACCCGTGGCGACTAATGCTTGACCTGAAGTCCAATGCAAAATGTCTTTTGGTGTCGCTTCAACACGGCTGGTTGGGTTAGACAGTGGGAAAATAATCGGGCGGGCACAATGGCTGTGCATAGCGCGAATAATTTCTTCGGTGAATAGACCCGGTACGCCAGACACGCCAATCAGCACGGTCGGTTTAGTGTTGTTAACTACATCCAATAGCGAAATATTGTCGCTGAAATTACTCCAGTTTTGGATATTGGTGCATTTCTGCGCCAATTTTTGCTGGAATGGCAACAGGTTAGGCATGTTGTCTAACAATAAGCCCCAACGGTCAACCATGCACACTTGAGTGCGAGCTTGCTCGTCGCTGATCCCTTCGGACACCATTTGCGCCACGATAGCTTCGGCGATACCGCAACCCGCGCTACCCGCACCAAGGAAGGCAATGCGTTGTTGATTTAATTCAGTACCTGCAGCTTTACAAGCGGCCAGCAATGAACCGACGGCAACGGCAGCGGTACCTTGAATATCATCGTTAAAGCAGCAATAGCGATCTTTATAACGCTCTAAGATCGGCATGGCATTCTTTTGGGCAAAGTCTTCGAATTGGATCAAAGTGTCTGGCCAACGCACATGTACAGCTTGCATAAAGGCTTCGATAAACTCGGCGTATTCTTCGCCACCGATGCGCGGATGGCGCCAGCCCATATACATAGGATCTTCTAATAACTGCGGATTATCTGTGCCTACGTCTAAAGTGATAGGCAGAGTATAAGCCGGACTGATGCCACCACAGCTCGTGTAGAGTGACAACTTACCGATAGGGATCCCCATGCCACCAATACCTTGATCGCCAAGACCTAAAATACGTTCACCGTCGGTAACAACGATGATTTTAACTTTTTGGCGAGTCGAGTTATTGAGAATGTCATCGATCCTATCTTTGTTCGGATAAGAGATAAACAAACCACGGTTGCGGCGATAGTTTTTCGAGAAACGTTCACAAGCCAAACCTACCGTCGGCGTATAGATGATAGGCATCATCTCGCTGATGTTATTTTGCACTAAACGATAAAATAAGGTCTCGTTAGTATCTTGGATATTACGTAGGTAAATATGCTTGTCTAAGTCGTTGTTGAAACTTCTAAATTGATCGTAGGCGCGGGAAGCCTGCTCCTCAATTGTTTCAATGGCATAGGGAACTAAGCCTTCGAGGTTAAAGAAAATACGCTCTTCTTCAGAAAATGCACTGCCCTTGTTAATCAGCGGGGCTTCAAGAATGGCAGGTCCTGCAAACGGAAGATAGAGGGGGCGTTTATTATCGTCCATGGGTAACCTTTTGAGTTATTGTTTAAGTGGTCAATACGTGCTGTAAGTCACGTAAGGTTATCATGAAATGTGATCTTTGTTGTCCGTGGAACGAGGTATTTGTGGTTTTTTTTGCAGCAGTAAAAAAGTCAGCTGTTTTAAACAGGATTTATGAGGTACTTCAGATGGAATTGTTATGCTGTTGTTTATGCCTAAGCAACTTTAGGTATAGCTAAATTGGATATAAAAAAACGCAGCCTAAGCTGCGTTTGATGTGACAAACTTATGTTTTGCGTTATTCACCGCGATACTTAAGTGATAAGCCGCGAATAAAGTTACGCAGGATTTGATCGCCACACTCTTTAAAATTCTTATGATCCGGATTGCGGAACAGCGCACTCAGTTCTGATTTTGACATTTGCACTTCGGCTAGAGCCAAGGCTGCAACTATGTCTTCTTCACGCATTTCGAGGGCCACTCTGAGCTTTTTGAAGATTAAGTTATTGTTTAAACGCGATACTGGCGCTGGGATTTCGGCACCTTCACGTAGGCCACGCTTTTCGATGATAAGGCCGTCTAGGAACTGACATAAAGTGGTGTCATTACAGGCTTTGTAACCTTCTTCCTCTTCTTTGTGCAGTAGAGCAATGATCTCTTCTGTCGGCACTTCTCTTCCAGCTTTGGCAAAAATTTTAATCATTTTGGCATTGTTGAAATCAAACACGAAGCGCAAACGGCGCAAAATATCATTATTAATCATGGTCATCTCTTGGCGCGGCTGCGCTGTCTGGTTTAAGAGGCGGTATTATATACCCAAACCGCCTCAAAAGCAGAATTTAGCAGGAATTTAACGCTGCGTAGCGAATGCTATTTATGACTCTGACATAAATAGCATTGATACCATTCTGGCAATTAGCTTTTAATGACGTTGTACCAATAGATAAACAGCGCCGCGAAAATCAGCAGATAACTTAGGCCAAACCAAGAGAGTAGCTTCATCTTACTGCCATATCTATCGGCTTCGGGGAGCTGTTTGCTGGTCATTAAGCGGTAGTTTAACCAAGCAAAAATGACTGTGGTCATAAAGGCCAAAATCATCACAAACTCAAGTAGCGGCAACAGTGCGCCTTTAAAGAAGAGGATCAGCAATAAGCCAAAGGCACTGATGGCGAGCATGATACCAGTGAGGCGTTTGTCTGAACTGGCCTTTGAGGTGAGTAACTGCCAGCCCATATCTAAGGTGCGGCTGTAGCCATCGATAACGGTTACTGTGGTGCTAAAAATACAGAGAAAAGCCACAATCCCAATAAGATAACGACTTTCACCACCCATCACTTGGCTGTAAAGGTTGATCAATTGATTAGCAAATTGTGCGCCCGAATCGGAAAAGTGCTCACCACTGCCGTGCATCACTAAGGCGCCCAAGGACAGAAACACGATCGCGAGGATCGCGGTGATGATGTAGCCTAAATTAAAGTCGAGCAGCGCCTGCGCTTTTGTGACCGTCTGGCTTTTTTGTTTTTCGAGCAACCAGAGGGAATTCCAAGCGCTCACTTCAATCGGTGCCGGCATCCAGCCCATCATGGCGACCAGAAATCCCACATGGGCCCATTGCCAAGGTGAGGGAGAAACAAAATTGCTCGCTAATGGCTGAGCATGATCCCAAGCTAAGGTCACGGCAATTAAGGTGGTTAGGGTTAGGGCGAACATGATGATCTTAGTGAGTCTATCGAGTAGTTGATAATGGCCTAAAATCAGCAAAGCCAATGAACTCAGCAATACCAGCAGGGCTAACCAATCGATGGGAAGCGGAATAAATTGGGTCAACATAGCGGCGGTGAGCATGCAAACACCCGCAGTGCTGGCGACGGCGGCGATCACATTCAGTCCAGTAAATAGCAGCAAATAACCTCGGCCCTGTTTGAGGTAACCGTGCAGTAAACTCTCCCCTGTGGCGGCGGTGTAGCGTGCGCCAGCGGCAAAGAAAGGATACTTAAGTAAATTCACCCCTAAAATGACCCAAGCCAATTGCCAGCCAAATTCGGCGCCGGCCCGAGTCGAGGCAACTAAATGCGATGCACCAATCGCCGCTGCGGCCATAAGCACACCGGGCCCCATAGCTTTAATGCCAAGCGTCAGGTGTGCCATCCAAGAGGATGAAGGGGAGGTTGTCGAGGATTCAGTCATGTCGTTATTAAAAGTACCTGTTGAAAATTAATCTGGGGAATCGAACAAGCCCTTATGTTAAGGCTGCGCTCATGCTAAAGCTGTGCTAACGCTAAGTGAGTGGCTCAACATTAAAGGGAAAGTGATTGAACTGAAAGTCGTTTTATTCAATTTATCTATTTAATTTTTGGCTGAGCAAGGCTTCAATTCGTTTTAGGCTTGCTGCCATCTCGACTACGTTTTGTAATAACGCATCATCAGGTTGTACAGATGGACTCGCTGGATGTGGGCGCTGAGTAAGACGCTCTTTTTGTTCTAATACGCGGGTTCTAAATTGAGGCGCATCAACTATGCCGACTAAGCTTATCAAGGCGCCTGCGCCCGATTGCCCTGCGGTTTCTACCGTGAGTTTATGCAGACCAAATAGGCGCATAATTGGGCCTTGGATTAATGCCATATCGGTAATTTTGTCCAAAGGCACAGAGTTTTCGGTACGAGTTAATATTCCGCGGCGCACAATCAACTTATTACTGGTGAGCTCGGCACTCATATTGCGAATATAGCGGCGAGTTCCCCACAGCCCGATTGGAAACCAAAGCAATAACAAGGGAATGCCGACTATGCTGAGGCTGAAATAGGCGGCTCCTGAAAGCAACCAATACAAACCTAGATTGGACTCAAACTCTGCTTGATGAATGATCTTGTCTTCCATGTTTCTTCCTTAAATTCTGATATTCAAGTACAACTCGCTCTTGAGTTGGCTGCTTTACTGGGCATTTCCTATCTTGGATCATCGCTTAGGTGAAATACATTGTTTTAATATATTAGGATGTAATTTTATAGCGATTGTTTGAGTTTTATTTGGTGCAGTCTCAGTGTATCTTCGGGACTTAGCTTACCTACAATCACTAAAAGGACGTTGCAATGATCACTTTATATGGCACACCGCGCAGTCGCGCATTACGAGTTGCTTGGGTGTTGGAAGAGTTGGGCGTTGATTGGGATTTTTCCTTTGTGGATATGACTAAGGGTGCGCATCGCAGCGCGGCATTTTTAGCGATAAACCCCTGCGGTAAAGTGCCTGTGCTAACTGATGATGAGTTAGTGTTATCTGAATCAGCGGCGATTTGCCTTTATCTAGCAGAAAAGTATGGCGAGGGTAAGTTGTTGCCAGCCGCGGGGAGTAACGCATCGGGTTTGCACCATCAATGGGTGAGCTTCATCATTACTGAGCTTGAGCAGCCGCTTTGGACTTTGGGTAAGCATAAGTTTGCTTTACCGGAGGATCAGCGTCATCCGCAGATCATGCCTTGTGCGGTATGGGAGTTTGATAAGGCGGCTGCATTGGCCGAAGCCATGTTGCCTGAAAGTGATTTTTTGCTCGGTGATGACGTTTCGGTGGCGGATATTTTACTGGCCCATACCTTAATGTGGGGCACATTGTTCGAACAAGCCATTCCGCCCAAACTCGCCGCTTATCGCGATAGGTTGTCTGCGCTGCCGTCGCGTCAATCGGCTTTGCAGAAGATGGATGCTGTGGTGGCTGCTAAGGGTTAATCAGGCAGAGTAGCTGATTATTTTAGTCTTGAATGATTCTGGTGCATTCCCACCATTATCTGAAAATCATTATGAGCATATAACAAGGGCAGATAGTGATATCTGCCCTTACTGTTAATGCGAGTACTAAGCTTCTGGATTTACACGCTTATAGCTGAGTCGCGGCCCATTTAGCACGGCTTTCACGGCTTTCGCTCATTTTGGTCGGTTCACGGAAGGCTTTATAGGCTTCCACGTCCAGTGCGACTAAGCTGACGTCGACTTCTAGGACCAGTTTGCACTCTTTCTTGATGCGCCAAGCTGCCGTGTTATACAGCTCAGTAAAAGGCAATGAACTTAAAAATTCGGGGTTGTATTGAGTGTAAGTGGCTTGAGTGGGATACACCACGAAAGCTAAATGACGCTTAGGTTCTTTTTTAAATAATTCTTCAATGCCATCGCAGGTGTTAAGCACTTGCATCTCAATGATGTCATCAATATCGAGCAGCTTCTTTTGCGCCAGCTCAGGTGCCGCTTGTTCGCCACTTTCCCAGGCTAATACATCGGCTTCGCTATGGTTAGTTAGCGTGCCAACTTGAGCCGCACTTAAGCTCAGTGATTGGCGTAAGTAGCTCATTTCGATGGCATTCAAGCCAATGTTTTTAGACATAATCGTGTTCTCAATGCAGTGAAAGTAAAATTAGTATTTAATCTTTAGCCAGATTTCTTCAACCCATTCCCAGAACGACTCCCAATAGATATCGGTAAAGCCGCCGTTTTTCCAGAAATGCACTTGGCCATCTTGGTCGATACAGTAAAAGGCATCGCCCTGCTGACAAATGGCAATCATGTCCCTTGGCATGCCGATAGACCAAGCATAACAAGTGACTTCAGGCAGATAGGTGTGTGAGTAGGGATCCGATGCAGTTACTGGCTCTATCGTGCCGTAAATCACATCACTGGCATACAGCAGGTATTCTTTAAGCTCCCGCGGCAAAGAAATCAGGATTTGCTCTTCGACTTCGACGAGCTGCTCAAATGTGGGTAATTCGAGTGGTACAGGAACAGTTTCGCTGCGTTCTTGGAGTTGCTCAATGATGTCGTGCATGGCGTTTCCTGCTGATAGGGCTATGGCGCGGGATTATATACCCAAACAACCTGAAGATGCAGGATTCAGCGAGAATTTAACGCACTTTAGGCAAGGCCATTTATTGCTCCTGCATAAATGGCATTCACGCCATCCATGGCGATTGCGGCTATTTGCAGACCTAGCGGGCTATGTTAAAAATAGTCAACACTGCATAAAGTGCGTTAAAGCTCGCCAGGAAGGAGTGCCTAGGGCACTTCACTTCCGTGTTGCATCAATTCAAAAGGTGGCCGACATTCTGTCATTGATGCGCCTTGAATTGAAGCACCCTAGGCACTCTGAAACTCGTATCTTCAGGTTGCTTGGGTATCGACTTAAAAAGACGTTCGATGCGAGAGAGTGCTTTTTTTCAGCTTATTTTTAATATGGTTTTTCAGGCGCAGTAAAATATAAAAAAAGCGCTGGCACCTTTGCGGGAGACCAGCGCAACAGTGGAAACGATTGCGGGTTAAGCGACTGAGACTCTTAATAAACTGGCTTCATCGACCCGTTTATAGTTAAGCCATGCTTTATGGTACAGCTTGTGTGATTCTTGGCGTAATTTAGCAATCTGCGCGAGTTCAAACTCACTGAGTAACCTTTGCTGTTTACGGGCATTGGCCTCAATCCTCTGCACTTTTTCATATACCTTGTGCTCTGGGCCGTTTTTGATATCGGCGATATCCTGCAAATGCAATTGCACCTCGGCAATCATGCCCGATTGGGGTAAACGCACCAGCAAGTTGAGATCGCGATAGCCAGATGCTTTGGGTTCGGCAAAGCGGTTTTTCTGTTTCACCACTTGGGTCTGCTCGTTCAAGGCTTGGTAAGCCTGCATCAGATCTTGAATGCTGTCGGTCACGATACTTGCCCTTGCCAGGTCGGTAATTTGGCTGGCATCACCGTTAAATTTTGTCGCCACTTTATCGGCAGCTCTTTGATAACTCTTCACCGGAGGAATAATCACTTGCGTCTGTGAATGATGGGCAATTCGGGTAAGCAACTGAGCCAGCTCAGCCTGAGCATCATAGGCTTGGTGATGGAGAACAGATAAGTCATTCGAGGCTTGACGAGGCGCATCAAAGGTCTGACTGCTGAGTGCGTATAGACCTTGTAGATCGTGGCTTTGTGCCTGTCTTGCACTGTAATTACCACGTTCTGTTTTTGTGTCACTGACGTCGAGAGAATTTGCTACACCAGCGCGGCTCGATAATAAGAGTAGAAAAATAAAAAAGGTACGAAATAACTTAGTCATGCGGCCTACTTCCTTATGGGTGAGTTGTACAGGTCACCCATCCACCATAGGCTTCTTTTGCTTAATTAAAGCTGAATCAATCATTAAGACTTGTTCATCTTGCGCATGGGTTCACATTCATCACTCAGGATTGAGGAGTTTAGCCAAAAAAAATGGCGCCACCTGTGACAGTGAGCGCCATTGTTGTTGCTCAGCTTATGCAGCCGAGCGGCGATTTAAATCTGGCTTACCAAATTTTTACGCGTTTTTCTGGTGCGATATACATAGCATCACCGGGTTTCACATCATATGTGGTGTAGAACTCAGGCATGTTAGACAGAGCACCCAGAGCACGGAATTCCGCAGGTGAGTGTGGATCGGTCGCTACGCGGTTACGCATCGCTTCTTCTTTGGCTTTCGCGCGCCAAATTTGAGTGAAACCGATGAAGAAACGTTGATCGCCCGTTAAGCCATCGATGACCGGTGCCTCTTGACCATTGAGTGATTTCTTATATGCGCGGTATGCGATAGTCACACCTGATAAGTCACCAATGTTCTCACCTAGCGTTAAACCACCGTTGACGTGCAAATCGTCAAACACAAAGTAACCGTCGTATTGTGCAATCAGCGCTTGGCCACGGGCAGAGAACTCTTTCAAGTCTTGCTCAGTCCACCAGTCACGCATGTTGCCTTCGCCATCGAACTTAGCACCTTGGTCGTCGAAACCATGGCCCATTTCGTGACCGATAACGGCACCAATACCACCGTAGTTGACTGCATCATCAGCCGCCAAATTGAAGAATGGCGGTTGCAGAATTGCCGCAGGGAAGACGATTTCGTTCATGGTTGGGTTGTAGTAAGCATTAACCGTTTGTGGGGTCATGTGCCATTCGTCTTTGTCGATTGGCGCGCCCAGTTTGGCTAATGACTTAGCATGTTCAACTTCGCTGGCACGAATAGCGTTACCGATTAAGTCGTCAGCTTTAATGCTCAGCTTGCTGTAATCTTCCCACTTGTTCGGGTAGCCGATTTTCGGGTTGAATTTTGCTAACTTATCCGCCGCAGCCACTTTAGTGCTGTCGCTCATCCAGGTTAAATCTTTGATGCTGTCGCCGTAAGCGCCACGAAGGTTTTCCACCAGTGCCTGCATACGATCTTTGGCTTCAGGCGTGAAGTGACGTTTAACGTACACTTTGCCGACAACTTCACCCAGCATGCCGTTAACAGAGGCTACGCCACGCTTCCAACGCGGTTCTTGCTCTTCTTGACCGTTTAAGGTTTTAGAGAAGAAATCGAAGTTTTCGTTGTCCAGCGCTTCACTCAAATAGTTCGCCGCATGCGTTAGCACTTGCCATTGCATGTAGGTTTTCCAAGTGGCTAAATCGGTCGTTTTTAAAACCTCGTTCAGACCTTGGATATAGCTAGGCTGGTTAATAATGATGTCGGTTTGCTTGTCCGCGCCAAGCGCCGTTAAGTAGACAGTCCAATCGATATCCGGTGCCAGTGTTGGAAGATCTTTCACTTGATATAGATTGTAGGTTTTAGTGCTGTCGCGGTTTTCAACCACATCCCAATGCTTAGAGGCAATTGCTGTTTCTAGGGCAAGGATAGACTCAGCGCTGGCTTTAGGATTAGCAAGACCAGCAAGAGTAAACATCTTTTCGATGTGAGCTACATACGCTTTACGGATATTAACGAAGCGTTCTGACTCGTTAAAATAGTAGTCTTTTTCTGGCAGGCTTAGGCCGTATTGATAGAGATGAGTCGCGTAACGGCTAGAGTTTTTCGCATCGATATCGATATAAAATGCCATCGGCGTACCCGCGCCAGCGATTTGGCTGTGGGCGAAGTACTTCACTAATTCATTCTTATCTTTTAAGGCGTTAATGGCATCGAACTCACCTTGGATTGGTGTCACGCCCAGTTTGTTAAGTGTGTCAGTATCCATAAATGATCGATATAAATCGGCCACTTTTTGCTCGTCTGTGCCAGAGGCCAGATTAGGTGTTGCTGCCACTTCTTCGATAATGGCTTTTACGTCGTCACGTGCTTTTTCACGTAAATCGTAGAAGGCACCAATACTAGTGCGATCCGCAGGGATTTCATTGTTTTTAAGCCAAGTGCCATTTACATATTTATAAAAATCGTCTTGCGGGCGAACCGCTTTATCAAAATTAGCAAATTCAATACCTGAACTTAATACTTTAGTTACTGCGGCCGCTGTCGCTGTTTTTGCGGTTTCAGGTGCTTTAACGTCGGCTGGCTTGTCATTACAGGCAGTCAGGCCTGCGATAAGTGAGGCACACAGTCCCCCAATGAGTACTTTTCTCATGTCGTTTCCTTCGAGTTTATTATTGTGCCCATTATTGGGGCTGTTATTTTTTGCAAAATGGGATTGCTTCAGGCGCAATGAACTATGTTAATGCCTTACTAGGAATCTAAACAAGGTCATTACAGTTTTTATCGCGGATTTATCTTGAGTCATATGTAACTAAAGGTTACCAGTTACAGTCTTAAGCTCATTAGCGGTAAAGTTACCGTATGCAAGCCTTTTCAGGTAAGCGAGCACTTAGCTTTCTCTTTTTTACCCGCGATTAAATTAGCTGCCGGATCGGCTTTGCGGGGTTACCTGCGACCACGGTTTTGGCGGCTACATTTTTTGTAACTACGGCGCCAGCGCCTATGATGGCGTCATCACCAATAATGACGCCTGGCATTATGATAGCGCCGCCACCAATCCATACCCGTTTACCGACCTTAATTGCTTTAGCGGTTTCTAAACCTGAGCAACGCAGCTCGGCATCGAGTGGGTGACTCGAGGTATAAAACTGTGCATTGGGGCCGACCATAGTCTGCTCATCAATAGAAATAGGCGCATTATCCTGCAAGGTGACATTCACATTGATAAACACTTTGTCAGCAAGGGATAGGTTGGCGCCATAACTGATAAAAATCGGCGTGGATATCGTTGCGGCTGGTGATTTATGGGGAATGAGCTGCTGACAGAGTTGGCTGTACTCTGGGGTATCTTGGTCAATTATTTGATTTAATTGTCGATTCAGCCGTTGCTGTTGAGCTCGTAAACTTAATAGTTCGCTGGCAAGGCAATCGTATTCTTGGCCTGTGATCATCTTTTGGAATTCAGTCATGTCATCTTTCCCTAGGGTGACTGTCGTAAATGCGTAAGGGCTAAATAGAAACACATCGCGTGCTGAGCAGCAATTCTTTGCCCTTTGCAGTGGTCGGCCTCATAATATGGCAGTTTTCTTTATTGAAGTTGAGTATTAACGTGCGTTTAGACAAATTTATCTGTGAGAGTACCCCACTGACTCGCTCATTAGCGAAAAAAGCCCTGCATCGCGGTGACATTACTTGCGATGGCATAGTCGTCAAAGACTCGGGCTTTAAAGTGACTGAAGGTATGCGTGTTTGTCTCGAGGGCGAGCCTATTGCCTTAGTGGGCGTACGTTATTTAATGCTCAACAAACCAGTCGATACGATTTGTTCAACGATTGATGAAACCTATCCATCGGTATTGAGCTTAGTGGATGTGCCAAAGCCTGAAACCTTGCACATTGCCGGCCGTTTAGATGCAGATACCACAGGGCTAGTGCTGATCACTACCGACGGCCAGTGGTCGCATAAAATCACCTCACCGAAGAAAGAATGCGGTAAACGCTATTTAGTGCAACTCGCCGATCCTGTGGATGCCAGCTTGATTGCAATATTTGCCGCTGGCGTTGAATTGCGCGGTGAAGATGGCTTAACTAAGCCTGCATTGCTGGAGATTATTGAGCCGCAATTAGTGCGACTCACCATCACTGAAGGTAAGTACCATCAAGTGAAACGTATGTTCGCTGCTGTGGGCAACCACGTACAAGGGTTACACCGTGAAAGTGTGGGCCAAATTGAATTAGATCCCGCCTTAGCGCTGGGTGAATGGCGTTATTTGACTGCCGAAGAAATAGCATCAGTCTAACTCAAGGAATCTACAGAAATGCCGCCCGAGTTTGACTCGTGGCGGCATTTTTATTGGTGCGATAAAATCTGACTGATTACTGCTTCTTTAAAACCAAATCACCGCTGATAGTGTTCATTTTTACGCTGGCAGTCCCCGAACCTGTTTGGAATGACAGCTCGGCGCGTGGCACGTATTTCTGCTTTTTAGGTTCATCTTGGGTTAAGGTATTTTTGATCTTGCCACCTGGGCCGCCGTCTAAGTCAAAGCTGGCATCTGGCATATCGGCAAAAGTCACTATGATATCGCCACTCACACTTTCTAAATTGGCTCTGTTGAAGTTTTTCGCCAGTGACACTTTTGAGTCACCGCTGACGGTTCTGAGTACGATTTCCTTAGCGAGGCTAAAGTTAGCATTCACTTCGCCAGAAACTTGTTCAACCGTCACTTTTTCGGCCTGAGTTTGACTTTTTAAGTCACCACTTACGAGGCGATAGTTCATTTCTCCTTTACTGTCAGTGTCTTGAATCGTGCCTGATACTGTCTCTAATTTCACTTTACCATCGAGTGCTTGAGTGATGATGTCGCCTGAGACTGTGTGCAACTCAGGTTTACCACTAAGGTTGTTAGCTTTGATATCGCCACTGACGGTATTCAAATCGAGTTCACCTTGGGCTTCGGCGACTTGCAGATTTGCTGAAATAGTATCTGCACTGAGTTTTACTGTCTTTGGCACTTTAATGGTGAGCTGCGAGCCTTTGTCATTACTGCCATTGTAGTGGCGGGGCATTTTGTCTTCGATATTCAGACTGTTTCCCTGTTGCTCGAACGCAAAGCCTTCGCTCAATTCATCGAGTGTACCTGTGACGCTGACTTCACTCTTATCCCAGGTTTGAATCGTCACATCGCCGCGCTGGACTTTGATCTGCAGTTGGGTGTCGCTGCTAATATTGAGCTGTTTATCAACACTTTGTGCTGCGAACACATTGCCCATCAAACCTAAATAGAGTGTCGAAACCAATAGACTGGCTTTAGTGAGATTGAGGTTACTCATAGAGTGTTTCCTTGTGTCGAGTTTCTAATGGGTAGTTTTTGGCCCTGTTGCAATAGGTCGAGCTCACGTTGCTGCACCCAAAGCCAGAGTTGCCAAAGTTGTTTATCGGTTGGATTTGCTTGTAAAGCTTGGTAAATCTGGGTTGCCGCGCGTCTTAGTTCCGCCAAACCTTGCTCAACGGGCGCGCTGAAACTGCTGGTCTGCCAAGCTAGCGCATTCGTTGTCTGCTCTAGGTTATCCACTTGCGCTTGGTGTGATGCCGCGATTTGGGTTAACAGTAACTGTAAGGCCGCATCCCCTTGTTGCTCTGGCATAGCTGAGTTTTGGGCAAGCTCTGTCTGCTGTGTGGTTAATTGATTGAAATAAGGCAATTGGCTATATCCCAATGCCACTAGCATGATAAAAGAGGCAGCTATCGCCCACTGTCGGCCGCTCTGGGATTGGCGTGTTTGGGAAACCAGCGGTTTGTCCATACGCTTTTCAATGCCTTGCCACAGATCATGGGTGGGCGGCATTGCGTTGGGAGCGCTATTGAGCAGTTGCTCAAGCTGTTGTTCACGGGAAAGCGGCGTTAACGTCATTACAGCATCTCCTGTAGTAGTTGCTTAGCTCTGTGGTATTGGGTCTTGCTAGTGCCGACGGCAATGCCAAGTAAGTCAGCGATTTCATCGTGTTGATAACCTTCGATGGCGCAGAGTACGAACACCATGCGTGCCCGCTGCGGCAGTTTGAAAATCAACTTATCTAATCCGCTATAACTTTCATCTGAACTCATAGGTTCAGTCTCATTTTCCAGCGGGATAAATCGTGCCCAGAATGATTGTTGTTTACGAATACTGCTCAAGGCTTGATTGACACAAATGCTGTGTAACCAAGTCGAAAACTGACTCTCACCTCGAAATTGCGGCAACTTCTGCCACACTAAAATAAAACACTCTTGGGTAATTTCTTCCGCCATAGTTTTATGGCCGCAAAGGCGCAGTGATAGGGCATAAATACGTTGGTGATGGCTCTGATACAGCAGTTTAAAGGCGGCTCTGTTGCCTTGGCTGGCTAAGGTGACCAGTTCAAAGTCAGACATTGCGCTATTGAGTGGGAGTATCCCTGCCGTCACTGTCATTCCCTGCCATAATTATTAAGTGTTGTAGTTTTGACGCTCTGAATGCTGCAAAAGGTTTGGAACTGTAAAAAATATATTTTATTAAGATTCATTATCCAGCGTAACATTTTTGTAATCTGTAGTAGAATCCGCCCGCAAATATACAGTTAAGCTGATGAAGTTATTCATTTTATACCAGTTGGTATGGTGACATTTATATCGGCATTGAGACGGTATATTTAACAAGATTAACACGCATTACTTTGAAAAATATGTCGGCATCATCTTGATGAACTAAGCTAAAAATAATGAGGTGCTTTCGATATGTGAGCTTTAATTCACAAGCTACTTAGGTATTGGATATGAACTTTTCATGTATTGCTACACTTGCGCTGTTAAAGGCCTAATTTACAGCTATCTTTTTAAGATAGATTATTTATTCGGGGACTTTCTATGTTTATCCGCTCAAAGTTGTTACTCAGTGCAGCTGTGTCTATTTCGGCATTAGTTGCCATGTTTGGATTACAACTCCATTCAAATTCGGTTAAGTCTGAGCTCTCCCATGCCGCTCAAAGTGTGCTTGAGTTAGAGCGTGACGTCTTAATTCTGCGTAAAAACGAAAAGGATTTCTTCGCTCGCAAGGATTTAAAATATGCAGAGCTACATAAGCAAAGCCACATGGCAATCGACGGTATTGTCCCCGAGTTAGAGAAAGTCTTTAAAGAATATGGCGTGTCCAAGGCATCGCTTGAAAGTTTCGACAGTAATTTAAATCAGTATCAAGTTGCTTTCTCTGAAGTAGTGCAGCTACAGCAGGAGATTGGCTTAACACCCAAAACGGGGTTGTACGGCACATTGCGTTCGGCGGTGCACAATGTTGAAACGCTGCTTAAGCAATATAATCAGCTCGAACTCGAAGTGGCTATGCTGCAACTGAGGCGTAATGAAAAAGATTTTATGCTGCGCCGTGAGCTAAGTTATGTTGAAACCTTCGATGCCAATATTGGCAAGTTTAATGACAAACTGCGTTCATCGAGCTTAGATGTTGATACCCAAAATAAAATTGCAGAGCTTATTACTCAGTATCAGAAAGATTTTAAAAGCTTAACCAATAAAGAGCAGCAACTCGGTTTGACCGAGAAAGATGGCACTATGGCGCGTCTTGTCGCGGCCAACCTACAAATTGAAAGCAGCGCGAATGACTTACATAACCTAGCGCTTAAGGCGATTGATGATGCTGAGAGCAGCAGCGTTAATGTAGGTATTGCTGTGTTCATATTTATCACGTTGCTGCTATCTTTCATCACCTATCTGATTATCCGCAGTATCATCGCGCCGGTTGAGCGTATCACGCAGATCATTGCTCGCATCGAAGTGAGTAAAGACCTGACCTTAAGATGCGATGCATCAACGCAAGATGAACTTGGCGAAATTGCACTGCATTTCAATAGTATGGTGAGTAGCTTCCAGCAACTGATTGAGCAAGTGATTGAGTCGGTCGCGACAATTAACACCTCCTGTAAGCGCGTATCCGAAAATGCCATGCTCGCCTCCGAAGGTGTGGGCCAACAACTTAATGAGACCGACATGGTCGCAACAGCAATCACTGAGATGGGCGCAACGATTGAGGAAATTGCTAAAACAACCGAATTAGCTGCATCAAAAGCGGGTCAGACCCACGATAATGCCCAAAGTGGTCAATTAGAGGTTGAGCAAACGATACATAAAATCCAGTCACTTGCTGAGCAGTTGAATAGCTCAGCAGCGGTCGTTAACGAATTGGAACGTGACAGCGAGACTATCGGTAGCGTGCTAGATGTGATCCGCGGCATTGCTGAGCAGACTAACCTTTTAGCCTTGAACGCTGCGATTGAAGCGGCGCGTGCGGGTGAGCAGGGCCGTGGTTTTGCTGTGGTTGCCGATGAAGTGCGTAACTTAGCGATGCGGACGCAATCGTCAACCCAAGAGATTGCTAACATCATTCAAACCCTGCAGACGCGTACCCGATCGATTGTGCAATTGATGGAATCTAGCCAAAAACAAGGCGTTGAAAGCGCTGAACAAGCGGCAAGTGCTGGCGCTTTATTGAAGCTTATCAATAACGACGTGCGTAATATTATGGACATGAGCACTCAAATTGCGGCGGCGATTGAAGAGCAAAGTATGGTGGCGGCCGAAGTGAATAAGAATGTGGTGGTGATCCGCGATATCGCTGAGGAGTCATCCCATGCGGCAGATGCAAATGCGTCCGCATCGGATGAGCTTAAGGCGCAGGCTGAGTTCTTATTCCGTGCGGTGAGTAATTTTAAAATCTAATGCGTAGAAGCCAGTTTACATCTGATGATCAGAAGCTGGCTTAAAAAATACACTAACAAAAACGCACTCCGAGGAGTGCGTTTTTATGTCTGAGTAATTAGCTCTGCAAGCTTAGTGATTCGTTAAAACAGTAAGCTGTGCATCGGAACCACTCAGATTAGTCAGAACGTTCAGCGACCGAACTATTCGCGACGTAACTATTAGTGACGGAACATGGCAGAAATAGACTCTTCGTTGCTTACGCGACGAATTGCCTCAGCCAGTACCGCAGACATAGTTAACTGAGTTACTTTAGCCACTTTCAACATTTCTGGGCTTAAAGGAACTGTGTCAGTCACAATCACTTCATCAATCACTGAGTTAGCGATATTTTCAGCCGCTTTGCCAGAGAAGACTGGGTGAGTTGCGTAAGCAAATACGCGGTTCGCACCATGTTCTTTTAAGGCTTCAGCCGCTTTACACAGAGTGCCGCCTGTGTCGATCATATCGTCAACGATAATGCAGTCACGACCTTGAACATCACCAATGATGTGCATAACTTGCGCAACGTTCGCTTGTGGGCGACGTTTATCAATGATCGCTAAATCAGAATCATCCAATAGTTTTGCTACTGCGCGAGCGCGAACAACACCACCGATGTCTGGAGAAACAACAACTGGATTATCTAAGTTCTTCGCTAACATATCTTCTAGCAGCACTGGGCTACCAAATACGTTATCAACAGGAACGTCGAAGAAACCTTGGATTTGCTCAGCGTGCAGGTCACAGGTCAGAACGCGGTCAACACCCACGCTAGACAGGAAATCGGCAACCACTTTTGCAGTAATAGGTACACGGGCGCTACGAACGCGACGGTCTTGACGAGCATAACCAAAGTAAGGAATAACCGCTGTGATACGGCCAGCAGATGCACGGCGTAGCGCGTCAACCATCACGATGAGTTCCATCAGGTTGTCGTTTGTCGGCGCGCAAGTGGATTGGATGATGAACACATCGGCACCACGTACATTTTCGTTAATTTGGACACTGATTTCACCATCGCTGAAACGACCAACCACTGCGTCTCCGAGTTTGCAAAATAGACGATCGGCTATCTTTTTAGCGAGACTGGGGGTGGCGTTCCCAGCAAAGAGCTTGATGTCGGGCACTGTATGAACCTCAGGCGTTTGCTTTATATTTTAGTGGCTAGAGTAACGACGATGTAGGGACGGGAGGAACCCGAGGCGTTATCGTTAAGTGGTTACTCTAGAAGAAAGTAGTTTAAGGGTGACTGAGTCGCGTGATGAGCGGCGAAAGATTCATCCCTTGTGCAACAAATCCTTGCATTTCAGACGGTAATTTCGCCAAGGCTGCGAGAGCTTGTTGCTTTTGTGTGAATTCCCCGAACACGCATGCGCCTGTTCCTGTCATTCTCGACGGCGCATATTCTAGCAGCCAGCCTAATGCCTTGGCAACTTGAGGGTATTTAGAAACGACTAGTTTTTGACAATCATTTGCCCAAGGTTGGTTCATTAAGGTATCTATGGCCAGTTTCGGGGTATCACGTGGTAAAAGTGGATCTTGGAATACTTCAGCGGTGGAAACATGGGCATCGGGTGCGATGATTAAGTACCAAGGCTCACTCGGATTTACCGCTTGTAAGCGTTCACCTACACCTTCGGCAAAAGCAGCGAAACCATGAATAAAAACAGGAATATCGGCTCCAAGTTTAAGGCCGATTTTAGCCAGTTCTTCGGTCGATAATTGGGTGTTCCATAATGTGTTAAGTGCAACTAAGGTGGTGGCAGCATCTGACGAGCCGCCACCTAAACCTCCGCCCATAGGCAGACGTTTATCCAACCAGATTTCGGCGCCGCCAGTAAAGGCTGTGATTTGTTGTAATGATTTTGCGGCTCGCAGAATTAAGTTATCGCTATCGGCGACAACATTAGAGATATTGGAGTGCAAAATCAGTTCTGCGGTTTCAGTGACCTTAAAATCGAGCATGTCACAGTAATCAATAAACTGAAACAAGGTTTGCAGTTCATGATAACCATCTGCGCGGCGACCATTCACGTGTAAGAATAAGTTAAGCTTGGCTGGTGCTGGCCAATGGCGTGAAATTGCTGCGGGCATGCTAAGGTTTCTCTTCGAGTATGATTGCAGGCTTGCCGAGGGCTTGCCATTGATTCAATTGTAGTTTGAGTTGTAAGTCACCACGCTCAAGCTTTAATTGATGGGGCACGTTGGCGCCGCTCTGGGATTGCCAACTCAAAAATGTGACCTGCCAAGGCGGTGGGGTTTGAGTGTTCGTGAGCTGTTTAGGTTTGCCTTGGCTATCGCTTTCAAGTACTTGATCATTCGGGCCAACTTGGCCGGTGATCCATAAAGGTAAATCGGCCAAGGGGATGGACCAACCGCTGACACGCTCGAGTAAACGCTGGGCGTTATCGTCGCGAAAATCTTTGCCATCGATATGTAAATGGGCAGAGTTCGAGGTTGAATTAAGCGTCAACACAGTTGTACCTAGCATAGTCGTGAGTGTGAGTTCATCGCGATCTTCACTGTGGCGCCAGTAGATATTGGCACTGAGTTTATCGTCGGGAGTTTTTATCGCTAGTTTTCCCTGTAATTCCCAAGCTTTGGCTTGGCGCGCATCATTGACTGTGATTGGGCTTAAGTCAGTCATCGGCGGCAAGGTTTCACACCCCGCCAGTAAGAGTAGGGCGCTTAAGGTAAAACAAGAGAAAATGGTTTTTGTGAGGCGCTTCAAATTATTCATCTATGACTGATATACCAAAGTCCTTATGATACGAGGGCTTGGAAAGAATACCAATGCCAAACGTAAAATTTCCATCGGCGGTCACTTAGATTTGCTCCCTTGGGGCAAATTTTGCCTTACCTATTATTGATAGAAAATTTAGGTAAGAAGTTAGACCTTTATTCGGTTTTGTTAAGCGTATTCTGTTTTTAGTTGGGCCAATTCAGTAGAATGCCCTTATTAAGAGAGTCGCCAAGAATCTAGAAAGAGTCAGATGAGCCTTGTAGCAATCGGTATTAACCATAAAACAGCCACGGTAGACCTGCGTGAGAAAGTTGCCTTCTCTCCGGACAAAATTCATGATGCTATGAAGAGTCTGGCCAGTCGTACACGCTCGGGTGAAGCCGTTATTGTCTCGACCTGTAATCGCACTGAGTTGTATTGCAACAATGGCGATGAGGCCGACATTATTGCGTGGCTTGAAGAGTATCACGGCCTAGATCATGAGGATGTAGCACCTTGTCTCTATAACTATCATGGTCAAGATGCCGTCAGGCATTTGATGCGCGTAGCCTCTGGGCTCGATTCTTTGATCCTTGGTGAGCCGCAGATTCTCGGTCAAGTAAAGCAAGCGTTCGTTAAGGCCAAAGAGGCTGGTACGGTTGCACTAACCATAGATAGACTCTTTCAGAACACTTTTTCAGTCGCTAAGAAAGTCCGTACTGACACTGAAATTGGCGCCGCTGCAGTTTCTGTGGCATTTGCCGCGGTAAGCATGGCGAAACATATTTTCTCATCGATATCGACCACTAAAGTGCTGTTAATTGGTGCGGGTGAAACCATAGAACTGGTTGCGAAGCATCTTAAAGATAACGGTGTGGCTTCAATGGTCGTAGCAAATCGGACGTTAGAACGTGCCCAAGGCATGTGTGAGGAGTTTGGCGCAACAGCAATTACACTGGCGCAGATACCAGATTATCTCCCAAAAGCCGATATCGTGATATCCTCTACCGCCAGCCCTCTGCCTATCCTAGGTAAAGGCATGGTCGAAAAAGCGCTAAAGCAGCGTCGCCATCAACCTATGTTATTGGTTGATATAGCAGTTCCCCGGGATATTGAGCCGGAAGTCGCCGATTTGGATGACGCGTTTCTGTATACAGTGGACGACCTGCATAGCATTATTGAACAGAATATGGCTTCTCGAAAAGAAGCCGCCGAGCAAGCTGAAGTAATTACTGAAGAACAATCTTTCCTATTTATGGATTGGATCCGTTCTTTAGAGTCGGTCGACAGTATTCGCGAGTATCGCAGCCAGAGCATGGCGGTAAAAGATGAGTTAGTGGAACGCGCCTTGAATAAATTAGCTCAGGGCTCAGACACTGAGCAGGTATTGATTGAACTAGCCAATCGCCTGACCAACAAACTTATCCACGCACCGACACAGGCCCTCACGGCAGCGAGTCGTCAGGGCGATTTGAATACTCTCGGTCAGTTAAGATCAGCGCTTGGATTAGATAAAAACTAAGGTTAGCGAGTTAAATGAAGGAATCCGTTATCCGCAAGCTGGAAGGCTTGCTCGAGCGCAATGAAGAAGTCATGGCTTTGCTGGGTGATGCTAGCGTCATTTCTGATCAAGACAGGTTTCGTGCGTTATCGAAAGAATATGCCCAGTTAGAAGACGTTGTTGCTGGCTTTAAAGCCTATCAGCAAGCGCAGGCCGATCTCGATTCTGCCAAAGAAATGCTGGAAGAAGACGATGCTGAAATGCGTGAAATGGCGCAGGAAGAGATGAAAGCCGCTAAGGCCAAACTCGAGCAGCTCGAAGACGAATTGCAAATTCTATTACTGCCAAAAGATCCTGACGATGATAAAAACGCCTTCGTTGAGATCCGCGCTGGTGCAGGTGGCGATGAAGCGGCTATTTTTGCCGGTGACTTATTCCGCATGTACAGCCGTTATGCTGAAGCGAATCGCTGGCAGATTGAAATCATGAGCTGTAACGAAGGCGAACATGGTGGCTTTAAAGAAGTGATCATGAAGGTCAGCGGTGAAGGCGTATACGGCAAACTTAAGTTTGAATCCGGCGGCCACCGTGTACAGCGTGTGCCAGAAACCGAATCCCAGGGACGTGTGCATACTTCAGCGGTTACTGTAGTGGTACTTCACGAAGTGCCTGAAGCGGAAGCGATTTCAATCAATCCAGCCGATCTGAAAGTCGATACTTATCGTTCATCGGGCGCGGGTGGTCAGCACGTTAACAAAACTGACTCAGCTATTCGAATCACCCATATTCCTACTGGGATCGTGGTGGAATGCCAAGATCAACGTTCGCAACACAAGAACCGTGCCCAAGCCATGAGTGTACTGGCTGCACGTATTCAAGCTGTTGAAGACGAAAAACGCCGTAGCGCCGAAGAATCGACCCGTCGTAGTCTGGTTGCCAGTGGCGATCGCTCCGAACGTGTACGTACTTACAACTTCCCGCAAGGCCGCGTGAGCGAACACCGCATCAACTTGACCTTATATCGCTTGAACGAAGTAATGGAAGGCGATCTCGATGCTATTTTATTGCCTCTGATGCAAGAGCATCAAGCCGATCAGTTAGCCGCACTGGCTGACGAGCAGGGGTAATTTTGTCAGATCAATCTAGCATAGCCGAAGCCCTGCAATGGGCTTATGTGCAGTTAGCATCAACCTCTGAATCCGCTCATCTGGATGCAGAGGTTTTGTTGTTATATTGCCTCAATAAAAGCCGCAGCTATTTGTATACTTGGCCTGAAAAATCCCTAACGGTTGAACAGTGGAAACGCTTCCAGCAAATGGTACAGAAACGCCAAAAAGGCGTACCTGTGGCACATATTGTCGGTGAGCGCGAATTTTGGTCGCTGCCTTTTATCGTCAACGACACGACTTTGATCCCGCGTCCCGACACGGAAATTTTAGTCGAAACCGCCTTGAACATGCCGCTTTCTACCTACGCTAAAGTGCTCGACTTAGGTACAGGCACTGGGGCCATTGCGCTGGCGTTAGCGTCTGAGCGTGAGTCATGGCAAATCACGGCGGTCGATAAAGTCGATGATGCCGTAGCTTTGGCTATCGCGAACCGTGAGAACTTAAAGCTGCCACAGGTCGACATTCTTCAAAGTGACTGGTTTAGCGCGGTAAAGTCGCGTGACTTTGACTTAATCGTCTCAAATCCGCCCTATATAGATGAGACTGACGAACACTTGCACCAAGGTGACGTGCGTTTCGAGCCCCAAAGCGCGTTAACCGCCGCCGAGGAAGGCTTTGCCGATCTGTATTATATTGCCAACACTGCCCGAGATTACTTAAAGCCTAACGGCTATATCCTGCTCGAGCATGGTTTCGAACAGGCGGTAAGACTCAGAGCTAAGCTTATCGAGCTGGGCTACGAGAATGTCGCCACAGTGCGAGACTTTGGCAGCAATGACAGATGTACTATGGGTAAATGGGCGGAATAACGCGCTGCTTTAAGTGAAGATATTTATCCAGTTATACCGATTTAACGAACGCCATTGGTTATCGCCAATGGCGTTTTTGTCTTCTAAATAGCCACCTTAAGCAGATGTTAAGCTGACGATCGCAAGCCTTAAACATCACAACGCTTTCACCATAAAGAATTTACTGCCGGTTTCTGGGTAGGCTTGTTATATCCATTGCACGCGATAGCCGTGGCGCTCATAAAAGGGCTTAGCTTGGAAATCTAAGGTATCGAGTAGGGCAAATTGGCAGCCGCGCGCTTTTGCTTGGCTTTCTGCCTCTAACAATAAGCGAGTGCCGATTTTTTGGTGTCTTAGGGCGTCATCGACCCACAGATACTCGATTAACAACCAATTGCCGAAGGTTTTACCGCTGATCCCTGCTAACAGTTTACCTTCGGCGTCTTGTAATTTGAGGCCGAGATTCTTACGGCTAAGCCCTTGCCATTGGGCTTGGTTAAACTCGACAATTTTTTGTTTTACGGCATCGGCGAACTCGGTTGATTCATCGTTAATTAAGCTTAAATTCATCGTCTCTTCTCGTTTGATTTTTTATGATGTTAGCTCTGACTATCTAGGCTGATAGGCATTGGTATGCAGTAACGGATTAGGGTAAACTAGCGCCTTTGTCACTGGCCATAAGTATCGTAATGGAAACTTTTTACAGTCTATATCCTGCGGTTAAACATCTGCATTTTACCTTTATCGCGTTAAGCGTGTTGCTGCTTACCGTACGCTTTGTTCTGCATCTGCGCCAATCGGCTTTGATGGAGAAGAAACTGCTCAAGATAGCGCCCCATGTTATCGACACTTTCTTACTGCTGTCGGGCTTAACTTTGTGTTTTATGATCCAGCAATTTCCTTTTGTCGATCCTTGGATGACCGAAAAAATCGGTGCTGTGGTTGCCTATATTGTACTAGGCGCGATTGCTATAAAGGCGAACAGAAACAAGTTGTTCAAAGTGTTTGCTTACTTAGGCGCGATAGGCTGGTTGGTTTATGCTGCTAAATTGGCTCATTTTAAACAAGCGGTATTATTGGGTTAATGAGTAACTACACTCTGCAAGATGGCATTTCATTGCCCGAGTCGGCATTGGATGTAGGTGCGCACCTTGGATTTTCTAAACTAGAAGCCGCTAAATGGGCTTGGTTTGAAATGGCGGGAGCCGTATTAAGTCATTACTTGGTTGACCAACAACAGCGTTTTAATGCGCTGTTGCATTGGTTTTACGAGGATTTAGGCTTTTGTGTCCGCGATAACTACTTTAGTACTGAGGCAGCGGATTTAGGTACTTGCTTGATTAGCCGCCAAGGGAATAGCACTACGCTGGCAACTGTCTTGATGTTACTGGCGAAGCAGTTAGATCTTGAGCTTGAACCGATATTGCTACCCGGCAATACGGTGCTGCGTTGCAAGATTGCCGGTGAAGTGAGTTATCTGGACCCTTTGACGGGCAAGGAGCTCAGCCGTCACCAGTTGCATGTGTTAGTGCGCGGCGAGTTAGGCAATGCGGCCGAGCTTAAGGCGAGTTACTTAAAGCCTGCAACGGTGAAAAAACTGCTGACGCGTATGCTGCATGAGCTAAAAGCCGGTTGCATAGTGTCGCATCAATTTGAGGCGGCGATGGAATGTTGCAGTCTGCTATTGCAATGGCATAGCGATGATGTGCACCTTAATCGTGAGCGAGCCTTTATCGCGCAGCAGCTGGGTTGTATTAATGTGGCGGCTGCTGATTTGCAGCATTTTGTCGATAACAGCCCCCACGATCCCGTGATCGAAATCGTGAAGATGCAGCTCAAAGAATTAAACGAGCATGCCGAGATTTACCATTAAAGCAGAGCCTTTCGGGGCTCTTCTTATTTATCAACTATTCAATCCAATTAGCAAAAATAATAACACTGGGCAGATGGAAGTTTGACCCAGGGACTTAAAGGTTAAGTCTCTAATAAAAATAAAATAATAACTGTATTAACAGGGAGAAATTAGCATGACAAGCACGGCTTTAGTGACGAACGATGCCACGGCGTTAGGGATACTCGCGACAATTCTAGGTTTTGTATTTTATACCAGTAGCAGTAGTCATCCTTTTTGGCAGAAGTTTTATCGTTTCATTCCCGCACTTTTATTGTGTTATTTTTTACCCTCTTTATTGAATACCTTTGGGGTGATCGACGGTAATACCTCACAACTGTATTTTGTGGCGTCACGTTATTTACTGCCAGCGTGTTTAGTCTTATTAATATTAAGCGTTGATTTAAAAGCTATTTTAAGTTTAGGGCCGAAAGCCTTAATCATGTTTTTAACCGGCACTGTCGGTATTGTTATCGGTGGCCCGGTTGCCTTGCTGTTAGTGTCGATCATCGAGCCCTCTTTAATTGGAGTTGATGGTCCTGATGCGGTATGGCGCGGCATGACGACCTTAGCCGGAAGCTGGATTGGTGGCGGCGCAAATCAAGCCGCGATGAAAGAAATCTATGCGGTAGGTGGCAATATTTTCTCTGTGATGGTGACAGTCGATGTGATTGTCGCCAATATCTGGATGGCCGTATTGTTATTTATGGCCTCAAAGGCGAAAGAGATTGATGCGAGAACGGGTGCCGATACCTCAGCAATTGAAGCGTTAAAAGACAAAGTTGAAAAGTATCACGCTGAAAATGCACGTATTCCTAATCTGCGCGATCTTATGCTGATTGTCGCCGTTGGCTTTGGTATCACAGGTATCGCCCATATGGCCGCCGATTTCCTTGGACCATTTTTTGAAGCGAACTACCCTTGGACCGAAGATTACAGCTTAACCTCTAAGTTCTTCTGGTTAGTGGTGATAGTCACAACCATTGGTTTGGCTATGTCCTTCAGCCCAGTGCGCCATTTAGAGGCGGCGGGGGCATCGAAAGTGGCGTCGGCTTTCCTTTACATCTTAGTGGCGACGATTGGTCTGCACATGGATGTGAGTAAAGTGCTCGACACGCCTTTGTACTTTTTAGTGGGCATTATTTGGATGTTAGTGCACGCAGGCTTTATGTTATTGGTGGCTAAGTTGATTAAAGCGCCGCTGTTTTATATGGCAGTGGGTAGCCAAGCGAACGTAGGCGGCGCAGCATCTGCCCCTGTTGTTGCTGCGGCATTCCACCCCGCTTTAGCACCTGTTGGTGTGTTGTTAGCCGTATTTGGTTATGCGTTAGGGACTTACATGGCGTGGCTCTGTGGCCAGCTTTTACAAGCAGTTGCGGCATAGCGGCCTTAGCCCTATATTCAGTTCATCGCTGGGAAAGGTTCCAGCATTTTAGAGAGAAGTTGCGATGAGTAATAAAATCATTAACCTAGGTTCAATCGAGATTGCCAACGATAAACCTTTCGTGTTGTTTGGTGGCATGAACGTGCTTGAGTCTCGCGATCTTGCTATGTCGATTGCTGAAACCTACGCCGAAGTGACCCAAAAACTGGGTATTCCTTATGTGTTTAAGGCGTCCTTTGATAAGGCGAATCGCTCTTCAATCAACTCTTACCGTGGCCCAGGCATGGAAGAAGGTTTGAAGATTTTTGAAGAAATTAAAAAGACCTTTAACTTACCTTTGATCACTGACGTGCATGAAGTGCACCAGTGTGCGCCTGTTGCTGAAGTGGTTGATATCATTCAGTTGCCAGCATTCTTAGCCCGCCAGACGGATCTGGTTGTCGCTATGGCAAAAACCGGCGCTATCATCAATGTGAAAAAACCACAGTTTTTAGCGCCGCACGAAATGCGCCACATCATCACTAAGTTTAACGAAGCGGGTAATGACGAGATCATCCTATGTGAACGTGGTTCAAGCTTTGGTTATAACAACTTAGTCGTTGATATGTTGGGCATGGATGAGATGAAGCAATCTGGTTACCCAGTGATTTTCGATGCGACCCATGCGCTGCAACGCCCTGGTGGTCGTGCCGATTCTGCTGGTGGACGTCGTGCACAGGCGACCGAGTTAGCGCGCAGCGGTATGGCGCTAGGTTTAGCGGGTCTATTCATTGAAGCACATCCCGATCCTGATAACGCTAAGTGCGACGGCCCATGTGCCTTACCTTTGCATCAGTTAGAAAATTATCTGAAGCAAATGAAAGCAATTGACGATTTGGTTAAGTCCTTCGATCCAATCGATACTAGCAAGTAATCGCAAGCTAAGACTTAATGAATTAGTGACTTAATGATTTAATCCCAAAGCCTCGACTCGTTCGGGGCTTTTGTTTTTCAGCTGAAAGAATCCGATGGCTATAACCCTGTAGCTATCTGAAACATTAATGTTTTATGATGAGGTTTGCCTAACCCTCGTCTTTATTGCCGACCTCATTCTTTACGGAATACCTTCATGTGGATCTTACTAACTTTGCTGGCGGCATTTATGCAGGCTTGGCGTAATGCGTTTCAAAGCCAACTGAGTAAAGAGGTGAGTGTCGCGGGCGTGACCTTAGCGCGTTTTATTTGGGCAGGGCCCATTGCCGCCGTGTATCTGGTCGGTTTATATCTTTGGCAGGATGTCGGAGTCCCCGATTTTAGCGGCCGTTTTATCGGTTTTATCTTAGGCGCCTCGGCGATGCAAATCCTCGCGACGGGTTTGATGGTGAAACTGTTTAAGCTGCAGAACTTTGCTATTGGGGCTGGGCTGGCTAAGAGTGAAGCTGTGGTTGCGGCGATATTAGGCACAGTGTTTTTTGGCACTCATTTATCACCATTAGGTTGGTCGGGTGTGTTGCTGGGTGGTGTGGCGATTTTTTTGATGAGTGCCAAGCAAGGCCTGCGAAGTCTGTCGCTCAATACAGCATTGATTGGTTTAGCTTGTGGTACTTCGTTTGCGCTGACATCGCTTTGGGTGCGAGAGGCGAGCTTGTGTTTGAATATCGGCTTCCCCCATAGCGCCGCTTGGGTGTTGTTATTCGTGATTAGTCTACAGACCTTAGTGTTAGTCAGTTATCTGTTACTTAAGGATAAATCCACACTGGCCGCTTTATGGCAGCGACCTAAGCTAACCTTACTCACTAGTACCGCCAGTTGTTTAGGTTCTATCGGCTGGTTTAGTGCTATGTCGCTGCAGGCAGTGCCTTATGTGAAGACCTTAGGCCAAGTTGAAGTTTTCTTTATGATCTTAATTGCCACCTTTTGGCTGAAGGAAAAAGTGAAGATAAAAGATATGCTTGGATTAGTGCTTATTGCTATGGCCGCCATTTTGGTGATGTGGGAATAGTTTCAAACTCATTGATGGCATGCTGGTTTTTTATACTAGAATAAAACGCGATTTAGCCAGTTTATATCAAGCTGATATGAACTGAGATACAAACATATACATACCTTGCCGCTTAGATTTTGATACCATTTTTAACCGAGTGCTGTGCGAGTTAAGGAACTAAACAGAGAACTATGCGAAGAAAAATAGCAAAATTAAATCTGCCATTGTGGCAATGGCTGGCAGTGATATTGTTTCCCATTGGGGTTGCTGTGGTAGCAAGTTATCTCTCTGCACAGTATTTTGTGGAAGATAAAGTCAAAGGTGTGGGGGGGATTTATGTAGGCAACATAGATACTTTGATCTCTCATGCCGATGAAATCAGCCATTATGCATTGGCGTTGAAGGACACTGAGTGTCAAGAATTACACAACTATATGTTGTTCCAGCCTTACTTTCGCTCGGCTTTAATATTTGATTCGCAACGTGTTTATTGTTCATCTAAAACAGGTGATATCGACGTTCCTTTAGGCATAGTCAGTACCACTGAAAATCTTGAAATACCTAACCAGTTTATTATTGGCGGCACGCCTTTTATGCCTGAGGTGCCTGCGATAGTGGCATCAAACTGGGAACCGATATCTAAGCACGGCGCTGCTGTGATTATTGAAGGGCAATATTTATTAGACTCCTTTGTACAACCCAATGTGTTTCCCAGCGCAGTGATCAATGTCGCTTTATCTATAAATGGTAAAACGATTCCAGAGTCACCCGAATTTAAACAAAATGAGGTGATGAGGCTCGATTCTGATAAGCACAATTTTTCAGTGTTACTAGAAATTTCGCCAGCCTTTTTCTGGCATTTCTTTTGGATATTTTTGGCCATTTCTTTACCCGTTAGCATAGTCTTGATTACGGGGACTATCCTATTTGTGCTCTATTCAAGGGTTACTCGCCATTCCCTTGCCGATGACATTCGCAGTGGGATAGAGAACGAAGAGTTTTTCTTAGTTTATCAGCCAGTGATTTGTGCCGAGGACGGCAAGGCAAAAGGCGTTGAGGCATTAGTGCGTTGGCAGCACCCACAAATGGGCTTAGTGCGGCCTGATTTGTTTATTCCCATTGCCGAAGAGGGCAAGTTAATTGTCCCATTGACCAACTATATTTTTGAGCGGGCATTAAAAGATTTTGCCGATATGAAGGTCGAACCGGGCTTTAGAATTGCGTTTAACGTGGCGCCAGAACACTTTACGCAGGATGATATTGAGTCGAAATTTATTCATCTGCGGGATTCCCTGGAGCGTATTGGCGTTAAGCCGTTGATTGAAATCACCGAACGGCAATTATTAACGCCGGATATTTGCCAGTGTATTGAAAGCTTGCGACAGTTAGGGATTCTAGTGGCAATTGATGACTTTGGTACTGGGCAAACCACTTTATCCCTGCTGCAAACGATGCCGTTAGACTATCTGAAAATTGATAAATGCTTTATCGATACCATAGGACAAGATTCTGTCACTTCCCATGTGCTCGATACTATTATCGAGCTTTCCCACAAGATGAATTATGTCGTGGTGGCAGAGGGGGTGGAGACGCAGGAGCAGGCGGATTATTTAACCAGTCGCCAAGTGCATTTTCTCCAAGGGTATCTCTTTGCTAAGCCGATGAAGCTGGCCGATTTAAAGCTATGGTTAGTCGAGCATTTTAAACGTTAGCATCATAAAATCAGTCAGCAATAAGGGCACCTAGGTGCCCTTATTGCTGTTCAAGCGTTATAGCTTAAGTTGTAGCCTAAAACGTTTAAAGGCTATAGCCAGTTTCTTCGTGTTCCGATAAATCTAAGCCGTTAACTTCTTGTTCTGTGCTGACACGAAGGCCGCCAAGTAGCTTACGGATGATCACGAATAGCAACCAGGTGACCACAGCTGTATAAGTGAATGTTGCCGCGACCCCGATAATCTGTACCCCAAGTTGGTCTATCATGGTTTCGTTCACGGCCGCAAAACCGTAGCCGCTAAAGACGCCTAATTGGGTCGAGCTAAACACGCCGGCCAAAAGAGTTCCGAGAATACCGCCAACCCCGTGTACGGGGAAAACGTCTAAGGAGTCATCGATCTTAAGTTTCTGTTTGATATAAACCGTTGAGTAAAAACACACGATCCCACCGAGTAAACCAATCACTAAGGCGCCCGCTGGGCCAACATAACCAGACGCCGGAGTGATAGTGCCTAAGCCTGCTACCATGCCGGTGACTATGCCAAGGGCGCTGGGTTTACCAAACTTAATCCACTCAATTGCTGCCCAGGTCATCGCGCCCATAGAAGCGGCGAGATGAGTTGCTAAAATCGCCATGGCAGCGGTGCCATTGGCGCCGAGTGCGCTACCACCATTAAAACCGAACCAACCGACCCATAGCATGCCCGCACCAGTAACCGTCATGGTCAGGTTGTGTGGCATAATCGCCGAGTTTAAAAATCCTTTGCGCGGACCTAGCACTTTAGCCGCCACGAGCGCTGCAACCCCGGCGGTAATATGTACTACGGTTCCGCCCGCGAAATCGTACAGTCCTAGCTGTGCTAACCAGCCTCCGCCCCACACCCAGTGGGTGATCGGCGCATAAACCAATAATAACCAAGCCCCTGAAAAGATGAGCACAGCTGAGAATTTCATCCGCTCGGCAAAGCCACCGATGATCAGTGCCGGCGTGATGATGGCAAAGGTCATTTGAAATAGCATAAACAGGGGCTCAGGAATATCCCCACTGAGACTATCGCGGCCAACGCCTGACAGTAATGCTTTACCTAAGCCACCGATAAAACTATTGCCCGCATCGAAGGCGAGTGAATAACCTATGGCAAACCATAAAACTGAGGCAAGGGCGGCGATAGAGAAACATTGCATCAATATCGAAAGTACGTTTTTACTGCGTACTAAGCCGCCATAAAATAAGGCTAATCCGGGTAAGGTCATCAATAATACCAGCGCGGATGAGCTTAAGATCCACGCGGTATTTGCGGCGCTGAACTGACTCTCATCGGCTACAGCATTGGTCGCCAACATACTGAATAATATCAATAGATATTTAAAACTGAGTCTGAAGTTCGCTAGCATCATAGGGCATCCACTCCTTCTTCCGAAGTGCGAATGCGCACGACTTGTTGGAGTTCGGTCACAAAGATTTTGCCATCGCCCACTTTACCCGTATGGGCAGCGGCAATAATGGCTTCGATAACGGCTTCTTCTTGATCGGAGTGAATGGCGACTTCGAGCTTCATCTTAGGCAAAAAGTCCACAGCGTATTCGGCGCCACGATACAATTCTGTATGGCCCTTTTGGCGGCCAAAGCCGCGCACTTCAGTGACTGTCATGCCATGGACGTTGAGCTGAGTTAAGGCTTCACGTACATCGTCTAATTTGAACGGTTTAATGATTGCGGTGACCAGTTTCACTTTTCTCTCCAACAAACTTCAGACTCAATTTATTGGAATAAAGCAGGAATCAGGCCATATAAACAAAGCATTTATTATCATTGCGTTAACATTAAGTCGCACCGAAATAGCATCATGAATTGATGCAAAACGGTGCAAAACAGAATCAAACCGCCCTGATTTGGTGCGTTTTATTGGTGCAAGATGAGTTCTGCTGGCAAGTATCAGTGCAGATAGTGTCGAGTGAATATAAAGCGAGGGGAGTCAGCGTTTTAATGCGCTGCATGAATGCGGGGAATTAAATCGTGATTTACAGATTATCTTGATTAAACATTAGGTTAACTTTAATTGAACTAGGCTAGTTGTGCTCGCTTAAACTGCTAGCTGTTTGACTCGCGCCCAAAGCTCGGCATTGACTGGCGCACTTAAACCGTGCGCTTGTGCACGCTCACAGATATAGCCGTTAATTTGGTCTATCTCGGTTCGCCTTTGATGCGCAATATCTTGGTGCATCGACGAGAAGTTCCCAGCTGTTAGGCGGATCACTTGGTAGACCCTGTCGTGCAAAAATGATTGATCAAGCGACACGCCATCATGTGCGGCAACTAGGACTAACTCATCGAGAATACCCTTAATCATTTCACTAAAATCTGGCTCAGCTAGTTTGCCATTGGGGCATTGATATAGCGCAGTGAGCGGATTGATGGCGGCATTGACTGCGAGTTTTTGCCACAGGCAAGGCACAATCGTATCGACCCATTCACTGCTCGGAATGGCAGCCAGCAAAGCGTTGCGATAATGTTCCGTCAGTTCAGCGCCTGCGAAATGCCCCAGCTGAGTCAGCCCTTGTCCGGTTTGCTTAATCTGCCAATGGGCTTGACGTAACACCCCTTGGGACGTTGTCCCTAGGCTTAGCCCTCCGCCATTGGCTTGCGCATTAATCAGCGGTGCCAGCGCTAAATGAGGCCCCATGCCATTGTGTAATAACAAAATATGGCATTGGCTAGGCAGTTGCTTGAGTAAGGGGGAGAGCGCATCGAGCACTTGATAGGCTTTAACGCAGACAATCACCAAACGGATATTGTCGAGCGCATCGGCAGTTAAGATAGGCACCGAATACGGGATAGCTTGTATCTGTTGATGGTCATCTGCAGACGCTAATGGGGTGAAACTCAGTACTTGCTGGCCAGATTCGAGGGCATTACGGCCGATAAAACCGACATTCATTCCCGCAACTGTCAATTGGCGACAGATCAGTTGCCCAACGGCACCTGCACCTAAAATGGCAATATCCACAGCATGAGTCATATTCGCAGCCTTAAGGTTTCTGTATCAGTGCCCATTTATAGCGTTCGAACTAATCTTCCCGCAACTGCGCCGCACGGAAGTATTTGCCATAGGCCCAATTACAAAAGTAGAACAGCGCAATGCCCGCAAAGTCGGCAATGACATCCGCCACAGAGGCGCTACGGTAGGGCAAGCGCGATTGCACCAGCTCAATTAAAATGGCATAGCTCGCCAATGTGAGCGATAGCCAATACCACTTAGGTTTGAAAGCGAGGTAGGAGAGATAGGAGAGGCAAAAAAAGCTCCCAAGATGGCCTACCTTGTCGATATTCGGAATACTTTGCGAATAGGTTGGTCTGGAAAATACCAGATAACTGATCACGACAAAGGCTACGGCTAAAGCCAGCTTAAATAGGGTGTTTTTAGTTATCACAAATATGTTTGCATTAGCTTAGAGTGGGGCAATGATAGGAAAATCCACCACTAAAGTCATCCATGATTACGCTTTTATTCTAGGCTTTACCTTCAACTTAGGCCTGTGTGTGGGTAAACTAGCTGCATATTAATTTGATATGGGACATAAAAACTATGCCTTCAATGGATATTGTGTCAGAAGTGAATGAAGTTGAACTGCGTAATGCGGTTGATAATACCAAGCGTGAGCTGGCGACACGTTTCGATTTTCGCGGTAAAACAGCTGACGTGGAATATAAGGATCATGTGGTCACGTTAACCGCTGAAGATGACTTCCAATGCCAACAATTAGTAGACATTTTACGTATGCAGCTGAGCAAACGTAATGTGGATCCGTCTTCGATGGAAGTCGATGAGAAAGCCATCCACAGTGGTAAAACCTTCTCCCTAAAAGTGAAGTTTAAAGAAGGTATAGAAACCTTAATCGCTAAAAAACTGGTCAAGCTAATTAAAGACAGCAAACTTAAAGTGCAAGCGTCTATTCAGGGCGAGAAAGTACGAGTTACAGGTAAAAAACGTGACGATTTACAAGCTGTCATGGCGTTGGCACGTGAGTCTGAGTTAGGCCAGCCTTTCCAATTTGATAACTTTAAAGATTAATCGAGCAAATTTGGTTTAACGTGATTCAGTATCGCGTTTGCCATTTCGTCTTTAAATGTAAAAGCCCTCACACTAAGGTGTGAGGGCTTTTTTATATTGATGACATAAGTGCTATGAGACCTTAATCCGATTTTGCTGGTGCACGTTTTGACGAATCATCCATTAATGATGTGCTTGGGTGCGGCGCATACTTGTTGACTAAGATAACCAAAAACAACACAGGAAAACCAATCACACTGGCGGCGACAAAGAAGTTCACATAGCCAAATGCGTCGACATAAGCCCCCGAGAAGCCCGCGATAAACTTAGGGAACAGCAACATAATCGAAGACAGTAAGGCATATTGCGTTGCACTGTAGCCGCTGCTGGTGAGACTCGATAGATAGGCGATAAAAGCCGCCGTGGCGATTCCTGCGCTAAAGTTGTCTACGGAAATGGCAAAGGTTAAAAAGGGGACGTTGTAGCCAATCACCGCCTGCCACGCGAATAACAGATTGGTTACCGCAACCAACAAAGCGCCAAGGAAAAGGATCTTCATCGTGCCATAACGCGCTAACAAAACACCGCCGAAGGCTGCGCCGACTAAGGTCATGATCAGGCCATAGATTTTACTCAAATAGGCAATTTCTTCTTTAGTGAAGCCCATATCCACATAAAAGACGTTCGCCATAATGCCCATCACAATATCTGAGATCCGGTAGCAAGAAATCAGCAATAGGATGAGGATAGCGCTGCGGCCATAGCGTTTGAAAAAGTCGATAAAAGGCAAAATACTGGCCGTGTATACCCAAGACATGCCAGCAGCGATAATTCTTGGATAAGTGGCGCTTAAGCGTTGCTTTAAGGCTAATTCGGTGGCATCGGCGGCGCGGGTATCGACTTCGGGCTCACTGCTAAAAAGTGTGGTCAAAATCCCCACGGACATTAAGCCCGCCATAATCAGGTAAGAGGTTTGCCAGGCGACTAAGTTGTATGCTGTGTTACCGGGTTCGACCCAAGCCGCTATGGTGAGTGCACCTGCGGTGGCGATAATCATAGCGCTGCGATAACCCACTTGATAGGCGGCGGCTAATGCGGCTTGCATCTTTTCTGGGGCGGATTCAATCCGAAAGGCATCAACCACAATATCTTGGGTGGCGGAAGCAAAGGCGACCATTAACGCGAACAGCGCCAAGCGCTCGAGATCCTTGAGCGGATCGCTGAACGACATACCTAAGATAGCCCCAACCAATAACAGCTGAGCGAACAACATCCAGCTGCGGCGTCGTCCTAGAAAGCGAGTTAACAGTGGTAGCGAGAGTCGATCGACTAAGGGCGACCAAGCCCATTTAAACGCATAGGCCAAGGCTATCCAGCTGAAATAACCGATTGAAGTGCGATCAACACCGGCTTCACGCAACCAAAAGGATAGCGTTGAAAATACCAGCATTAATGGTAGACCGGCGGAAAAACCCAGTAATAACAGGATCAAAACCCGCTTGTGATAATAGACACTGAGCGCATCGAGTGTACGTTGAATAAAACCTGTTGCGGACATAGGTATGAGTCTAAGTGTTTAATCCGCCTAGCTTACGGGTAAGGTGCCATAGGGTTCAAGGGCTAATGGCATTCCTTTTGAACAAGGCTCTCGTTTGGCGCATTTTGGTGATTGAATATGGCTTAAGCGTTAATCTTCTGTTGCTAAGCGTTTACAGCGGTTTTTATCGTCAGCATTAATTGTCGGCATTGATTGCCTGTATTAGGGTCTGTTGATCTTTGCTGTACAAATATTGTTCAGCAATACATCGGCAGCCACATTAACATAAACGCCAGTGACACCATACTGGCGTAATTTCTTGCTAGCTTGTCATATCTTGTTGATATTGATCGATAGTGTTTAATTCTTCCAAAAGCATTCTCCACTAAATGTCGATACCGATATAAGCACCAATCGACTTTTTCTTGAGGTGTATTCTTATAGCGGCGCCTCGGAATAACAGATTTCCCGCCTTTATTTGCGATAAGTTCACGAAAAGCATCGCTGTCATAACCTTTATCTGCAATGACGGTATCAACCTGCTTCAGGTGCTCAATTAAGCTGGGGGCGTGTGTAATATCGTGTTTTTGGCCTTCTGATAATTCGAAATAAATCGGTAATCCTCCGCTGTCGACGGCTAAGTGAATTTTGGTTGAATTACCGCCTCGACTTTTACCAATACTCTCATTA